>CAZXNA010000030.1:0-28648 GCA_964641295.1 uncultured Thermoanaerobaculia bacterium
ACCTCGGCGACCCCGGGGGCCCGCTACCTCGCCTACGCCTCCGTCGTCGACGAGGACAGCGGCGATCCCGTCTACATGCCCGCCTGGAGGCTGTTTGAGTGAGGCGGGACCTCGCCCGCAGCGAATCGGGCCGTTGCGGCGAGGGCCCCGGCGCCCACCTTCACCCCTCCACGGGCGTCATGACGACCTCGTGGCGGCCGGTCCGGTCCCGGCCCCGGTACCCGTCCAGCGGGCCGACGCCCTCCTCCACGACATCGACGGCGGGGAGGATGGCCGGGCGGTAGAGGTAGACGCGGCTCATGAGCGGGCGGGCCGCCGGTGCGAGCCCTGCGATGGAGCGGGCGACCGGATGCCCGCCAAGCTCGAGGGCGGCGCCACGGGGACGTAGTCCGAGCATGAAGACGGCGCGCTGGGGTATGACGGTGCGGATCAGCCGGCCGTCGAGCACCGAGTAGGTGACGAGAGGCTTCGTGTCGCGGCGGATCGTGCCCCTCCGGGGAACGCTGAGGGTCAGGATGTGCTCGTCACCCTCGTCCATCCGGCATGCCAGGCGCTCCGGGCCGATATGGAAACGCATGTCGGCGACAAACTTGGTGTAGCCCCAGACGCCCCGGCCGGCGTCGCGCGGCCCGGTTCCCGTCACCGGCAGGTGGAGCACCAGGTTGCCGAAGCCGCGGTATCCGGCCTCCATCAACGCCGGCAGCACCGGCAACGGCCGCCGCCCGTGGACCACGGGGATGACGACGGCCACCTCGCCGTAGGGACCGATGGTGGTGTCCACGTAGTTGAAGGCGGCGACCCCCAGCAGCGCCTTCCCCCACGGCATGCGAACGGGGTGGAGGTTGGGCGAGGGCATGAGCTCCCGTGCGGCCCGAAGGTCCACGGTGAAGAACAGGGCGAAGGAATCGTCCCGGGTGTACAGGATGGGAAGATCGAACTCCGTGTTCCCCTTCCGGACCCGATCACCCGGCCGTGTCCCTGCAAAGAACTCTTTCATCAGCCGTCCCTCCCCTTCCGCGTGACGTTGCATCCAATGGTACCCCGAAACGGCGCCGCATCCCCTTTCACGAGAGAGGGAGTCCGACAGCCCGGGAGCTCCTTGCCCGCCACGCAACCCTTGCGCGGAAAGGCGGCGGGCGGTACCGTGGAACGACCCTGGAACTGGAGGTGTTTCCATGAACCTGCTTCGGTACGGACGACCGGCCCTGGGGTTCGCCCTCGTGGCCTCCATGACCCTGTTCCCGGCGTGCAAGAAGAAGCCAGCCGCCGGGACCGGTCCGGCGGACCTCACCATCCACGGGCGCATCCTCGCCGCCGATGGCTCCGCACCCCGCCTCGGGCACGTGGGCTTCACACGACCCGACGGAGAGGACGTCTCCATGGACACCAGGGCCGACGGAAGCTTCGAGATCTCGGTGCCGGCCGGCGCGCCGGTCACCCTGTACCTGGCTGCCGTGGACCACGTGGAGACCCCCGTCCCCGTCCTGCTCGAAGGGACCGAACCGGCGACACTCGAGGCCACCCTGGCCCCCAACCCCTGGGTCGAGACCTTCGACAAGGTGCTCGTCACCGGTTCCTGGAACGGTCACAGCTTCTCCAAGGCCGTGCCCATGGAGCGGCGGGAGGACGGCACCTGGGTCTGGGAGGGTACGGTCTCCGCCGACGAGCCGACGGTTGGCTACGAGCTGATCGGCATCACCACCAACGGCCACAGCGTCAACGGCACCATGGCCGAGGGCTACGCCTACGACGGCGGCGGCGATTTCGACAGCATCGTCCCCGTGCAGGACGGCACGGTGCACATCGTCTTCGACCCGGCAAAGCTGCCGCACCACAGCGCCGAGGGGCTGCCCAGGGTCGTCTGGGACGACGGACACAAGGATCTGAACGAGCTGGCCTCCCTGGCGGCCCTCTTCCAGAGCTGGACGCAGCGCTACGCCACGGCCTTCGACGAGCAACGCAAGGCCGGCGGAGCCCCGGGGGATTTCCACTTCGACAACTCGGAGCTCCTTGACGCCGTCCATTCGGCCATGGCCGAGGGCTCGCCGTCGGCCCTCCGCCAGTACGCCGCCGTCCAGCTCGTGGCCAAGGGGCCCTCGACCGGGATCAAGGTCACTTCCCAAGAGATGGAGACCGTTCTCGAGGTGGCGCCGCCCGACTCCCCCCACTGGGGTTTCGGCCCGACGGCACTGACCGTGATCGTACCCACCCTTGGAGAGAACGCCGATCAGACGCTCGGACGTTTCGTCAAGGAGAATCCCGTTCCCCAGGTCCGCGCCTGGGCGCTGGCGGGCCAGGGGATGCTGGCCCAGAGGAACGGAGACACCGCCAAGCTGCGGTCCATTTACGAGACCCTGGAAAAGGACTACGCCAATCTGCCCGGCATCAAGTGGGTGCTGCGCCGGCTCAACCCGGACAAGAAGGTGCAGGTGGGCAAGCCCGTACCCCATTTCGAGCTGACGCTCCTCGACGGTTCCCGCTTCAGCGATGCCGACCTCAAGGGCCACTGGACTCTGATTGACTTCTGGGCCACCTGGTGCCCCCCTTGCGTCGGCGAGATGCCGAACCTCCACGAGGCGTGGAAGACATACCATCCCAGGGGACTCCAGATCGTCAGCCTCTCCCTGGACCGCAGCAAGGAGGACATTGCCACCTTCCGCAAGGACAAGTGGAAGATGCCCTGGAAACATGCCATCCTCGAGGGTGATTTCAAGGATTCCATAACCAAGACCTTCGAGGTGTCCGGAATCCCCTCCCCCATCCTGGTGGCCCCCGACGGCACCATCGCCGCCTTGGGCCATGACCTCCGGGGAGAGACCCTCGCGACGACCCTGGAGCGCTCCTTGGGGAAGAAGAAGAGCAAGTAGCCGGCTCCCCCCGGATAACGCTGGCCGCCTCGCTGGAGGCGCGGTGGCCATGGTTTCTCGAGGCCGGGCGCGGAATCGGGCGGGACAGCACGATCCATCGCCTCCCGTCCGCAGCACCAGGTGGAATTGCCGCCCGATGCTCCTGTTGTACAAGGAAAGCAAGGAGGCGAAGCATGTCCAAGGTGAAGATCGTGGCCACGGAACCCGTCGTCATGAAACTGGAGCCCGGCACCTACTGGTGGTGCGCCTGCGGTCACTCTGCAAAACACCCGTTCTGCGACGGGGCCCACAAGGAGTTCGGCCTGGCGCCGGTCAAGTTCGAAATCACCAAGGAACGGACGGTCGCTCTCTGCCAGTGCAAGGCCACGCGGACCCCACCGTTCTGCGATGGCAGCCACGAGCGAGTGTGATCCTCACCAGAAGCCGGGCGACAGGGTCAAGGCCGCCAGAAGAAGCGCAGCGGCCAGTCGGCAGCGTCTCCGGCGTAGTCCACGCCGACGCGGGGGGCCGTTCCGATCCGACCCACCGGCACCCGGGTGCCGTCGTCGGCGATCCACAGGCCCGAGGCGGTATCGCAGAGGTCGGCGCCGTCGTCTTCCCTGGTGATGGCCAGGGCGCGGCAGAGCTTGCCGGGGCCGTCGGCCAGGTGCCGGCGGCGCCCATGCCTGCGGCGGAGCATCAGTTCCTCCCCGGCCACGGGGGCGCCTCCCCGGATCAGGACGGCCTCGGGGTGACCCTCCCCCACCGTCACCACGTTGAGGCAGTCGTACATGCCGTAGATCAGGTAAACGTAGGCATGGCCCGCCTCGCCCCACATGGTGGCCGTCCGGCGGGTCTTCCTGCCGCCGAAGGTGTGGCAGGCGGGGTCGTCGACGCCCAGGTAGGCCTCCACCTCCGTCAGCCGGAGGGCCGCGACGCCCTCGGGCGTCCGGCGGATCAGGAGCTTGCCCAGGAGATCCCGCGCCACCAGGACGGTGGGCCGATGGTAGAATCCGCGCGCCAGCGGGGGCAGCGCCACGAGACGGGCCTCGGCGGAAGGGATTGAATCCATGGGTTCCATCATCTGTGTCACCGGCGGCGCCGGCTTCATCGGCTCCCACGTGGCCGACGCCCTCGTGGCGGACGGCCACCGCGTCCTCATTATCGACGACCTCTCCTCCGGACGGAAGGAGAACGTCCCGGGGAAGGCCGAGCTCCACGTGCTCGACATCCGGAGCGAGGAGGCGGGGCGGCTTCTCCAAGAGGAGGGCGTTGAAATCCTGGTACACCACGCCGCCCAGATGGACGTGCGCCGGTCCGTGGCCGACCCGCGTTTCGATGCGGATGTCAACATCGGCGGGCTGATCAACCTCCTGGAGGCCGGCCGGAAGGGTGCGCTGCGGCAGGTGGTCTTCGCCTCGACCGGCGGCGCCATCTACGGTGAGCAGGACGTCCATCCCGCCGACGAGGAGCATCCCCAGCGGCCGGTGTCCCCCTACGGGGTCTCCAAGCTGGCCGGGGAGCGCTACCTCTACTTCTACCACCACGAGTACGACCTCCAGGTGACGTGTCTCCGTTACGCCAACGTCTACGGCCCACGCCAGAATCCCCACGGCGAGGCCGGCGTTGTGGCGATCTTCATGGACCGGCTGCTGACAGGCCGAGAGCCGGTCATCCACGGGGACGGCCTCCAGACTCGGGACTACGTCTACGTGGGCGACGTGGTCGAGGCCAACCGGGCGGCCATCGGCCTCGACGGGTACCGCACCTACAACGTGGGCACCGGTGTCGAGACCAACGTCAACGAGCTCTACGAGGAGATCCGAAAGGCCCTGGGCAGCTCCGTGAAGGCCACCCACGGCCCCGGCATGCCCGGTGAGCAGCGCCGCTCCTGCATCTCGGCCGCCAAGATCCAGCGCGAGCTGGGGGTTGAGATCGCCACCTCCATCGCCGAAGGAATCCAACGAACCGCCGACTGGTTCCGCCGGCGGGCGGAGGGTTGAAGCTCAGGCGCCGATGACCCGGTCGATGGCCTCGGGATCGAAACCGAAGCTGACCCGCCCATCCTTCTCGATGACCGGACGCTTGATCAGGTCGGGGTGCTCCAGCATCAGGCCGATCAATCGCTCCCGGCCGGGCATGTTCTTCCCGACGCCCAACTCCCGGTAAGGCTTGGACGATGTGTTGAGGAAGGCCTTGAGCCTCTCCCCACCCACGTGGTCCTCCAGCAGCTCCCGCGGCGGCGGATCCGACACGATGTCCCGGAGCTCGTACTCCACCCCATTCGAATCCAGGTACTCGATACCCTTCTTCGACGTCTTGCACCCCTTCTTCCACCACACCGTCACCATGGTCACCTCCAGCACGGACAACCGGTTTGAACGGCTGATTTCTTCCCGCCGGCTGTGCGAGATGGGGTTGGCCCTTGCCTGGGCGGGATGGGGTTGCCCTTCACCTTGGCTCCGGCGTCCGTTTCCAGCGGGAGCGACGTTGGGGCAGCTTTCGCTGTCAGGAGGCTCCCGCCGGAATGCGTTGCGGGACGCCTCCCGAACCCACACCCCGAGCTTCCCGGTGCAATGCTCAAAGAGCGAGCTTCCATGGCTCCCCGGAGCATCAGATCGAATACCAGCCATGAGTTTCCTTGGCCGGTAGGCGACGAGGCCGCGGGCGTCGACCTGGACGACACCCTCGGCCATCGGAGCGTGCTCAACGTTCCAGGCCCTGCGGCGGGGCGGGAGACGGGCCGGCCGGAGGGGAGGGGCCATCCCGATCCGGGCCGTCTCAGGCAACTGGCGACACGTCTTCTCGCGGACTCAATCGAAGCGTCCTCTCCTACGGCCCTTCGAGCTGGATTGTCCGGCCGGCGGCGTCTTCCTGCCACGCCGGATTCCGGGCGATCTCCTCCCGCATGACCCTGAGCTTGCGGGCGTGCCCGCGCTCGAACTCCACCAGCTCTCCAAGGAGGCGCTTGCCCGAGGGATCGTCGGAACGCCGCTGCGCCTCGGCGTAGACGTTCTCGGCGGCGATTTCCTTCTCGATGGCCACGTCGAGAACCCGGAGAAGGGTCATGCCGTCGTGGAGCTCGGGCCCGAAAATGGTGATCTGGACGTCCGGGACGGGAGGCGGCGCCTCTTCGCCGGTCGCCTGCTGGTAGTACTCCGTCAGCCAGCGCTCGTGCTCCCTCTCCTGGCCGGCCAGCCGCTCCAGCTCCACCTTGAGCTCCGGCTGGCTCACCTGGGCCGCCATGGCCGAATAGAGCTCGTAGGTGTCCCTTTCGGCACGAATAGCAACCCCGATGATCTCCAGGGCCGTCAATTTTTCGTCGATCATCCCTTCACCTCCTTGTGAAAAAAAGTATAATGCCGCGCGAGGGACGAAGCCAACCGGTACCGGGCAGAGTCCGGGTCCAGTAGGATGTTCCCCGAGACGAAGGTTCCGACGCGGAGGTCTCATGCGCCAGCCAGATGGAAGCTCATCCATGCTCACGACCCGGGTAGACGCCATGTTGGGGTGGGTCCGGAAGAACAGCCTCTGGCCGCTCCCCTTCGGGACAGCCTGCTGCGCCATCGAGTTCATGTCGGTGGTTTCTTCCCACTACGACCTCTCCCGCTTCGGCGCCGAGGTGGTCCGGTTCTCGCCCCGTCAGGCGGACCTGATGATCGTCGCCGGCACCATCACGGACAAGATGGCGCCGGCGGTCAAGCGGATCTACGACCAGATGGCCGAGCCCAAGTACGTCATTTCCATGGGCGCCTGCGCCTGCACGGGCGGCTTCTACCGCGCCTATCACGTGGTCCAGGGGGTGGACGAGTTCATCCCCGTCGATGTCTACGTCCCCGGATGTCCTCCGACGCCCGAGGCCCTGATGTACGGCATCCTCAAGCTTCAGGAGATGATCCAGAACGGAGAAACCCAATATGACCGCCTCAAGCACCCAAAGCGTGACCGAACGGCATCCGCTGGTTGACGCCTTTCCGGAGGGCAGTGTCGAGACCATCGGGCAGGGCCCCGATGGCCATGCGGTGCTCACCGTCGATCGCAGTCATCTCCTCGATGTCTTGAGGCAGCTGCGCGATGACGACCGCTTCCGGTGCGACCTCCTGGCAGATGTGTGCGGTGTCGACTACCCCGACCGGGAGCAGCGCTTCGACGTCGTCTACCATCTGGCCAACCTGAAGAGCGGCGATCGCTACCGGGTCAAGGTCGCTGTCGGCGAGGAGGACGCCGTCCTCCCCTCGGCCTACGGCATCTGGAAGGCCGCCGACTGGTTCGAGCGCGAGGTGTGGGACATGTTCGGCGTGCGCTTCGAGGGCCACCCCAACCTCAAGCGCATCCTGACCCACGAGGCCTTCCACGGGCACGCCCTCCGCAAGGACTACGACCCCAGCCAGCGCTGGCTCCTGACCGAAAAGGACGTCATGACCCCCGAGTGGGCTCGCGAGGCCCTGCAGGACGACAACCACATGGAGACCCAGGTCATCAATTTGGGGCCTTCCCACCCGGCGACCCACGGGACCCTGAGGACCGTCCTCCGTCTCGACGGCGAGACCATCGTCAAGGCGGAGAGCGAGATCGGCTATCTCCACCGGTGTTTCGAGAAGATGTCGGAAACCCACGGCTGGCAGCAGGTCATCCCCTACACCGACCGGCTCAACTACTGCTCCAGCATGATCAACGGCGTGGGGTACGCCCTGGCCGTCGAGAACATGCTGGGGATCGAGGCACCTCCGAGGGCCCAGGTGGTCCGGGTGATCCTCTCCGAGTTCTCCCGCATCATGGACCACGCCGTATGCCTCGGGGCCAACTTGGTGGACCTGGGAGCCCTGACCAACTTCTGGTACTTCTTCCAGATCCGCGAGGAGATCTACGGTCTCCTGGAATCCTGCGCCGGCGGGAGGCTGACGGTCTCCTACGCCCGGATCGGCGGGCTGGCCCACGACGTCCCGGCCGACTTCGAGGAGCAGGTCCGGCGGCTCCTGGACTACATCCCACCTTTCATCGACGATGTGGACAAGCTGATCACCGCCAACAAGATCTTCCGTGACCGGACCGAGGGTGTCGGCGTCCTCTCGCCCGAAGAGGCCATCGCATGGGGCTGGACGGGGCCCTGCCTGCGCGCCTGCGGCGTCCCCTACGACGTCCGCAAGGCGTACCCCTACATGGGCTACGAGCAGTACGAGTTCGACATCCCGGTGGCCTCCACCGGCGACACCTACGCTCGCTACCTGGTCCGCATGGAAGAGATGCGGCAGAGCCTCCGGATCATCCGGCAGGCCATCGACAACCTGCCCGACGGGCCGGTCATCACCGATGACCACCATGTCGCCCTCCCCCCCAAGGAGAAGGTCTACACCGAGATGGAATCCCTGATCTGGCACTTCAAGCTGATCTTCGAGGGGATCAAGGTGCCGGCCGGCGATTCCTACCACTTCACCGAGGGCGCCAACGGAGAGCTCGGGTACTACATCGTCTCCGATGGCAACGGGAAGCCGTACCGCATCAAGGTCCGCCCCCCGTGCTTCGCCATCTACCAGGCCTACCCGCACATGCTCGAGGGCCTGATGGTGCCGGACGCCATCGCCATCCTTGGAAGCCTCAACATCATTGCAGGGGAGCTGGACCGATGAAGGACGTACCGGCAATCAGCGTGGACCGTGGGAAGATCCCTTTCGCCGAGCGCATCTACCTGGGGCCCATCCTCGGCGGTCTTCGAGTCACCCTCCGCCACTTCTTGCGGAATGTGTTCGGACAGAGGGACGTGGCCACCATCGAGTACCCGGAGGTCAAGCGCCAGTACTCCGAGCGCCTGCGCGGTCGCCACATCCTGACGACCAACGAGGAGGGCGAGGTTCGCTGTGTGGCCTGCTACATGTGCGAGACCGCCTGTCCCGCCGACTGCATCACCATCGTCGCCGAGGAGGATCCCGAAGCGCCGGTGGACCACGAGAAACGGCCCCTCTCCTTCGAGATCGACCTGCTCCGCTGCGTCTACTGCGGGTACTGCGTCGACGCCTGCCCCAAGCAGGCCATCATCATGAGCCGCCAGCACGAGATGGCGTTCACGACGCGCGAAGAAGCGGTCGTCGGCATCGAGCAGCTCAAGCAGAAGGGCCCCATCGAGAAGGAAGACCTGGGGTATCGTCCGTACTTCTGATGGCCAAATCCCCCGGTGGTGAGGCGCCCGCTTCACGACGAGCGGGCCAGGGGTTCACAGGGACTTGCGTGAACAGCGCGAGGAGCGCGATTCCCGTATCGTCCTCCTGCTGCTGTTTCCGATACAGACGGAATCCTCCCGGTCCGCGATGAAGGGGGTGCCGGAACCGGCAGCCACCCGCGGCCGGGCTACGTCAGGTCGCGGAACCAGCCGGGGAGGGCGCCGTCGCGCCGGGCGTCTTCGAGGATCTGCGGCAGGTGCTTTTCTTCCACGGTGAGGCGCTTCTTGAGCTCCTCCTGCTCCTTCATCTTCTTGTCGATCTTGGGCTTGATGACCCCGTCGCGGTAGGCCGGATCGTCCCAGGCGTAGAAATCCCGCCACAGCCCGGGAATCTCCCGGTCGAGCTCCCTGATGCGCTTCTTGATGGACTCCACGAGCTGCTTCTGGCGGATGTAGGTGTTGCGCCAGTACGCCTTCTTGGCCTCATCACTCATCTGCCGCTGGCCGGCCGTCGTCCTGCCGAAGGGTGTTCCGGCGGTCTTGGGCCCCGAAGGCTGACCGCTGGCCGTCGTCAGCTTCCCCTTCTCGGCGTAGCTCTTGAGGTTCTCGTTGGTGATGACGACCCCGCCGGAACCAGCCTCCTCGGAAGGATTGCGGAGCTTGATCTTCGACGCCGCGGCGGCCAGGGAGTGGGGGTTCATTGTCGGCACCGGCACCGGTGTCGGGGTGGGCGTCGGCCTCCTGGCGTGGTCCCCGGCCAGACCGAAGCCCGGGACAAAGGCGATCAGTCCTCCACACAGCACGAGGACTGCCAACGGGAAGCCGGAGCGCCGGTCCATGTGGCGTGTCATCTTTCCCTCCTCAGGGCGCCGAGCTGCCCTCCCGTCCGTAACGATCTTCCAGGCGGACGACGTCATCCAGCTCCGGCGTCGACACCTCGAAGATGGTGCAGTCCGTCACCGCGACCATCCGGTGAATCGTCCCCGGGGTGATGTGGTAGGTATCCCCCGGGCCCATCCTCAACCGCTCGAGCTTCTGGACACTGGTGCCGACCACCAGATCCATCTCCCCACTCTCTATACGAATGGTCTCGTCCTTCTGTTCATGATACTGCAGGCTCAACGCCTCGTCAGCCCGGATGAAAAGAATCTTGCCCACGTACCGGTCCGTGCGGGCGAAGATGAGCTCATGACCCCAGGGCTTCTCGACGCGACGTGGGGTTTGCTTGGGCATGAAGACCTCTCATACGCGAATCTTGATCTTGGCGAAGAAAATGGCGAGGCGCTCGAGGAGATACTCCTCCACCTCACGCGCCGTCACGAGCTGCAAGGCCTGCCGGGCGATCTGGCACGCCTCCCGGTAGGAGAGGTGCCGGATGAGATTCCGCACGACGGGCACGGCCTGGGGATTCATGCTGAACTTGCGCAGCCCCAGACCCACGAGCACGGGAACCATCAACGGGTCGGCGGCGGTCTCACCGCACATGGACACCTCGATCCCCTCGGCCTCCCCGGCCTCCAGGACCTGCTTGACCAGGCGGAGGAGCCCCGGATGGCTGGACCGGAACAGCTCCGAGACCAGCTCGTTGGCACGGTCGACCGCCAGGGAGTACTGGATCAGATCGTTGGTGCCGATGGAGAGGAAATCCGTCTCCCGCGCCAGCTCCCGGGACAGGATGGCCGCCGAGGGCACCTCGACCATGGCGCCGAGGGGCACGGAGTCATGGATGGCGTAGCCCTCCTTCCGAAGTTCCTCGGCCGTCCTGTCCAGGACGTAGCGGGTGATCCGGATCTCCTCGACCCCCGAAACCAGTGGGATCATGATCCGCACCGTGCCCGGAGGGTACTCGCTGGCCACCCGAAGCAGGGCCCTGAGCTGGATGATGAAGAAGTCCGGTTTTGCCAGGCAGAGCCGGATTCCCCTCAGTCCCAGGACGGGATTGGCCTCGGGGCTGCCGATGACGTCCCGCGCCAGTTTCTTGCCGCCCAGGTCGAAGGTCCGGATGGTGACGGGCCGTGGCGCCATCCGACGGACCAGCTCCCGGTAGAACTCCACGTGGTCCGACTCGGTCGGGAGCACCGGGCTGGCCTTCATGTAGAGGAACTCGGAGCGGTAGAGCCCGATCCCGTCGACGTTCCAGTGGAGGGCCGCCTCCACCTCCATGGGGAGGTCGATGTTGGCCAGCAGCTCGAGCTTCCTGCCATCGCGGGTCACCGTCGGCAGGTTCCGGACGTGGTCCAGCTGGGCCTGCTGCTCCTCGTACTCCCGGCGTCTCGAGCGGTACTCGTTGATCTCCACCTGGTCCGGGTCGAGCACCAGCTTCCCCTCGAAGGCGTCCAGGGCGATCAGGCGCGCCGAGCGGGCCGCCTCACAGGCCCCCCGGACCCCCACGGCGGCGGGAATACCGAACGACCTGGCGATGATCGTCGTGTGGGAGGTCATCCCGCCGGTCTCCAGTGCGAAGCCGAGGATCTTGTCCAGGGGAAGCTGAACGGCCAGGGAGGGGGGCAGATCGTCGGCGACCACCACCACCGGCGAGTCCAGCTCCGACAGCCGGTGGAGATCCTGCCCCCGGAGGGTCTGCAGGACCTGCGCCGCCACGTCGAGGACATCGAGCTTCCGGTCGGCCAGGTAAAGATCCCCCAGGTTCTCGAAGCGGGAGATCAACTCGGAGACCACCTGGTCCAGGGCCCACTCGGCATTGACCTTCTCCCGGCGGACCAGCTCTTCGACCTTGCCGGAGAAGCCGGGGTCCAGGGCGATCAGCTTGTGAGCGTCAAAGATGGAGGCGTATTCCTCTCCCATCTCGGACCTGGCCCGTTCGGCGTTGTCCTCGATTCGCTCGACCGTTCCGTCGACGGCTCTCCTGAACGCTTCGATCTCCCGGTCGACCTCGTTGTCCGCGATGGTGAGGCGCATGGCGGCCACAGGCCGCGTCTCGTAGACGACCGGCTCGCCGATGGCGATGCCGGGGCTGACCCCGATCCCGGAGATCTCCAGGCGGCTCACTCATCCTCCCCGAACCGGTTCTCGAAGAGCTCGATCATGGTCTTGATGGCCTCATCCTCGTCCTGGCCGTCCGCCCGGATCTGCACCGAGGTGCCCTGGGTCGCCGCCAGGGTTAACAGGCCCAGGATGGACTTGGCGTTGACCTCTTCGTCGTTGGTTCCGATGTAGATCTCCGAGGAGAACTTGTTGGCCGTGTGCACCACCTTGGCGGCTGCCCGTGCGTGCAGCCCCAGCTTGTTGACGATCGGGACCATTTCTTTCCTCATACCTGGCATCTCCATGAGTACCACAATCCCGGGCAGCCGATCGGGGCCCCAAAGTCGTTACGCCCCAGTGTGTACACCCGTCGAATCATTGTACCGCAACCTTTCACAACTCTCTTCAAAAGATCTGTCGCCTCAGTAGATTAGATCGCCCGCAACGTGGTCCCTGGCGGGAGTCTCGCTTCAGCCGCCGGTGTTCCTAGACGATCGGCCCTTGAGAAACTCGCTGGCAACGCGGATGCTTTTCTGGCCAGCCTCCATCAGACCGATGGCCATCTCGTGCAGTGGAACGCTGCGGGACCTCAGGGAGGCGAGCTTGAGCAACATGGGCAGGTTGACCCCCGTGACCACTTCCACCCTTCCCGGTTTCAGGAAAGGCAGGGCGATGTTCGTCGCCGTGCCGCCAAACATGTCGGTCAGGACGAGAACACCTTCCCCCTGGTCGAGACGGCTCAGGGCCGCCGTCAGGAGCTCGCTGGCCTTCTCGGTCTTGATGTCCCACGGCAGGGTCAAGACCTCGGCCCCCTCCTCCAGTTGAGGGTCGATGGTCCGGGCGGCAGTCAGGATCTCCCGGGCGAACTCGCCGTGGGAGAGAACCAGGACAGGGATCATGGGTACCTCCAGCGGTCCTTGTCGCGGTGATGAAGCGAAGTGTGGTAGCCAGCCTTGCCGATGGCGTCGGCCAGGTGCTGTGCCATGTAGACGGACCGGTGCCGGCCGCCGGTGCATCCGGTCGCGATGGTGATGTGACTCTTGAGCTCAGCTGCGAAGCGGGGAAGGAGCTCCAGCGCGACTCCGGTCAGCAGGCGCACGGCCTGGTCGACCTCCGGGAACTGTTCCATCCACGACTCCACCTCGGGCGAATCTCCGGGCAAGGCCCGAAGCTCGTCGACGAAGTAGGGGTTTGGCAGGAAGCGAACGTCGAATACCAGGCTGGCGATGGCCGGCACGCCGTGGAGGTAGGAGAAGCTCTCCACGTCGACGCTCATCAGCTTTCGTGGATCCTCCACCCCCCCCAGGCCCAGGGCTCTTCTCCGGAGCTCGTGGGGGTTGAGCTGGGAGCTGTCGATGATCAGGTCGGCCGTCTCCCGAAGCTCCGCCAGCTCCTCGGCCTCCCTGGCGATGGCATCCGCCAGCTTGAAGTCCCGGAGGGGATGGGGCCGCCGTGCCACGGAGAACCGGCGGAGCAACACCTCGGGCGAGGCCTCGACGAAGATCACCCTCAGGCCCGGCCAGCGTTCCCGGAGCCGCCGTTGGATCTCCGGGAAACCCTGGGCGAAGCCTTCGGTCCGCACATCGAGGACGACGACGAGCCGGTCGGTGGAGGCCGTGTTCTCGAAGAGCTCGAGGACCAGGCCCAGGGGAATATTGTCCACGCAGTGATACCCGATGTCTTCCAGGCTCCGGCTCAGGACGGTCTTTCCGGCCCCGGAGAGGCCCGTGATGACGAAGGGCCCGAAAAACCGGCGCTCATCCATTGCCAGAACCCGGGGACTCCGGCCCCCCACCCTTCGCCCGCCGGTTGACCCGATCCAGGAAGGCCCGCTCGTCATCGACCCCCCGGGCCGCCAGCAGACACTTTCTGACGGCCGTTTCGACCATCACGGCCACGTCCCTTCCCGGCGCCACGGCCATGGTGAACTGCGGAACCTCGACTCCCAGGATATCCCGGGTCTCCGTCCACGGCTGGGGACTCGTCATCAGGTGCTCACGCCACTGCTTTTCCTTGGTCCGGGTCGCCTCGCTGAGCTTCACCAGCTGAACCACCAGGGAGATCTTGACCGCCGAAGAGCTGGCCGTCATGCCGAAATGCTTCTGCACATCGATGATCCCGACGCCCCGGAGCTCGAGGAAACTCTCCAGCTGCCGATGCGGGGAACCGACGAGTCCCTCACCATGGGTGTGCCGTACGACAACGATGTCATCGGCCACCAGGCGATGTCCCCGCATGACCAGCTCCAGGGCGCACTCACTCTTGCCGATACCGGCATCGCCGACGATCAGCGTCCCCATGGAAAACACGTCCATCAGCACGCCGTGGATCTGCAAGGTCGGCGCCAGCTCCCGCTCCAGGAAGATGGAGACCGTCGAGATGACGACGGAGGTGGCCGCCGGGCTGAGGAGGAAGGGGACCCCGCGTTCGTCGCAGTACTCGAGCACCTCTCTCGGAGGGCGGATCCCCTTGGCCGAAATGATCACCGGAATGCCGGCGTCGATCAAATGCCGCCATCTCTCGATGGCCGCGTCCTCCCCGAGGGTTTCCAGGTAGGCGTACTCCGAGGCCCCGACGATCTGGAGCCGCCCCCCCTTGACGTAGGGCAGGAAGCCGGCCAGGGCGAGGCCGGGCTTCTGGATCCGTGGGTTCCTGATCCGCTGGGTCTCGAGGCCGGCTTCCCCGGCCAGCAGCTCAAGCCCCAGACCCGTCATCTCACCGGCCTGAATCAGGCGCCAGACGGGCATGGGCTCGGGGTACTTCACAAACCCTCGGCCTCCGCGGACTCCTGGATCACCTTGGCGAGCGCGACTGCATCCTCCGCTTCCATCAGCCGCCGGCGAACGTCCTTGCGTTTGAGCACCCTGGCGATCTGGGACAACACCTGGAGGTGCGCCGCCGGCTGATCCGGAGGGGAGAGCACGACGAACATCAGCCGCACCGGCCGGCCGTCCGGCGCATGGAAGTCGATTCCCTGGTCGAAACGAGCGACGGCGACGACGATTTCGTTGATTCCCTGGAGCTTGCAGTGGGGGATGGCAAAACCGTCTCCGACACCCGTCGATCCCAGACGCTCCCGTTCCTTCAATGCGGTGACGATCCTCTCCCGGGGGACGCCGATCCCTTCCGAGAGGATCTCTCCCAGGACGGAGATGGCCTCATCCCCGTCACTGGCCTCGAGGCCCAACATGACACGGTCCGGTTCGATGAGCTGTTGGAGTTTCACGTCAGAGCTCGGGTGTGATCAGGCCGAGATTGTTGTCCCGGCGGCGGTACAGAACATTGACCTTGTCGGTCGTCGCGTTGAGGAAAACGATAAAATCGCCCGCTGAACTCTCCAGCTGAAGCGCCGCCTCCTCGATGGTCATTGGCTTGATGGTGATGGAGCTGGTCTTGATGATGCGGGGCTGCCCCGACGCTACGGACTCCTTCTCCAGCACCTCGACGGCCCAATCGGGCGTCCGGCGTTCCTGCTCGCTCTGGCGCTTGCGGCCCTTGAGCCGGGTCTTTGCCTTGCGAGCCTGGATCTCCAGCTTTTCCACGGCTTCCTGGATGGCCGAACGAATGTCCTTGTTCTGAGAGGTGGCCCTGGCGTCGAAGTCCTTACCGTGGATGAAAAGGTCCACCACGTACAGATGCCGTTCCTGGGCAAGCTCCAGCCGGACATCGAGGATCTCGTTGAAGTACTTGTCAATCTTCGCGAGCTTCTTGCTGGCAAGCTCCCGGATTTGATCGGTCAGCTCGACCTTTCGCGCGACAAAATCAATGTTCATATTCCCTCCCTACCCTAGGGTCAGAAGACCCTCTTGCGTTTCTCGGATGACGGTATGTGCAGCTCTTCACGATATTTGGCAACGGTCCGGCGAGCAAGCCGGATGCCTTCGTGTTGCAACATCTTCATGATCTTCGAGTCCGAAAGGGGTTTCTGCGGGTCCTCCCCTTCGATCAGTTTCCGAATGCGTTCCTTGACCACGAGGGACGAGACGTTCCCGCCCCGTGCAGAGTCTACACCGGCGTGAAAAAAATACTTCATTGGAAATGTGCCGCGGGGCGTGTACATGTACTTGTTGCTGACCACCCTGGAGATGGTCGACTCGTGCATGCCGATGTCCTCCGCCACCTGGCGCAGAACCATGGGCTTGAGATGTTCGAGGCCATGGTCCAGGAAATCCTTCTGGTAGTTGACGATGCTCTGAGCCACCTTGTAGATGGTCCTCTGCCGCTGATCGATGCTCTTCATCAACCAGAGGGCGTTCCGCATCTTATCGCGAAGGAAGGTTTCCGCCTTTCGATCGAGCCCCTTGCCCTCGAGCATCCGGAGGTACCGGGAGCTCATTCGCAGCCGCGGGAGTCCGTCGTCGTTGAGGCTGATCACGTACTCATCGCCGACCTTCTTGACGTAGACATCGGGCTCGATGTACGTGTTGTCGTCCCGGAGGTACCGGCGGCCCGGCTTGGGATCGAGCCGTTCGATGACCTGAACGACGGGCCCCAAATCGGCGACCTCGCAGCCCAGCTCTTGGGCGACCTGCTGCCACCTCTGGTGGAGAAAGGCATCCCAGTGGTCCCGAAGCACCTGAAGGGCCCGCTCGAACACGTCCCGTTCCTCCTCGTCGGCGTCCTGCATGAGGATCTCGAGCTGGAGGATCAGGCACTCCTGGAGGGAGCTCGCCCCGACGCCCGGGGGATCGAGGGAGCGCACGACCTCCTTGGCCCGTCGTACCGTTGCGGGATCGATGCCGGCGATCTCGGCGATCTCCTCATCGGTGACCCTGAGGAAACCGTCTTCGTCCAGGTTTCCCACGATGTACTCCCCCGCTTCGACCACCTCCGGCGGAGCATCCACCAGGTGCAGTTGCCACATCAGGTGCTCGTGGAGGTCCGGGGAGGTGGCCGCAATGTTCTCCAGGGCCGACACGGCGTCATCGTTGATCGCCATGGAGGGACCTTCACCCTGCCCGTTTCCAAGGTAATCGGCGAAGAACGCCTCCACGTCGATATCGCCGTAGGACTCCTCCGGGGAGGGCAGCGGATCATCCTCCGGCTGCACGGTGGGCGCCTCCTCCTCCGGCGGACTCTTCTCGTCCTCCGTCAGCTCCAGGTGCGGCGCCTCATCATCCTCCACCTCGAGCATCGGATTCTCCATAATCTCCTGGGAAAGGACCTCCTCGAGCTCCAGGCGGGACAGCTGCAGCAGCTTGATGGCCTGCTGCAGCGACGGCGTCATGACGAGCCGTTGGGACAGTTTGAGGCGGAGCTTCTGTTCGAGTGCCATTTGTTACAGTTGAAATCCTTCTCCCAGGTAGATCCGCCGAACTTCCCGGTTCGCCGCGAGCTCGCCCGGGACGCCGGAAGCAAAAACCTTGCCGTCCTTGATTATATAGGCGCGGTCCGTGATCTTCAATGTTTCGCGGACGTTGTGATCGGTAATGAGAACTCCTATTCCTTTCGATCTCAGGTGCTTGATGATTCGCTGCAATTCGAGCACCGCAATGGGATCGACGCCGGCGAAGGGTTCGTCCAGCAGGATGAACGTCGGATTGATGGCCAGGGCGCGGGCGACCTCTAGGCGGCGCCGTTCACCGCCGGAAAGTGTCTCCGCCCTCTGCTCACGCCGCTCTTCCAGCCCGAATTCCTCCAGGAGATCGTCGATCCGCCGCTGGGCCTCGTCCGCGTCGATGCCAAGGGCCTCCAGGATCAACCAGATATTGTTTTCCACCGTCAGGTGGCGAAACGCGCTCGGCTCCTGGGGAAGATAGCTGATTCCCATCCGCGCGCGACGGTACATGGGCAGAGCCGAGATGTCCCGGTCCCCCAGCCGTACCGTCCCCGCCTCCGGCTCGATCAATCCGACGATCATGTAGAAGGTCGTCGTCTTGCCGGCGCCATTGGGCCCGAGGAGCCCGACGATCTCGCCGGGAGCGATGGTCAGGGTCACACCATCGACGACCCGCCGCCCACGGTAGGTCTTCTGCAGTCCTTCCACGGACAGGTCCAGGGTTTTCGGGCTCAGTGTACTTCCTCCGGATGGTAGATCGTTTCCGTGGGACTCCCCTCGCCTCCGGAAATGGAGACCGTACCAGCGGCCCGGTCCCAGGTCAACGAGGAGCCGGTGATCAGGTTGTTCTTGCTGTCCAGGAGACGGACGGGATGGCCGGTCATCTCCAGCAGACGGGTCGCCTGTTCGTAGTGGGCCTTCTCCCCCTGCATGTGGCGGTTCTCCACCAGATCCTGGATGTCGACGTTTCCCTCGGCATCGATGACGTCGACGCGATTCTTCTCGCCGAGCTTCGCCTGGAGCGCCGAGCAAGACATCAGGTACATGGGATCCATGTACCGCACGTTCCCCTGGATCTCGATGGTTCCCACCTTCCGATCGTACACCAGAGACTGGGCGATGATCAGGGCTTCCTTCCCCTCCGGAGCGTCGGGGTTGAACTGTCGGGCGGGGACCGTCAGCCGGACGTTTCCCGCGGCCTCCAGTCTTTCCCCGGCCCGGTGCATGGTGATCTCATCGGCCAGCAGGAGCCTCTCGGCCTGCCAGATCCGGGCTCCGCCGCGCAGCGTCGCCGCCCCACCACCCTCCTTGATATCCAGCCGATCGGAGGCAAACCGAATGGGGCCGCCGGCCTCCCGGGCGCTCGTCGCACCCAGAAAGGAGCCCTTCGTGACGATACCCTGGACATCCCCTTCGGCGTGGACCGACCCTCCACCCCGGAGTCCTTCAACCCGCTCGGCCGAAACCTGGAGGTCACCGGAGCGCACCGTGGCCCGCCGGCGCTGGGCAGGATCCGAGCTGATGATCACCTTCTCCTCGTTGGCCAGGAAGCGGGCGGTATCCCCCGTCACCGTGTACCCCTCCACCCTCAACCACACCTCCCCCGTCATTTCGAAGCTGGCCGGATCACCGTTCTCGAACCACAGCTGCCCTCCCGTGGCCGATGCCCAGCGCGGCATGGCCCGGCGCGGCACATCCTCGACACACAGCCTCGTCTCGAACACCGCCTTGATGGGGCCCTCGTCGCCGACGACCGCCAGAAGCCTCCAGGTCTGGAGCCGCCGCAACACGGAGTCCGGGGTGTCGACGAGGTTGAGCTCCACCCAGGGTCCCGAGGTCGTGGCGAGAACCTGCCATTGCCCGCCCGCGTCCCGGATCGCCCGGATCTTCTCGGCCCAGGCGGTGAAGCTCCCCCCCTCCGGCAGCGTCGCCGACCGGATATGGACGCCTCCCTCGAGAACGATCTGGCGTGGGTCCCTCTTCTCCTCGTCCAGCTTGACGGTGGCCCGCGGCGCCGTCACCCGCATGGACGGCCCGGCCAGGTCGATGCCTTCGGGAAAGGTCGCCCACCCCGAACGGCGGTCGAAGCGTACGCTCGGGGCCTTGAGGATCCTCCCGCTCCGTTCCCCCACGACGACACCGCCGCCCAGGACCACCTTGCCGGTGGAGAGGACGTACAGGGCGTTCCCCGCCTCGCCGACCGTCTCACCGTCCGAAAAGACCACGTGAGTCTCGCTTCTGACACTCTGGGTCGACGCATCGAAATGCCCCCGCGGCGTATCCATGAAGGCGCCGCTGGGCAAACGAATGTGGACCGCCCCGATCAACTCGGCGTCGCGGGTCTGGGGGTTGAATCGTGCGCTGTCGCAGCTGAGCTCGACCTGGCTGTCGTCCTGCCCAAACCACCGGAACCGGACGTCCTCGATCCGTGTCCAACCCGAGCTCAGTCCGAGGGTTCGCGCAGCGTTGAGGATGAATAGGGTCTTCCCGGAGACACTCTCGGTGAACTCGAAGCCCTCGGAGACGCCGACGGCCTGCCCTCCACCCTCCCCGGACGGCGCCCCGAGACGAACCACCGCCGGCCGAAGCAAGCGAGATCTCTGGACCGCAATGATCACAATGGCGCCCACGACGAACACCATCGCCAACCACGTGGCCCATCGAATCCACACCCGGGTTCGTTCGCCCATTGTCCGTGGTCCCATCCGGGTCAACGCTCGACGACCCGCCCCATCCGCCGGAACTTGTCGTAGCGCCGGCGCGGCAAGGCTTCGGGCTTGCAACGACGGAGCTCTCGAAGATGCCGGCGCACCGCCGCGGAGACGGTCTGGAAGAGGACCGGGGGGTTCATCTGAGCCCCGCCCGGGGGTTCGGGGATGACCTCGTCGACGACCCCGAGCTCGAGCAGGTCGGAGGCCGTCAGGCGAAGGGCGGCCGCTGCCTCCTCGGCTCGGGCCTGGTCCTTCCAGAGAATCGCGGCGCACCCCTCCGGGGAGATGACCGAGTAGATGGCGTACTCCAGCATCAGGATGCGATCACCGACCCCGAGCGCCAGCGCCCCGCCGGAGCCGCCCTCTCCCGTGACGATGACGATGATCGGGACGGGGAGCCTGGACATCTCCTCCAGGTTGGTTGCGATGGCTTCCGCCTGGCCGCGTTCCTCGGCATCGATCCCCGGATAGGCGCCCGGCGTATCGATAAAGGTGATGATGGGCCGGCGGAAACGGGCCGCCGTCTTCATCACCCGGAGCGCCTTGCGATACCCCTCCGGACGTGGCATCCCGAAGTTTCGGGTGACCTTCTCGGAGGTCGATCTCCCCTTCTGGTGTCCGATGACCGCCACCGGCTCGCCATCGAAAAGGGCGAATCCCGCGACGATCGCCGGATCGTCTCCGTAGCTGCGATCGCCGTGGAGCTCCGTGAACTCGCTCATCATGTTGCCGATGTAATCCAGGGTGTAGGGGCGCTCGGGATGCCGGGCCAACTGGCACCGTTGCCACGGCGTCAGCTGGGAGAAGACCGAGTCGATCTCCCGCTCCAGTGCCGCCCGGACCACCTCCACCTCCGCATCGTCGGAGGGCGAGGTTCGCGAGGCTTCCAGGGTCGCCAGCCTGGCCCGGAGCTCTTCGATGGACGCCAGAAACGGGTAGGTCGGAACAGCCATGCTGCGACTCTAACAGAGACCCGATTCAGCTGCCAACACCGGGGAACCTCCCCGTGGGGGAAAGCCTTTTGTTTCGGGAGCTGCAACGGGAGCGGGTGGTGAGGAGGGGAGGAAGGGAAGAGGCTCAGGCATCTCCGAGGCACGCAAGAAAGCGGCGGCAGGCCTGGACGAAGCCCGGGGGTCCCGGTTCGGGGATCCGCTCCACGCGGCAGGTCAGCTCCCCGTCGGTGACCACGCCGCCGAGGAGGTACCGGTGCTCCACCCGGCACAGCATGGGAAGATCGTTCCAGGCGTCGCCGACGGCGCCGGCGGGTACCGAGGCCAGGTTGGGAAAGCGCTCGAACACGGCCTCGACGCCGCGTCCCTTGTCGACCCCGGCCCCTGCAAGATGCCACAGGCGATCCCCCCGGGCCAGAGAGGCCCCCAACTCCCGGACGTTCCGGCGGACCGCCTCCACCTCCGCCGAACCCGGCTCCTCCAGGAACACGAAGGGCTCGCTGGCCTCCCGATCCATGGCCCGCCGGGCTGCCCTCCGGCTCAGTCCGGTCCGTTGGGCCACCTCGTCGACGCTCATCTCCGAGAGCCCACGGATCCTGTGGCCGGCCCGAAGCAGCTCCTGGAGGATCCCCACTGCCCGGGACCCCGGTGGCCCCCGCACCCCAGTGTCGCCCCCCGGACGCAGCCGCCACGCCACGCCCCCCCCCCCCGCGCACGGTGCGATGTCGAGGATCACCTCGAGCCGCAGGACCTCGGAGGCTGTCTTGGAGGTCACCGGAACCGTCACGACCCCACTTTCCCCCATCTCCGTCACGACCTCCACGGCTTCCCGGGACGGCTCGTAGCTCCTCGAATCCAGCAGGGTTCCGTCCAGATCCGTGAAGAGCACGGCACGGGCGTTTCCCATGGGAATCATCATCCTGACCCCTCCGGGTCCCGGTACTCTCCACTACCTCCGGATCACGCTCCGTACTTCTGGAGCTTCCCGGCGTGGGCCAGGGCCAGGGGCAGGAGGTAACGCAGGCGGTGCCGCCCCAGGCCCCCTCCGGCACAGGCCGTCTCGCCGAAGCTGCCCACGTGATCCGGCCGGACCCGTCCCGGTGACCAGATCAGCGTGGGAACCGGGTGCCACGAGTGCGCCCTGTGGGGCACCGGCGTCGAGTGGTCCGCCGTCACCACGACCACATCGGGCTTCAAGTCGAGCAGTTTGGGAACCCATGCGTCCACCTGCTCGATGACGGCGACCTTCCGGTCGAAGTCCCCGTCCTCCCCGGCCTTGTCCGTGTACTTGACGTGGAGGAAGAAGAAATCGTGTCCGTCCCACGCCTCGGCCGCGGCGCCGGGCAGGGCGTCCAGCTCGGGCGGTGCGGGAGGCATCTCCATGCCGACGAGGCGGGCCAGACCGCGGTACATGGGGTACTGGGCGATGCAAACGGGCCGGAGCTTGAAACGGTCCGAGAGGCTTGGGATCGCCGGCTTGCTGTCGAAGCCGCGAAAGAGGAGACCGTTGGCCCTGGGCTCGTTCCCGAGCACGCGCCGGGCCGCCTCGGAGATCCGCTCGACGATGGCCGCGGTCCGGCGGGAGGCCTCGTCCTCGCCGCATGCGGTGACGGGCGGCACGCCCAGCTGCTGGGGGTCCGTGTCGCAGACCCGGGCCCCGAGACCCTCCCCTCGCAGGACCAGAAGTCCCCGGTGCTCGGCCACTGTCCGGAAGAAGACCTGGACGCCGGGCTCGCCCGCGTCGACCTCCTCCTGCAGCTTCCGGGTCAGCCGTTCGTTGAGCTCCGTGGCGATCCGCCCCGCACGCCGGTCGGCGATACATCCCTCCGCGTCGAGGGTGCAGTAATTGAACCGCGCGGCCACATCGCCCGGCTCAAGGGGGAAGTCGATCCCCAGGGCCGCCAGGACGCCGCGCCCGACGAGCCACTGGAGGGGGTCGTAGCCGAAGAGACCCAGGTGTCCCGGGCCCGAGCCGGGCGTGATGGCCGGCGCCACGGGATCGAAGAGGCCCGAGACCCCCTCGGAGGCCAGCCGGTCCAGATTGGGAGAGCTCGCCACCTCCAGGGGCGTCCTGCCCTCCCCGCCCGGGAGATCGCCCAGACCGTCGAACACGAGGAAGACGATCCGTGAGTCCGTCTGGATGCTGAGTGTTTCGTATGCCTTCTCTTCGAGCTCCCAGCCCATGTTCCACCTCCGGAAGGTCATTGTAGCCCCGATTCCTCCCACCGTGGCCCCGGCCAGGCACCGATCTTTGATACGATGAAACAGTGGTCTGGAATCGTGGAAACGCGTCCCTTCGAGGGCCGGGCGCCCGTGGGGGCGAGGCCCGCACGAACCCTCCATCTCCACACCTGGACCCGTATGCACCGAGAGGAAGTCAGGCATGAGCCCCACTCCGGGTTGTTCAACAGACTTCGTCGCCAAGGGTGGCGAGCGCCGTAGCTCTCGGCGTTCTTGGGGGAATGAGCGAGCGGAGGCGTACTCTGGGTACGTCGATGTTAATTGTGTGAATCGAGAATACGCCGAGAGATGCGGTGCATCCCGGCCTTTAACAGAAGGATGGTGAACAATGCGGACCAACCAACGGATCATCGTCATCGGCGGGGTGGCCGCCGGAATGAGCGCAGCCAGCCAGGCCAAGCGAAGGGTCCCCAACGCCCAGGTCACCGTCTTCGAGCGTGGCCCGTACATCTCCTACGGAGCCTGCGGCATGCCTTACAACATCGAGGACCCCGATCGTGACGTGGAAGATCTGGTGGTGCTCTCGCCCTCCGAGGCCCGGGACAAACGTGGAATCGACCTCCATCTGCACACCGAGGTGACGGCCATCGACCCGGATGCGGGCCAGGTGACGGTGCGGGACCTGGAAACCGGCACCGAACGGACGGAGGGGTACGACGCCCTGGTGATTGCCACCGGCGCCCGGGCCGTCCACCTGCCCCTTCCCGGCATGGACCTGCCCGGCATCTTCGTTCTGAGGGAGCTGACCGACGGCGCCGCCGTCAAACGGATGCTGTCCACCGGCCCCAGGAAGGCCGTCGTCGTCGGGGCCGGGTACATCGGCATGGAGATGGCCCACGTTCTGACGGCGCGGGGGCTCCAGGTGACCGTCATCGAGAAGCTCCCCCAGATCCTCCCGGGCTGGAGCTCCGAAACCGTTGCCGTTGTCCAGGAGGAGCTGGATCGTCACGGTGTCGCCGTCCACACGGGCGTCACCCTCGAGGGGGCCGAGGCGGGAGCCGACGGTCACGTGGCCGCGATCGTGACCGATGCTGGCCGTTTCCAGGCCGACCTGGTCCTGGTGGCCGTCGGCGTCCGGCCCAACGTGGAGCTGGCCTCAGCGGCCGGCCTTCGGATCGGCGACACGGGCGCCATCTGGGCCAGCCAGTACCAGCAGACCTCCCACGAGGCCATCTACACGGCCGGAGACTGCGCGGAAGCGTACCACCGGCTCCTCCGCAAGAACACCTGGATCCCACTGGGGACCACCGCCAACAAGCAGGGCCGCGTCGCCGGAGCCAACGCCATTGGCGCCAGGGAACGTTTCGCCGGGATCGTCGGAACGGCCGGCTTCGTCGTCTTCGATCTGGAGGTTGCCCGCTCCGGCATCGGTGAGGAGCAGGCCGCCCGCGAGGGCTTCGAGCCCGTCTCCGTGACCATCCGTCAGAGATCGAGGGCCCACGGAATCCCGGGCGGAGCTCCCGTCAAGGTCAGTCTGGTGGCCGACGCCCCGACGGGAATCCTGCTGGGCGGCGAGATCGTCGGCCGCGACGGCGCCGCCCTTCGTGTCAACGTCCTGGCCAGCGCCCTGGCCGCCCACATGACCGTCGCCGACCTTCAGGGCCTCGACCTGGTCTACGCCCCACCTTTCGCCCCCGTCTGGGATCCCATCCTCGTGGCGGCCAACCAGCTGGCAAAGAAGGTCGGAACTCGGGGGAGCTAGAAATGGGCCATACCGTCTCCATCACCTGTCCCCACTGCGATGCCATCCTGGAGGTCGACCTGGATGCCGGGGTCGTCGTCCGGCACCACCCGCCGGAGAGGAAGACCCCCGTGCACGACCTCGAGGCGCGCCTCAAGGCCCTCGAGGAGGAGAAGGCCCGGGCCGCCGACAAGATGGCCGAGGCCTTCCGGGCCGAAGAGGCTCGCGAGAGCGTCATGGAGGACCGCTTCAAGAAGCTCCTCAAGGAGGCCGAGGAACGCCCCGACGAGGACCGACCCCTCCGCGACATCGACCTGGATTGATCGTCATCCCTCCGGGCGGACTCGGAACGCTCAGCGCCAGGGCGGCGGGTTCTCCGGCGCCAGGCCCGCGGACTCCACCCACGCTTCGGCCTCTTCCTCCAGGCGCCGTCGGCGGAAGGCCCTCCACAGGCGAAGCGTCTCGGGATCCCCTGCAAGTCGCTCCTTGAGGCGACGCAAGGGCTGCTTCTCCAGGGCCACGTCCGCCAGGTCCTCCCGGCCGAGCTCCTCGGCGAAACGTTCGATCCACTCGGCGACCCTGCCTCGCGGCACAGGTGCGACCATGAGGAAGCGTTCCATCTCCAGGAGCTCGAGGGGATCGTCCGATTCCAGCTCGTGGACGTCGAAGAAGCGCACAGTTCCCGAAACGGGATCCACGGCGAACTGCCCGTCCCCCCGATGCTCGAGGGCCCGGATGAGCTCATTCCATCTCAGGCGCATTTGCGTGCCACTCCCATGGGACCTCGGGACGAGGATACCAGACTGGCGTGCAGATCTCAGCGAATTCCTGCTGCAACCTCGGATCCGTCCGCCGTGGCGACCATTCTCCCCGCGGCGCCGCCTGCCACGTTCCCCAGAGCGCCCATGGGCAGCGCCCCGGTCGGAACGCCACACGGACAGGCGTCTCCACGATCTCGCGACGGGAGCTGGTGATAAAATCGGGGTTCGTCGGGGAATGGGAAGGCCGCCCTCCCGGTTTCCCTCGTGTGAAGACCAATGGAATCGATGGAGTGTGTCCCATGCAGCGAACGATCACGACCCTGGCACTGGCCGGGGCCCTTCTCCTCGGCTGGGCTCCAGCCGTGAGTGCCGCCAAACTCCTCAAACCCGGCATGCCCTTTCCGGCCTTCTCCCTGAAGAGCCATGACGGGCGCGTCATCGACAGCGAGGCACTGCGCGGCCGGTACTACCTCGTCTACTTCTATCCGAAGGCCAACACGTCCGGCTGCACCAAGGAGGCCTGCGCCTTCCGGGACAGCTGGCCCGAGGTCCAGTCCAGGGGGCTGCTGGTCCTGGGCGTCTCCTACGACTCCCCCAAGGCCAACCGCGCCTTCGCCGAGAAGTACCACCTGCCCTTCCCGTTGCTCTCGGACGAAAACAAGGTCCTGGCATCCCAGGTCGGCGCCAAGCGAGCCCTGATCCCCTATCCTCGGCGCATCTCCTACCTGGTCGGCCCGGACGGGGTCATTCTGGCCGTCTATCCCCGCGTCGATCCTGACCAGCACGCCGCCCAGGTCCTGCGGGACTTCGATCGTCTGGTGAAGGAGGCGCCTGCGGCCGACGGCGACACCGAGTCGGAGCGGTAGACGGATCGTTCGAGACGAAACGGCGCCGCGCCCAATCAGCCGCGCCCCTGTTCGAGCTCCTCAAGGGCTTCGAGGGCCGCGTCCAGCTCCCCGGCGAGGGAGGCCGCCAGGGAGATCATTTCCTCGCGCTCGGCCTCCGAGAAGCTCCCCGAGTTCCCACCGGCGAGGGTTTCCAGGCGGCGGGCCACGGCTCCGAGGCGGGCCAGTCCCAGGTTGAGGGCGCTCCCCTTGAGGCCGTGGGCGGCCTCCCGGACGGTCTTCCAATCCGAGCCCGCCAGCCCCGACTCCAGGGTTTCCATGTTCTTGGTCGCATGCTCCATGAAGAGCCGGCCCATGTTGGCGACGAGAACATCTCCACCAACCCTCCTCAGCACTCCGATCCGCTCCGGATCGATCAGGGGCAGCTCGGGCTCCCCCTCCTTCCGGACCTGGCCCGGCTCCCGAAAGGATCCGGCGCTCCCGTCGCCGACGATGGACCGAAGCTCTTTCATCTCCAGCGGCTTCGACACGTATCCGTCCATGCCCGCCTTCCGACACCGCTCGATATCGCGCCGGAGGGTCAAGGCCGTCATGGCAATGACCCGCGGGGAACCATAGCGCTCATCCTCCCGGATTTTTCGACACGCTTCGAGACCGTCCATCCGTGGCATGTGAACGTCCATCAGAACAAGGTCGAAGGGCTCGGCCTCCAGCTTCTCCAGGGCCTGTTCCCCGTCGTTGGCTTCCGCCACGCGGCACCCCATCTGGCGGAGCATCAGGGAAGCGACCCTCCGGTTGACGGGATTGTCGTCCGCAACGAGCACGCGGTCTGGCACCGGTTGCTCGTCCCCGGCCCCCTCGCGCGCCGTGGGGAGCGCCGCCGCATCGGTCTCCCCCTCCAGGATCCTGACGAGCCAGTCGTGGAGCCGGCAGGGACCCACGGGAGGGCTCAACGTGGTCGCCGCGCCCCCCTTCGCAACCTTCGGAGAGCCGCCCGGGCCCGCGCCCAGGAAGAGGGTCGGGATGCCGGCCTCTTCCAGACCTTCGAGGAGAGCGCTCCCCTCGATACCGGGAGTCGAAGGGTCGATGATGTAAAGATCGGGCGGCTCACCGAGGGAGATCAGCTCTGCGGCCTCGCCGGCGGTGGAGGCCGAAAGGGTCCCTGCACCCCAGCTATCCAGCCAGGAGCTCAGGCTCTGGGTCATGGCCTCGTTCCCGGACACCAGGAGGAACTGGCGTCCCTCGAGCCCCTCGAAACTCCGTTCGGTCCACCAGGGGACGTCGTCCACCGCCCCACCCCCGATCCAGAATGTGAAGCTGCTCCCCTCGCCGGGAGCGCTCTCCACCGCGATCCCCCCTCCCATCAGCTCGCACAGCTGCTTGCTGATGGAAAGGCCCAGGCCCGTCCCTCCGAAACGCCGGGCCACCGAGACGTCCGCCTGAACGTAGGGGTCGAAGAGGGTTTCCAGCCGATCCTTCTCGATGCCGATCCCCGTATCGGTCACCCTCACCCAGAGCTCCGGCTGCCCCCCGGCCCCCTCCCGTTTTCCCAGCTCGATTCCGATGTCGCCGGACTCGGTGAACTTGACGGCGTTGCTCAGGAGGTTGATCAGCACCTGGCGGAATCGGAGGGGGTCGTTGGTCCACCTGGCGGGGACCTCGGTTCCGATCCGCAGGTTCACGCCGAGACCCTTGTCCACCGCCAGGGGGGCGACGACGGCCGCCGCCTCCTCGGTCAGACGCACCGGCTCGAAAGGCGCATGTTCCACCTCGACCATTCCCGATTCGATGCGGGAAAAGTCCAGCACCTCGTTGATGACCGCCAGCAGGGATTCCGCGCTCGACCGGATGGTCTGCACGAGATCCCTCTGTTCCCCATCGAGCGCCGTATGTTCCAGAAGGTTGGCCATGCCGAGTACGCCGTTCATGGGGGTCCGCACCTCGTGGCTCATCATGGCGAGGAACCGTTCTCTGGCCCGGCTGGCCGACTCGGCCGTCCGGCGAGCCTCCTCGACCTCGGTGACGTCGTGGCAGCTCATGACGATGCCGGTCATGCCGACCCAGGCTAGCGCCTGATGGACGATGCAGTCCAGCTCACGGCTCGGGCCGTTGGCGTCGGAGGCCCGCAGGCGCCGCCTATCCTCCCATTCCCCACCCAACCCGCCAAGACCCCACCCGCCCTGAACAGCCCCGCCG
>CAZXNA010000031.1:0-28546 GCA_964641295.1 uncultured Thermoanaerobaculia bacterium
TAGTGGTAGATGAACAGTGTGGCGTGCACGGTGGAGCGAGGAGTGGAAGGTGGGTTGGTTGTAGGGATGGAGGTGTGTGATTGTTTTTTGGTGAAAGCAGAAGCGGGCATACGGGCTGGTGAGGAGTCGCGTGGGCTAGGGGATGTGTATAAGGGACAGGGATAGACGAGAGAGGATAGGGGGGGTGCGCTTTCCTGGGGTCGAGGGGCGTGGAGCGCGGGCTTCAGCCCGCATGTTCGTGGATCCCAGGCGGATGGGGACGAATGGCGAGCCCTGCGGACTGAAGTCCGCGCTCCGGAGAACGGGTGCGACGGCGTGGAAAGAGATTCGGCCTCGGGGTGAGAGAGCAGTTGGCGCCGCCGCATCTCGTGAAACGACGGACGTTGGGAAAAGCGCTACAACCTTGGCAGGCGGTTCACCCTGGCGGCGGGCGTCTCGCCCGGCGGAGGTGGTGGGTGAGGGCGATGGGTGTGGTGAAGCGCGTTGGTGTCGAACCCGGCCAACCTGGCACGGGGGACTCCTGCCGCCACCATGGAAGCCCGGGTCGTCTCGTGGGGAAGAGTGTCGGTGGTGTGGCCGTCGCTGCCGGGCAGGGCTTCGCCCGGGCGCGGACGGGCCGGGAACCCAACGATCGTAGGGGGATTGGGATGTTCGCGGGCTGACAGCTTCGGCTGCCTCCTCTGAGGGCGAGTGGTTTCTGCCGACGGTGCCGGGGCTCGCTCGCTGCGCGGACGTTGTCGCTGAGCAGGGCCAGCGTCCACCTCCTCGGTTTTCCTGTCAGAATGTGACGTAGATCACGGGACCCCCCCCCCCCCTTGCAAACGTTGCTTCCAGGACTTACGGTGGGAAAGTGACGCGTCCAGATACAGGTTGAAGAACCGGAAAGGAGCAATCATGAAAATAGTGTTTCGTTATGTTACGTTCATGATCATTGCCGGAGTGATGGCGTGGGCGCCCGCTCCTGCCGCAGCAGGGACCTCTCGCCCGGGCGTTTAGAAGATCTTGCTCAGACAAGGATCGCAAGGTGTGTTGGCTCAAGAGCTGGCATCCATACTCGTTGGTGACGGCGTGCAGGGCATCGCGTCCGCTGCGTGGTCAGATTCCCAGGGAGGCCATGTTGTCTGGCGCGTCATCCGGGACGAGCAGGACGAGCTTGGCGGACGCCATGTTTTCACCGCCAGTATTTCCTGCCTCCGTCCTGGGTCGCCCGGGATCTGGAGCCCGGTTACGCCAAAAAGGGAATCGAGGTTTTCGGCTCGGAAATCGGCCTGCATTACTCGGAGCACGGGGAGCTCGAGCTCGTCTTTGGCACGCAGGTTCCCGATCTTAAGATCTCCAACCAGCTTGCGGTATTCCAGCGCCGCGAGGCGTACAATATGGCCCAGGGGGAAGCCGCGGTGCAGCCTGAGTTTCACGCCGCCGACAGGTCCACCTGGACCCCGGACCTGGTCGAGGGACAGATCAAGGCCGCGAAGCTCCTCCTCTGGAACGACGGAATGACCGCCAGTTGGCGCTACGCCTGGGAGGTGCCGACGTTGGACGCTTTCGGGTTGGGGTATCGCATCGTGATGGATGCGGGAACGGGCCAGGTGCTCGAGCTTCAGCCCACCGCCGTGGACCATACTTGCTCACCCAGCAGCAACACGAACGAGGCCGCCACCGCCAACCCGCAGAATCCTTCGATTCTCAACCGCAGTCTCTGGGCGACGCCGGCCAGTGACAGGGGCGCGGGCTTCGTCGCCGAAGCCCACCGGGCACCGACCTACGGTGTGCCGGATATCCAGATCTTCCACGGCACCGATTCTCCGAAATGCAACGGTAACGGTTGGTATGAGCTCCTACCGCTGCCACAGGGCACAGATGGCAAGCCGCTGTACGATGGCGCTTCAGGGAACCCCTATCCCGGCAGCGTGGCGGGTGATGCCATGTGGTTCACCTACGAGACCATGCAGACGCTCCACAACCTGGGTCGCAACGGGTGGGACGGTGCGGGAGGCAACGCACCGGTGGTGGTTGACGCGCACTATCCTTTCTGGTACCACGACGCTGCGAACTTCCACAGGGACGCCGACGCCTACGCGCCGGCCAACTCGGTCGCCGTCTTGAAAACCGTGACACGTCCCTACGCCCTCTCGGCCGCCATCGACATCATCGGCCACGAGTGGGGGCACGGTGTGATCTTCACTTCAGCCAATTTTGATCGTTCCACCACCGTAGGTGCGCAGCTCCACGAGGGCTTCGCCGATGTCATCGGATACATCACCGAATTCGACAACCAGGTTCCCGGCTCCGGTCCCGAGAGGGCCGACTGGAAGGCCGGTGAGGACAGCTTCAGCAACGGCCACTGGGATCGGTGTGTGGACGACGCCGTCTGGCGCTCGTGGGTGTCCACCGACCGCCGCTACTACTTCCACAAGAATGATCACACGACGGACCCCAAGGCGACTGAGGCCCACAACCGTGGCAACATGCTGCCCGTCGCCTTCCGGCTGCTCGACGTTGGCGGACACAACCCCATCTGCTCGCGGCCGGGATGGTCGGGCGAGGACTGTAATGTCTCCGTTGCCGGGCAGGGTTTCTACAAGGCGAAGAGGATCTTCTTCCACACGTTGACCCATTTCTGTACCTCGACGACCCAGTGGGAGGACCTTCCCGACTTGATGATGTTTGCCGCGTTCCGTTTGTACGGACACTGTACCCCCGGCAAGCCCGGCAATCCTGCTCTGGCCGAGCAGCATGCGGTCAACGACGCCTTCACGGCCATCGGGTATCCGGGTCCCGGCGATTATTACGAGTGCCCGGATTAGAGGAGATCGCCAGTGTCAATCAATCCAACTTCGACCCCATCGTGGTCCAAGGTGTTCGAGGCCGCCGCCCTCCGCGGGGCGGCGGCCGTCCTGGCCGCATCCATCGTTTTCCTTGGAGCTGTCGGCATGGCCGGCGCCGGTCAACCCAAGTGGAGCACCCTCAAGAACGAGACCTTCGTCATCCGGTACCACCTGACCACCTGCTGCGGCGTCACCATGCCGGAGGATCAACGGACCTCGGGTATCTGGGATTTCGATCCGCTGACCGGCACGTACCGCAGGCTGAGGCCGTTTCACTACAACGCCTCCATGTACAACGTGATCGATGGGCCCGGCATGAGCGGTCAGGGCTCGTACCTGGCGACCATGGAGGACCGGCTGGTCTTCGAGGCATGGCCCTCGATCATCGAATTCGATGCGGCCAGCCTGCGGATCGTGCGGCGAACGCCCATGTTCGCGCCACCCCAGGACTACTTCGGCTGGGCCATCCAGGGGCCGATCATCGACGAAGGGCTGAGCGCGAAGACAGGCCTTTCGGAAGGCATCTACGGCTTCGTGCATTGTCTTTATGGCTTCGTTTCTGGAAACGGGGGATACGGCCAGGTGGATTGTGATGCAGTGCAATTTCCGGGTTACGACGAGCCCATCCATAGCGGTGGGAATACGGTGTTCTTGCGCCGGGAGCTCGGTTCGTTCCCAACGCAATTGAATGCGATTGCCGACCAACCTCCGTACGATCCAACGAACCCGGACGCCGGTCCGATTGCCATGGCCACATTCGATCCCGGCCGAAATGGATTCTGGTTGGGGACCGGCAAGGCGTTGAGGTTTCGGCCGATTACCGGCGGCGGGCTGGGCAACGCGACGACGACCATTGATCTCACCGGGCCGCCGCTCAACGAGCCGGATCTTTGGCTCGACACGGTGTTCTATCATCCCACACGGAAGTTCTTCCTTCTCAAATGGTGGGACTTGGACAAACCGACGTACGAACACCTTTCCGTTCTCAGCGACGACCTCAGCCACGGGCTGACTGACGATATTGTCGGAGGGGGGATCTCCACGAGCCCCCCCATCACCTTCGCCGCCTTCGCGGGGGACCTTCCGGCCGAGAAGGTGCAGACGATCCCGATCGTGGTCCACACGGCGGGGCGAAACGGCACCTTCTGGACCTCGGACCTCTACCTCTTCAACCCATCCGCCGATCCGCTGACGGTGTCGATCCGGCGGGTGGCGAAGCCGGACGAGACGAAGACCGTCGAGCTTGCCGCCCACGGAAGCCGGACCATCCCCGACGTGCTGAGCTGGGCCGGCGGCGGGCCGGGCGGCGACGGCGTCGATCACGACGCCCTGGTGCTGACGACACCCTACCGCTGGGGAGAAAACCTCGTGGCGGCCGCCCGGGTCTGGACGCCGGACTCCGACCCGGCGCTGCGGGCCAGGGGTGGCACCATGGGCCAGGCCGTCCCGGCCGTGCCGGGCACCGTGGGCTACTCCAACCACCTGCCGTGGGAGGGAGAGACCGCCAACAGCGTCTACCCCTTCCAGATGCCCTTCATCCGCAACGCGACGCTGATCCTGGACTACCGTCAGCCGGGCCGCTTCCGCCACAACCTCGGTGTGGTCAACGACGAGGACACCCCGCTGACCGTACGCCTGACCTGGGACTCGGCCATGACCTACCTCTACCACGGTGGCCAGGACAGCGGGAAGGAGGCCTGCCAGAGGAGCTTCCAGGTCCCGGCCCACAGCGTCAGGGTGGTCAACGTGGACACGCTCTTTCCCGCCGAGCTCCGGGACAGCTACTTCCCGCGGGTCTGGGTGGTGGCGGACCGTCCCGCGGCCCTCTGGTTCACCATGGTGGACAACACGACCGGCGACGCCGTCTTCGTGCCCTACACCCTCTTCGACCAGCTTGGCGACGACTTCAACCGCGCCGCCGTGCCCGCCGTGGCGCACCTGCCCGGAAGGAACGGCACCTTCTGGCAGACCGATCTTTACACCAGTTTCATGAAACCGTCGTACATGTACGGCGATCCTGCGCGCATGGACATGCCCGAAGCCTGGTTTCATCCGTCGAACCCCGGCGAGGCGTGTGGCGGGGTCACGGACGAGATCTTCCAGGAGCTCATCGGGGTGCTGTCCATGGATCCCGTGAAGTGGAAGGAGACCCTGGTGTCCATCCATTATCCGCTCTACTTCGTGGGGGAGGAGCTGTGGGGATGGCGAAACATCTTCCCCGATCTCGTCCACCGCTTCGACGCCTGCGCCTCGGACGACGACGTTCGCGGGGGCTTCGAGATGAAGGAGGGCTCGTGGATGGGGGCCTACACCCGGACCTACACCACGCGGGCCGATGGCGGCACCTACGGCGGCATGCTGCCGCTCTACCCGCCCCACGGCTGGCCGGTGCAGCACTTCGCCGGCCTGGTGGTCGACCCGGCCTTCCGGATCAACGTGGGCCTGTACAACGGCGACGCCGACCACGCCATCACCCACCGCCTGACGCTCTACGACGCCGCCGGCAACACGGTCGCCGAGCGGGAGCTGACCCTTGAGCCCTGGGCCAACCTCATCGAGCCCCTGGAGCGGATCCTCGGCCTTCCCGAGGGCTCACTGGCGCCGGGGACCTACGGCCTGACCGTGCTCCCCCTGGACGACGAGGCCAAGGGGATCGAGGGCCGCTCCTGGGCCTTCGTCTCCCTGGTGGACAACGTCACCGGAGACTCCACCAACTGGTGGTAGCGCCATGACGGAATATACGACCATTCTCCGCCCTTGCAGGGCACTTCGGTTGGGATGATGAGGTCGTTGCGCTGTTCCCAACATCCGTTATTGCGAGAGATACGATGGCATCGACATTTGCGTCACCCCAAAGCCAAGGCTTCATCCACGTGGTGGAAGCCGTTTCTTGGAGCGCGGACTTCAGTCCGCAGGGGCCATCATTCGTCTCCATCTCCGTGGGCCTCAGGGAGATGCGGGCTGAAGCCCGCGCTCCACCGGTCTCGGCCCGAGGGCCGGGTGCGACGCAACGGCCTTTCCCCGGAGCGGCCCGGCGTGGAGCGCACGACACCTGTAGAATGGCGATGGAACGACGGGGAGGCAGGCATGACGAAGGTACCGGCGTTGGACTTCACGGACACGATCGCCCTGGTGACGGGCGCCAGCCGGGGGATCGGCGAAGCGGTGGCACGGGCCATGGCGGCGCTGGGTGCCGAGGTGATCCTCGTGGCCCGGAAGCTCGAGTCCCTCGAATCCGTGGCGGAATCCATTGCCAGCGAGGGCGGGCGGGCCGTCCCCCTGGCCTGCCATACGGGCCATCCCGGGGAGATCGCCGCCCTCTTCGAGCGGATCGCCGCGGAGCGGGGACGGCTCGACGTTCTCGTCAACAACGCCGCCACCAACCCCTACTACGGCCCCGCCGTGGACGCGCCCGAGTGGGCCTTCGACAAGACCTTCGAGGTCAACGTCAAGGGTTACTTCCTCATGTGCCAGCACGCCGCCCGCCTGATGACCGCCCGTGGGAGCGGCACCATGGTCAACGTCGCCTCCGTCGCAGGGCTCTCCCCGGTGCCGCAGCAGGTGGTCTACGGCATGAGCAAGGCGGCCATCATCGCCATGACCAAGGGGCTCGCCAAGGAGCTGGGACCCCACGGCATCCGGGTCAACGCCGTGGCCCCCGGCGTCGTCGAGACCCGCTTCGCCGAGGCCCTAACCACGAGCGAGCACATCCAGCGCATCGTCCGCGAGCTGACCCCCCTCCGCCGCTGGGCCCAGCCCGACGAGATCGTGGGCTCCATCCTCTACCTGGCCTCCGACCTCTCCCCCTACACCACGGGCGCCGTCCTTGTCTGCGACGGAGGGATGACCGCGTAACACGCCCCCCCCGGTTCCTCGCAACGACCGCCCCGCAGGGCCGGTCCTTGTGGCCGCCCTGATGGGCATCCGGACGCCGCCGGGAACCACCGGGACCATGATCCGGCGGTATCAATCCCGTGGTGGGGGGGGGCGGCCACGACGGTCGGCCCGACAATCCAACAGATCTGCACACCGCGCAGGAACCTGCACGACATGCAGGGGACAGACCCCGGGGACCGCATCGATTCCTGGCACAGGCCTTGCTACCCTTCTCGCGGCCGGCGGTGCGACCACCGTACCGGAGCAGCCGACATATCCACGTCACGTATCAAGGAGACCATGATGGCCCGATCCACCTTCAGCTTCCGAGCCCTCGTCACCACCATCCTCGTGTGGAGCTTCACGGCCCTTCTCGTCTCGGGGATCGTCCTGTACGTCGCTCCCCCGGGACGGGTGGCGCACTGGACCGGGTGGCGGCTGCTCGGCCTGACCAAGGCCGGATGGCAGGCGGTCCACACCCTGACGGCCCTGCTCTTCATGGTGGGCGGTCTCTTCCACCTCCTCAAGTTCAACTGGGGCGCCTTCAAGGCCTACCTCCGCCGGAGCCGGGAGGCCGCCGCTCCCTTCCGGTGGCCGGTAATCCTGGGCACCCTTCTCTTCGCCGCCACCCTTGCGGGAACCATCGCGGCCGTCCCACCCTTCAGCAGCGTCATGGAGCTCGGTGAACTGGCCACCAACTCCTGGGCCACCCCGGAGGAGGAGCCCCCGGTTCCCCACCTGGAGCTTCGCACCTTGGAACAACTGGCCGCCGAGCGCGGGCTGCCCGTCTCCAGGCTCGAAGCCGCTCTCGAGGCGCACGGCCTGAAGGAAGTCCGGAGCGGCGCCTCGCTTCGCGAGATCGCCGAGGCCAACGGCACAACCCCCAGGGAGCTGTGGACCATTCTCCGGGGGGACACCTCCACCGGTGTCGAGACCCCTGCTGCAACCGTCGGGTCCGCCATGCGTGGCGGTGGCTGGGGCCGTTTGAGTCTTGCCGAGGCGACGACCCGTACCGGCCTCGATCCGGACACCGCCATGGACAACCTCCGGGCCGCGGGGATCGATGCCGCCCCCGACGAGAAGCTGCGGGCCGTCGCCGAACGCGCCCACCGGACGCCGATGGAGATCCTGGAAACGATGGCGGGCGAAAAGTGAGGGCCCGGGGCGGCACCAGACCCCGGCCCACGAAGATGACCGTCTCACCAAGGAATCGACCCCCACTCCCGGACACCTCCGCCGGCGATCCCACGAAGATCTGCGCACCCTGTCTCCGATGACCTTCGATTCCCATGACCGCCTCCTCTTCGTCCCTCTCTGACCGGTACGGCTTCCATGCCCGGGGAAGGGTCCCCCTGTGCGAAAATCAGAGCGATGGGTCCCCGGAAGGTTCTGCGGGTTGGATTCGCGGGCGTCCTCGTGATCGTCGGGGCGGGGCTTGCCGAAGGCTGGCTGGGGAGCGGGCCGGAGCCAGCCCCTTCCATGCCCGCCCCGGCGGAGCGGATACCGGATGTCCGACCCGGCGACCCCGCGGAGCGGGCCGGAGAGCTGCTTCGAATCGCCGGCGACCAGAGGCAGCAGGGGAAGCCGGACGAGGCGCTGAAGACGCTGGAGAAAGCCCGGGCCATTGGAAGAGCACACCCGGATGGGGCAGAGGACCAGGGGTTGAGGGCGGCCGAACTGGCGGCGGAGATCCTCATGGACATGGGGCGCAACCGGAGGGCCGTGCATCTGCTCGAGGAAGCGGTTTCCGGCCGGCGTCGACGCGGGGAGCGAGCCCTGGCAGCCAGGGACCTCAACCGCATGGCCACCGCGCTGTTCCTCCTGGGCAATTACGAACAGTGCGTCGAGCGGGCCTTGGAAGCGCTCCACATGGCCACGGCGGAAGGTCTTCCAGCGGTCGAAGCACGTTCACAGTTCCTGATCGGATATGTCAACCGTCAGCTCGAGCACTACCCCAAAGCCCTCGAACGATTCCAGACCGCGGAAACGGCCGCGCGAGAAGCGGGGGATACCACCACACTGGTCCAGGCCATCAACGAGGAGGCCAACGTCCTCCAGTTCCTGGGAAGGACAGAGGAGGCCATCGAGCGAAAGCGGCAGGCCATGGAGATTGCCAGGGCAAGCGAGAACCCCTTCGCACTTGCCTCCTGTGAACACGACATGGCCGTTCTCCTGAGCAGCCTGGGACGCCACCGGGAGGCCCTGCTGATCTTCGAACGGGCGTACAAGACATTTCACGAGCTGGACTCGGCCCGGGGTCAGTCGGTCGCCGCCTCCAACGTTAGCGAGCAGTTGCTCAAGCTTGGCCGGCCGAAGGAGGCCGCTCTCTGGGCCCGACGGGCGCTCGAAGCGGCACAACGCAGCGAGTTGCCAGAGGAACGGGTGGCGGCCGGGGAACTCCTCGCAAAGACCCTGGCGAAGCTGGGGCGTCACCGCGAGGCCTTCCAGACACTTCAGGAAGCCCACACGCTGAGCGGAGAGATACTCCGGAACGAGAGCTCCCGGGCCATCCAGGATCTGGAGCGGCGGTTCGAGGCGGAGCGCAGACAGGCGGAGCTCGAACATGCCCAGAAGGTTCACGAGCTGGAGTTCAAGCGGGAACGGATCCGCCGCAGGTTGTGGACCGGCGCCTTTCTTGCCATGGCGCTGGTGCTCCTCCTCCTGGCCCGCCTCTACCGGCTGAAGGTCAGGACCAGTCGCCAGGTCACCAGGGCGAAGGAACAGCTCGAGGAGGCCCACGAACGGCTTGCCGAACTGGCCCGGACCGACGGGTTGACCGGGCTCGCCAACCGCCGCGAGGCCGAACGGTGGCTGGCCTTGGAGGCCCAGCGTTCCCTGCGTTCTGGCAACCAGTTCACGGTCCTGATGCTCGACATCGATCACTTCAAGCGGATCAACGACACCCACGGCCACCACGCAGGCGACATGGTTCTCCGGGATCTGGCGGCCGTGTTGCGCCAATCCATAAGGTCGCTGGATCTCGCCGCCAGGTGGGGCGGAGAGGAGTTCCTCGTGGGCCTATCCGAGACAGACCTTCAGGGAGCACGAACGGTGGCAGAGAACATCCGCTCGAGTTTGGCCCGAAATCCATGCGGCGCCGGCGAAGATCCCATCCCCGTCACCGTCACCATCGGCATCTCCCCCTGCAGTGGCCGGGATCCCGCCGCCTGCCTGAGGCGGGCCGACGAGGCCCTCTACGCAGGCAAGCGGTCCGGTCGTGACCGCGTGGTTACCGAGGAAGAACTGGGCGGTGTTCCCAGCGGCGAGTGAAGCTCGTGTGACCAATCCTCCGATGAGCTCACCTCGATGGATTCTCCCACCGGGCCGTCAGCACACGACCGCCCGCTCAGCTTGAAACGATCTCGACGACCTCGGCGGGGTGCTCCAGGATGGTGCGGACCATCTCCTGCCAGCGGTGGGGAAAGCTCCGCCGGGTCTCCTCCGTGGCGGCCGGCCCCAGGGCCGACATGAGAATCTTCCCCGGCTCGACGACTCCGTCCGGCCGGTAGCTGACGCCCACCGCAGCGCCAGTGTCCAGCCGCGTGAACCGGACGTCCGTCTCGATCCCGGCCCCGTAGAACAGCAGGTTCCTGCGCCCGAAACGGCCCTGCAGCCCTCCGAAGCCGTTGTCGCCTGCGGCACCGGTGATGTTGGACAGGACCGTGCCGACGACGCCGGTGTTGTTCTCGTCCACCTTCCCCCGGAGCTCAACCCGGATCTCGCCCCGGCGCGGGATCTCTCCGCCCCAGAGCGCTTTCAGCCCCTCCCGGGCCATGAGCCACGCCCCGGCAACGGTGGCACAGCTGTGGCCCGCCATCTTGACGATGTCCAGGTAGCGGATCTCCACGATCCCGCCATCGAAGGTGCCGAGGAACTCCGCCAGCTCGTCCTTCAGGACGATAGGCTCCAGGGCATCGAAGAATTCCGGATAGTTCATGGGTCCCTCCCGTGGTGCGAGGCCACTCTCCGTATCGTGAGCCATGCCTCGCAGACAACACAAAAAACCGCCGCGGCATTCCGCGGCGGTGTCGGGTCGTTGTTCCGGCGAGGGTCAGCTGACGGCGCGGCCGATGGCACGGTCCAGGGCCGCCAGGCCGTCCCGGATGTCCTCGGCGCTGACATCGAGGAAGGGGCGGAAGCGGATGGAGCGCTCGCCGCAGGGCAGGGCAAAGACGCCCTCCTCGCGGCCGATGGCCAGGGCCCGGTTGCGGACCTCCACGTCGTCGAGATCGAAGGCGCACATGAGTCCGCGGCCGCGCACGTTGGAGATGGCGCCCGGATGGGCCGCCGCAAGGTCGTGGAGGCCGGCCAGAAGGAGCTCGCCCTGGCGCCGGGCGTTGTCCACGAGCTTCTCGTCACGGATGATCTGGAGGTAGCGGGTCGAGCGGACCATGTCCACCAGGTTTCCGCCCCAGGTGGAGTTGATGCGGGACGAGACCTTGAAGACGTTGTCCTCGACCTCGTCGATGCGCGGCCCGGCGGCGATGCCGCAGACCTGGGTCTTCTTGCCGAAGCAGAAGATGTCGGGCTCGACGCCCAGGCCCTGCCAGGCCCACCAGTTGCCGGTCAGGCCAAGGCCCGTCTGCACCTCGTCGAAGATAAGGAGGAACGTGTGCTCGTCGGCCAGGCGCCGGAGCTCGGCAAGGAACTCGGGACGGAAGTGGTTGTCGCCGCCCTCGCCCTGGATGGGCTCGACGATCAGGCAGGCGATGTCGTCCCCGTGGCGGCGGATGGCCTCCTCGATCTGGTCGATGGCCCGTGCCTCGGCGGCCTCCACCTCGGCGAGATGCTCCTCCAGCGGGAAGATCATCTTGGGGTTGTCCACCCGGGGCCAGTCGAAGGCCGGAAAGTACTGGGTCTTGCGGGGGTCCGCCGTGTTGGTCAGAGAGAGGGTGTAGCCGGTCCGGCCATGGAAGGCCTGACGGAAGTGGAGCACCTTGCTCCCCGTTTCACCGAGTCCGCGGGCCGCGTTGGAACGGACCTTCCAGTCGAAGGCGGTCTTCAGGGCGTTCTCGACGGCCAGGGCTCCACCCTCGATGAAGAAGAGGTGGCCGGCGTGGCTCTCGGGGACGGCGACGGTGGCAAAGGTCTCGACGAATTCGGCCATCAAGGTCGTGTAGACGTCCGAGTTGGCCGGCTTGACCAGGGCCGCCTTGCCGAGGTGCTCGACGAAGGCAGGCTCCACCATCCGCGGGTGGTTGTAGCCGATGGGGGTCGAGGCGAAGTTGGTGTAGAAATCGATCAGGGTCCGGCCGGTCAGGGAGTCCACCAGGCGGGACCCCTGCGAGGCCTGGTAATCGGGGACCACGTGGAATCCGTCCACCAGCATGTGGCGGCGGAGAATGTCGTGGACCTGGGTGGGGCTGACACCGGCGGCGGCCGCACCTGCTCTGTGTTGTACCTTGGACATGCTTACCTCCTGGATCGGCGCGGACCACAGTCCGGAGGCCGTAATTTGCAAGGCTCACCCGTGACGATGGCATGCTGACTCTGGGATGAGGGCTCCCCGGAAAACCAGACCTCAGCCTTCCTGGGCGGTCTCCTTCTCAGGCTCCTGCTTCTTCGGGGCCGGTCTTGTCTTGAGCGGGCTCATCACCATGGTCAGGTCACGTCCCTCGAGCTCCGGCGTCGGCTCCCGGTCCACCTTGGCCACGTCCTGGAGCTCCTCCCGGACCTTCCGGAGGATCTCGTAACCGTTCTCCGGACGGCGCATCTCACGGCGACGGAACATGATGGTCACCTTGACATGCTTTCCCTGCTCGAGGAATTTCCTGGCGCGACGGGTCTTGGTCTGGAAGTCGTGCTCGTTGATGTTAGGACGGTACTTGACCTCCTTGAGCTCGACCTGGTGCTGCTGCTTCTTCGCCTCGCGCGCCTTCTTCTCCTGCTCGTAGCGGAAGCGCCCGTAATCCATGATCTTGCAGACGATCGGACGGGCGTCCGGGGCGACCTCGACCAGGTCGAGGCCCTTGGCACGGGCGGTGCTCAGCGCCTCCTCGACGGGAACGATACCGAGCTGGGTGCCATCTTCGTCGACGAGCCGGACTGGAGAGAGGCGGATGCGTTCGTTGATGCGAACCTTGGGCTGTTCGGGGTCCTCACGGAAACGGTCACGGCGTTTGATCTTCTTCCCTCCCTGTCTTGAACCAAAAAACCGGGGCTCCACGTTGTAGCCCACACGATGCCGAGAGTATAGCAAAGCCGCGCGGATTTGCAGCTTCCCGGCGGGACACGATGATCGCGTCACGTACCATCCGGCGATCACAGGATCGCCTGTCTCGAGACCGGTGGAGGGCGCACGGAAGGCCGTCACATCCCAATCGGACCGTTCTCCTGAAATCAGGCTGCCAGCGGCCTCCGGTGAAGGGTGATGACGTCGATCTCCGGAGGCGAGCCCACACGGACGGGAACGGCACCGACCCCGATGCCGCGGGAGACGTAGAGCCACTGGTCGTCACGGCGGTAGGGTCCCGCGATGTACCGGGTCTGGAGCCGGGCGACGTTAAGGTTCCGCGAGGGAAAGGCGATCTGCCCGCCGTGGGTATGACCGGCAAGGGTCAGGTGGGCACCGGCGTGTAGTGCCCGGTGCCAGGCCCGGGGCTGGTGGCAGAGGCATATGCGAAAGGCGCCGGGGTACCGGGCGACGACCGAGAAGTCCGAGGCGCGACCGTCCCGCACACTGATATCCTCGACGCCGGCCAGGACCAGACGCTGCCCGTTTCGTTCAAGCACGGCGGCCTCGTTGACCAGCGGACGGATGCCAGCCCGCTTCAGGGCCTCCATGGAGATCCTGGAATCGATGTAGTGGTCGTGGTTGCCCAGGATACCGAAGACACCGTGGGGCGCCTGAATCCCCGAAAAACCCTCGACGAAACGATCGGCATCCGTCGGGCGCCGGTCCATCTGGTCGCCCGTGAAGAGGACCATGTCGGCGGGAATCCGCGCGATCAGGTCGCGGACCGCCCGCATGCGTGACGCCGGCATGTAGGGGCCGGCGTGGACGTCGGACACCTGGACGATGGTCGTGCCGTCCCAGGCCGGTGGAAGCTCCGGGAATGTCAGCTGGATCCGGCGGATACCGGGCAGGCCCTGGGCCTCGGCAAACCCCATCTCCGTCCCGCCCAAGGTGGCGGCGAGACCCAGTGAGCCAAGCTCAAGAAAACGGCGGCGGGTGACCCCGCAAGGTCTTTCGGTCATTGCGTTGAACGTGGTCCATGGGACCACGGCCAGCGGATTATAGCATGGCCCCCTGGACGGAGAGGGTCCCCGCGACGCCCCCCACGCAGGCCGCCTCCCAAGCCCCAACTCCTTCTTCGATTTGCCGACTTCCTCACTGGCTATCCGCGTACAATGGAGCTTGGGCTTCGGCCCGGGGAGGCACGACATGGATCTGGATCTTCTCTTCACAGCCGAGGAGCTTCGTTTCCGGGACGAGGTCCGGGAGCTCGTCAAAGGGGTTCCCAGGACCCTCCTCCTGGACATGGACGCGGAGCGGGTGATGTTCCCCCGCGAATTTCTCGAGGAAGCCGGACGGAAGGGGCTGCTGGGACCGCGCTTCGATCCAGCCTGGGGCGGCCGGGGACTGGCCTGGACCGGGGAGATGGCCGCCCTCGAAGAGCTCGGGACCCTGGGGACTTCCCTGGCCTGCCTGTGGTCCCTGGTCTCCATCGTCGGCGAGGCAATCCACGTGTTCGGCACCGAGGAGCAGAAGCGCCGTTTCCTGGCGCCGGCGCTCCGCGGGGAGCTGGCCCTGGCCGAGGCCTTGACAGAACCCCGAGGAGGCTCGGACTTCTTCGCCGCCACGACGACGGCGCGGCGGGAAGGCGACGTCTTCCTCCTCAACGGCCAGAAGCGGTTCGTCGTCGGCGCCGAGGGCGCGGACGTCCTCCTGGTCTACGGCCGGGTCGAGGGGATCGAGGACCCCAAGCGGGCCATGACGGCCTTCCTCGTGGAGCGGGGTCCCGGCGTCGAGGTCCACCACGTCTACGGGCTCATGGGCACCCGTGGGGGCGGTACGGGCCGCCTGGTCTTCCGGGACGCGCCGGTCCCCGTGGAGAACGTCCTCGGCGGAGAACCCGGCGTGGGCAACGGGACGGCCGTGTTTCACCAGATGATGATTCCCGAGCGTTTGACCTCTGCGGGGGGCGCCGTCGGCATGGGGCGCGCCGCCATGGAGATCGCCATCCGCTACGCCGACCGGCGCCACGCCTTCGGCCGGAAGATCCGGCGCTTCGAGGGCGTCAGCTTCAAGATCGCCGAGAGCGTCACGGACCTGGACGCTGCCCGCGCCCTCAATGTGGCGGCGGCACGGGCCGTCGACGCCGGGGAGGACCCGGGGAAGGTGCGGCGCCTGGTCTCCGAGGCCAAGAAGTTCTCGACGGAAACCGCCTGGGAGGTGGTCAACCACGCCATGCAGATCCTCGGCGGCATCGGCTATACCAACATCTATCCCGTCGAGAGGCTGCTCCGGGACGTCCGTCTGATCACCATCTGGACCGGGACCAACGAGATCATGAACCTGGTCATCCAGCACGAGCTGTACCGCGAGCTCGCCGGTGCCGACCCCGCCGGCCGCGACGTGGAGGCCGACGCCCCGGGCGCCGCCAGCGTGGAGGAGAAGGTCTACAACGAGCCCGACGAGGACGTTCGCTGACGGCTGTCACAGCCTCCAGGTGGCGCCGGCGCGGAGGACTTCGACCTGGGCGTCGAGCTCGCGGGAGAAGCGGTCGAGGGCGTGGTCGCAGGTGTCGTGGGCCGAGAGGAGGGCACGCCGGATGCCGGCCCGGTTGAGGGTAGCGATGGCGTCCGTCTGATCGGCATCGGTCAGCCGCCTCCACGGCGGCCTCCCGGTTCCGAAGAGCATCTGTGCCTGGAAGCCGGGGTACCGGCCCCGCCCACTGGTGAGAGGAAAGTGGAGACCGCCGACGATGGCGTACACGGGACCGGGCACCAGACGGCGGGCCATCTCGAGGATCAGCTCGACGCCGGGGTGGCCGCACCCGGTGACGATGACCAGGCCCTTGCCGCGAACGCGGATCAGGAGGGCCTGTTCCCGAACGGGCCCGAGGAAGAAGAGGCTCCGGGCCAGGGGTCCCGTACTGCCGATGCCGGCCGCCAGGGGGCGGGGTTCCTCCACCGGCACGGCCTGGAAACCCGGGCTCTCGCCCGTTTCGGGCAGGTAGCAGGGAACGCCCTCGCGCCCCGGAAGAAGATCGGGCGGCAGGGCAACGCGCCGGGCCCGGGCGGCGGGCAGGCCACCCATGTGATCACCGTGGAGGTGGGTGATGGCCAGGGCGTCCACTCCGTCCCAGGAGAAGCCCAGCTTTCTCGCGTTGTGCTCGAAGGCAGGGGTGGCCGGGCCAAAACCCACATCCATCAACACGGCGCCGAGATCGGTCCGGAGCAGGTAGGACACCCCCTCGTTGCCCAGGAAACCCGGTTCGGTCCGCTCGTCCACGAGAACGGTCAGCTCCAGCCCGTCCACCTCGGGCAGGTCGAGGATCTGGGCCTTCTCGAGCATGCTGGAGTTCCACTGGGCAGCCGCTTCCTCGTTCTGCCGGAACCGCCGGTTTCGCAGGACCAGCCAAGGCGCCCACAGGGGCGAGGTGACGGCCAACACGGGCCACCAAGCGGGATGGATGCGCCGGACCATGGAGGTACTGTACCACTTAGCGGTGTGACCTGGAGCCGCTCTCTCACCGCGGGGCCTATTCTGCCATCTCCGGTGCCCGCCATATCACGTGCTGGTGTGGCCCGTGGTGTGGCCCCCCGTGTGCAAGGGAGCCGGGGTCCCGGAGCAGAACATTCTTCCAGTTCGAGCTATGGTACATATGATCCCAGGCTACAGAGGCGGGACCGAAGCGGTCCCGAGAGGCAGGTAACGTGAACCAGGAAACGAAGCGGCTGATCGAAGCGATCCGCGAGGGACTGATCGGGCGGGATCGTGTGTTGGACGGTCCCTTCGGGCCGAGGCGCGTGACCTATGCGGACTACACGGCGTCCGGACGGAGCCTGACCTTCATCGAGGACTTCATCCGCCAGGAGGTCATGCCCCTCTACGCCAACACCCACTCCGAGACCTCCACCACGGGACTCCAGACCACCCGCTTCCGGGAAGACGCCCGCCGGATCATCCGGGACGCCGTCGGCGGCATCGAGGAGGATGTGGTCATCTTCTGTGGTTCGGGAGCAACCGGCGCCATTGACAAGCTGATCCAGATCCTCGGCCTGCGGGTTCCCGCAGAGCTGGACGACCGGTACCACCTTGTCGACTGTATCCCTCCTGCGGAGCGCCCCGTCGTCTTCATCGGTCCCTACGAGCACCACTCAAACGAGCTGCCGTGGGAGGAGAGCATCGCCGATGTCGTCGTCATCGACGAGAACCCCGACGGACGCATCGACCGGGAGATGTTGAAGCGACGCCTGCTCGAGTACGCGGAGCGCCCCCTGAAGATCGGCAGCTTCTCGGCGGCCTCCAACGTGACGGGGATCGTCTCGGACACGCGCGGTATCACCCGCCTTCTCCACGAACATGGTGCCCTCTCCTTTTGGGACTTCGCCGCGGCGGCCCCCTACGTCCGCATCGAGATGAATCCCGTGGAGAACGGCCGGGCCGATCCGGCCATCGCCAAGGACGCCCTCTTCATTTCGCCCCACAAGTTCGTCGGAGGCCCGGGCACACCCGGTGTTCTCGTGGTCAAGCGGCACCTGCTGAAGAACCGGGTCCCGTCGGTTCCCGGCGGCGGAACGGTCTCGTACGTCGGGCCCCTGGGACACACCTACATCGAGGACCCGGCCCGCCGGGAAGAGGGCGGGACGCCGGCCATCATCGAGTCCATCCGGGCCGGCCTCGTCTTTCTGCTCAAGTCGGCCGTCGGTGAGGAGACCATCGAAGAGCTGGAGCAGACCCTGGTCCAGCGGGCCATCTCCGCCTGGTCCGCCCACCCCAACATCGAGATCCTGGGGAACCTGGCGGCCAAACGGCTTTCCATCGTCAGCTTCGTCATCCGTCATGACGGACGTTTCCTTCACCACAACTTCGTCGTGGCGCTTCTCAACGATCTGTTCGGCATCCAGGCGCGCGGCGGCTGTTCCTGCGCCGGTCCCTACGGCCACCGGCTGCTCCGGATCGACGCGGAGCATTCCCGACGGTTCCGGGACGCCATCAACAGTGGTTGCGAGGGGATCAAGCCCGGATGGGTGCGGGTCAACTTCAACTACTTCTGCTCCAAGGCCGTCACCGAGTTCATTCTCGAGGCCGTCCAGCTGATCGCCGACCACGGATGGAAATTGCTTCCCCACTATGAGTTCTTTCCAGACACGGGACTGTGGCGCCACCGTGGCGAACGGGAAGGCGAGCTGCCCGGCCTGCTGGACGTCCGTTTCGCCGGCGGCCGCCTCCGTTATGAGGGTCATCACGTGACGGCACCTGAATCCCAACTGCCCCACTACCTGGAGGAGGCCCGGCGGCTGGTCCGGGACGCCGAACCCGCGGAGATGATCCCTGGCGCCGACACCCTTCCCCCGGAACTGGAGACCCTTCGCTGGTTTCCCCTCCCCGGCGAGGTCCGCCTGGCAGGAGATTCCCGTTAACCCGTTCTTCCGCGTTTTCCGGCTCCAATGCGTGCGTGGGGTAAACTGTTGGAACCATGATTGTCTCAGCATGGTCGGACGGCCGGGGCTTCGTCTACGGGTTTCGGGTCCTCGGGAACGGACGTTCCCTCTATTTCCGGAAGGAGTGGGAGTCCATCGTCCTCTCCTTTCCCGACACACCCGAACCGGCCAAGGTGCCGATCACACCGAGCTTCTGGGGGGCGTGCCCGGTGCTGCGGGCACGGGCCATCCGTTCCTTTCTCGCACGGAACGGGCTGATTCCCTGGCCGAGGGACCATCCGCCCCACTTCGTCCTCAACGCCCTGGGCGGTGGCAGCTTCCGGCTGGAATGGCTCGAACACCGGCCCGTGCAGCCGACCCTCGGACTGTTCGAAGGGCCGGAGCCCGGCCGGCAGGAATCCGACGGGGCCGGGGAGATTCCGGTCGAAGGAACGGCGGAAAACCCCAACGGTGGGGGTACACTGGGTGGTGGAGAACAGGCCCAATGAGTCGACATGGTGCGCCGGTACTCTTCAGGGCGGTCATGGTGGTTCTGATTGTCGTTCTTGCCGGCGGAGGCTGCCGCAAGCAAACGCCGGTCGGCGAGGTGCGGATCGCTTACGACCATCCCCTGGTGACCCTGGATCCCCACGGACACGACGATTCCGTCACCCGTTCGGTCCTCTCCGCCGTCTACGAGCCCCTGGCCTGCCTCGGGCCCGATCTGGAGGTCAGACCCTGTCTGGCCGAGCGCTGGACAACGCCCCAGCCTTCGGTGTGGCGGTTCAAGGTGCGCGCTGGCGTCCTGTTCCACGACGGCCGCCCCTTGCGTGCTGATGATGTTCTGGCCTCGTTACTGAGGGCCTGGAAGTCCAAGGAGTCGGCGGTCGGTTCGTACCTCAGCTCGGTGGAGGCCATCTCGCTCGCCAAGGACGATCCCTCCACCATCGAGATCCGTACGGCGGAGCCGACGCCCCTTTTTCTCTCGCGGCTGGCCATGATCCCCATCGTTCCGGCCGATTTCGACCCCCAGCACCCGGTGGGCACGGGTCCGTACCGGTTGACCGGGAAGAGCCCAATGGCGGACCTGGTGCTGGAGCGGTGGGATCGCTACTGGGGCCGGAGCGGTGTCTTCGACCGGATCAGGATCCTCGGCGTCCCCCCCGGGGAGCGGCTCCGGCGGCTGATCGCCGAGGGGACCATCGACGTCGTAACCAACGTCTCGGCCTCCTTCGTCGACTCCGTTTCCCCCTCCCATGAGTGGTACGTGGAACGGACGCCCGCGCTGGCCACGACCATCCTCACCCTCAACGTCCTCCACTGGCCCCTGAGCGACCCCCGCGTGAGGGAGGCCATCGACCTGGCCATCGACCGGAAACGGCTGGTGGAGGAGGCCTTCCCCAACCGGGATGTCTCCCCTGCCGTCTCCCTCATCCCCGTCGAGGTCTTCGGCTTCTGCGAAGCCGGCGCCGTGCCGCCGCCCGACCCCGAGAGGGCCCGACAGCTTCTGCGCGGGGCTGGCATCCCCCAGGGGACACGGATCACCATCGACGTCTCCGGGATGCCCCCGGCCGTTCTGGATTCCCTGTCCGCCTCACTCCTGTGGGTCGGCCTCAAAACCGAGTTCGAGGACTATCCGTGGAGGGTCCTCTACGACCGCATGGAAAAACAGCGCTCCCCCGCCCACATCTTCGGGTGGAACTTCCCACTGGCGGACGCCTCCGACTTCTTCGAGTCCTGCGTGCATACGCGGGACCCCGCCGAACACCTGGGGTTTCAGAACAGCGCAGGCTACTCCAACGCCCAGGTGGACCGCTGGATCGACGGGTTTTCACGCGAGTCCAGCACCTCCCGGCGACTGGAGCTCATCCGGAAGATCCTGACCCGCCTCGGCCGCGACAGGCCCTACCTGCCCCTCTATCACCGCAAACACCTGCTTCTGGTACGGAAGCCCTTCGCCGTACCGCGCCGCGCCGGCTCCTGGGTCCTGCCACAGGAGGTCTACCTCCAGGATGGACCCACATAGCCCGCATCATTCATGGGGGTTCGTCGCGAAAGGGGCGAGGCGCCGTGCATGGCAGCGTTCTCGCAAGATTCGCGAGGCCAGGGGTGCTTGCGGCACGTTGAGCGAGCGAATCGAGAAGACGCCGTCAGGTGCGGTTCATCCCGCCCTGCAACAGAGGGATGGTCAATGATGCGGATCGGCTCCCACCCACCAGAGAAGGCAGCGCCCGGATTCCCGGCCCAGGTTTTCAGGTGAAGAGACCCAAGTTCTCGAACGGCTGTGGAAGCACCAGCCGGGGATCGACCTGGAGCAGATCGGCCAGCACCGTCTCGTAGATGGACCGGAAGTCGATATCGAACACCAGGTTGCCGTTGGCGTCCAGGTGCTCGAGGTCGGGCGGTGATCCGTACAGGCCCCCCTTGACGGGTTCTCCCAGCAGAAAGGCCGGGCCGGCGGTCCCGTGGTCCGTTCCCAGGGAGGCGTTCTCCGCAGGGCGCCGGCCAAACTCCGTCCAGACGAGCACGGCCGTCGAGGCGGAAAGCCCTCGGACCGCCAGATCCTCCATGAAGGCCGCGAGGCACTGGGACACGTTCTCCCACAGGGACGTGTGGGTCTCCGCTTCGGCGGCGTGGGTGTCGAACCCCCCCGTGTTGACCCAGACGACACGGACGGGGAGGCCGGCGCCGAGGAACCGTGCGGCGTTGGCCAGGTCTGCGCCCAGGGGAGTTTCGGGGTAGGACACTGGCGGTTCGTCCTCGGGGGGCATGGAGGCGACGTCGGAGACGATGGATTCGATGGCCAGGCCGGTGGCGGCCACCTCGCCCACGGGCGCTCCCGCACCCGCCGAAGCGGCGAAGCCCTCGTGGATCAGGGCCTCGCGGAGGGCCGTGTCCTCGGGAACCCGATTGAGTAGATCGAAGCCGAAGTTGTCCGGGTCGCCAACGGCGGCTGGAACGAAGCCGTCGGCGGCCATGGCCGGCGAGGGCAGGGTACCCACGGTGGTCAACGAGAGGGGCGAGGGAGAAGCCATGTCTTCCATCCACCCCCCCAGCCAACCGTCGCCGGCGGGAACCTCGGGGTTGGCCGTGTACCAGATGGCCACGGAGCGGAAATGGGAAAGGTCGGGGTTGGGATAGCCGACGTTCTCGACAACGGCCATGTGTCCGTTTTCCCACCATGGGAGCAGGGGCTCGAGGGCTGGGTTGAGGGCCAGGTCGTCGTCCAGGGGAAGGAGGGAGCTCTCGGGGAGGGCCAGGGTCGGGCGCAGGGAGCGGTACCGGTTCTGGCTGTAGGGGACAACGGTGTTGAGCCCGTCGTTGCCCCCGTGGAGCTGGAGGACCACCAGCTGTCGCTCGGGCCGGCCCGGCACGGCCCGATGGATCGGGCTCCGGGGTGGGATCCCGGCAAAGGGGCTCCGGGTCAGCAGGAAGCTGGAGCCGACGGTCAGCAGACCGGACTGGAGGAAGAAACGGCGATCGATGGTTCGTGCCATGATGCTCTCCTCAGGAGATCTGGTAGGTGGGGTTGGTCACCAGCAGGTGGACCAGGCCGGCCAGCTTCAACGCGGTGCCCTGACTGGCCAGGTCGAAGGGGAAGCTGCCCCCGGTGAAGGGATCGGTCACCAGGTAGGCTGCCAGGGCGGTCCGGCTGCCCTCGCTGAGCGGGGGCAGGTCCAGACGGAGGGCCATCCGGTCCACGGCCTCCATCGGCGTCGTCACGCCCTCCCTCCTGAGGATGCCCGTCAGGTCAACGTCGAGGATCTCCCCGCTGGCCAATCCGACCACCGAGCCCAGCTGGGACCGGAGCAGCAACGAGGAGGTCGTAATCCATGCGAGGCCCTCGTGCCAGCCGCTGGGATCGGCGGCTTCGTAGAGGGCCAGACCCTGTCCGGCCACGAAGGAGCCGACGCGCCGGCCGTTGGTCGTCGCCTCCAGCTGGCGCAGCAACCCGCAGGTCAGCTCCACGGGGTTCTTGACATGGGTCCACCGCTGATCGGAGGCGTAGAACGCCGGCGCTGTGAACAGGGCGCGGAACATGGCAGCCAGGGAGTGTCCGGAGCTCCAATAGGCGCTCGTCATCGCGTCCAGAACGGACTCCGGCAGCTCACCACCGCCGAAATGCCCCCACATCTTGGAGGCGATGAACCGGGGCGTGATCTCCTGCTCGCAGATGATGCGGACGATGTCCTCGCCGTTCCAGTTCCCCGTCCTTCCCAGAAAGGTCTTGACGCCGTCATCGTGGTCCCACGGCCGGAAGATGAACTCCACGTCGTTGGGAACGCGCCGGAGACCCCAGCCGGTGAACGCCCGCGCCGACTGGACGACGTCTTCCTGGGTGTAGGTGTTGAGGCCCATGGAGAAGAGCTCCATCAGCTCCCGGGCGTAGTTCTCGTTGGGCGCATCCCTGTGGTTGTGGACGTTGTCCAGCCAGATCAGCATGGCCGGGTCCCGGCTGACGGCCAGGAGCAGCTCATCGAGGGTCCCCAGCCCTTCGCGCCGGAAGGTCTCGATCTGTCGGTGCATCAACTTCGCGGCCTTGACCTTGGAGAGGCCCGTGGCGAAGTGCATGTGCCAGAAGAGGGCCATGCGCTCCTCGAAGGGTCTGGCCGTGTGGACGAAGCGAACAATCCAATCGTCCACGATTCCCAGAGGCGTGTCGAGGTCGAGGTCGAGCTCCGCCAGACGCTCCTCCATGGCGGTGTTGTCGATGGACTCGAAGTCAAGGAGCCAGTCGACGGCTCCCTCGAGACCCCTCGACTCGAGCTCGTCGACCTCCGTCGGTGTTCCCGGCAGGCCGGCGCGACGCAGCAAGTGGGCTGCGGCCGATCGATCCCAGGTGATGCTTTCCATGACCGCCTCCTTGCAATCGAGTCTTATGACGAAAAACCGGCCCTCCGCGTTGACAGGAGGGTTGGAACGCCTCCCCTTTTCATGCGGTGGTATCCTGGAATTGGAGAAACAGAAGACATTTGGTGGAAACACGTCCTCGAATGGTGACGTGCCGTTCCAATTGGAGGCGCCCATGACGATCATGTTGCTCATGACCTATGTGGCGGCCGCCGTGCTGGCTTTGGTGCTGGTTGTCATCCTGGTTCGGATCATCAGGTCGGCCATGGGCGGCAAGAAGAAATGGGTCGAGCGCTCGGGGAAAGACCGCCGGAAACGTCAGGTTCCCGTGGCCAGGGACCGACGCAAAAAGCCCCGCCGCCAGGAGGACATCGCCCGCCAGTTCCTCACCCGCGTCAAGGATTGATATGGGGAAGGGTGAGGAAGCGTGAGGGAATGGGGCGGGGCGCGCCTCAGGACCCCCGGCTTTCCCCGGATCAGATGAGGTGGACGGTTCCCGGCTCGCCGGGGACGGCCCGGCCGACGGCGGCGGCGCCGCCGAGACGCCGGATGAGCCGTTCCGCAGCCTCGGGGGGCACGGCGGCCAGCAGGCCTCCGGAGGTCTGGGGATCGAGGGCCAGGTCCACCAGGACGGGGTCCGCACCTTCCGCGATTGTGAGGACGGCGCTGACGCTCTCCCGGTTCTTGCCGGTGCCGGCCGGCACGAGCCCCATGCCGGCGGCTTCCATGGCCCCGGGCATCAGGGGCAGGGTACCGAGATCGATCTCCACGGCCAATCCCGAGGCCTCGGCCATCTCCGCCGCGTGACCCACCAGGCCGAAACCCGTCACGTCGGTGACGGCATGGGGTCCCAATTCCATCAGGACCTCGGCAGCCTCCCGGTTGAGGGTGGACATCCAGCGGATGGCCGTCGAGAGGGACTCGGGAGAGCCCAGCTCGGCCTTGGCGGCCGTCGTGATGACGCCGGTGCCGAGGGGCTTGGTCAGCACGAGAACATCTCCGGGCAACGCCCCGCCGTTCTGCCAAATCCGGTCCGGATGGACCGTACCGGTGACGGCCATGCCATAGAGCAGCTCCTTCCCCTCCACCGTGTGACCGCCGGCCAGCACGGCACCCGCCTCCTCCAGGGCGGAGAGGCCGCCGCGCAGGATCTCCTTGAGGGTCGACTTCTCGAACTGCCCCGATGGGAAGCTGACGAGGTTCATGCCGGCCAGCGGGGATCCCCCCATGGCGTAGATGTCCGAAAGGGCGTTGACAGCTGCAACCCGGCCGAAGGCGAAGGGGTCGTCGACCATGGGGGGGAAGAAGTCCGTCGTGTGGATGATGGCCAGCTCCGGGGTGATACGGACGACGCCGGCGTCGTCGGCGCTCTCGATGCCAACGATCAGATCCTCGGACTCCAGGCGGGGCAGGCCGCAGAGGATGGTGGCCAGGGCGCCCTTGGAGAGCTTGGCACCACAGCCGCCGTAGGCCGTGTACTGGGTCAGCTGCACCGCCGGCGCGGCGGCGGCGTCCAGGGACGAGGGCACCCATCCCTGCCCGTTACGGCGATAGACGGCCTGGGGCGGAAGATCGAGCTCGTCCAGGAGCCCACGGAGCCTCTCGCTCTCGGCGGAGCGCGCCTCGACCACAACGCCACACTCGGAGCTGACCGCCCGTGGCGCGGGGATGACATCGATGTCGAGGCCGCGTTCCCGGGCCGCCCGCTCGACCCGCATGACCCGCTGGACGGTGCCGAAGACGAGGATCAGGTCACGTGGAGTCATGGCATGCGGAGCACTTCGGCGATCCGCTCCACGGCCCAGTCGATCTCCTCCCGTGTGATGGTCAGGGGCGGCGCCACACGGATGATGTTGTGGTGGGTCTCCTTGCACAGGAGCCCCTTGTCCTGCAAAGCCTCACAGAAACGGCGGGCGCCGCCGGCCGAGTCCTCGAGCTCGATGCCGATCCACAGGCCACGGCCGCGGACCTCCTTGACGTGGGACGAGTCGATGGCCTGGAGCTGCTCGATGAAGTAGGCGCCGTTCCTGGCCGAGGCCTCGATCATCCCCTCCTCCAGGAGGACCTGGAGGGCGGTGCGTGCCACTGCGGCACCCAGCGGGTTCCCGCCGTAGGTGGAGCCGTGGTCGCCCGGACGGAACACGCCCATGACCTCATCGTCGGCCAGGATGGCCGAGACCGGGTACATGCCGCCGGAGAGGGCCTTGCCGATGATGACGATGTCGGGGCGGATCCCCTCGTGCTCGTAGGCGAAGAGCTTCCCGGTCCGGCCGAGGCCCGCCTGAATTTCGTCGACCACAAGGAGGACCTTGTTCTGGGCCGTCAGCTCGCGGAGCCGGCGGAGGTAGCCCTCGGGCGGAATGATGATCCCGCCCTCGCCCTGGATGGGCTCGATGAGGACGGCCGCGGTGTTGGGCGTGATGGCGGCGGCCACGGCGTCGGCATCCCCGTAGGGCAGGAGGCGGAAGCCCGGCGTGAAGGGACCAAAGCCCTCGCGGTACTGCTGCTCGGGGGAGAAGCCGACGATGGTCGTCGTCCGGCCGTGGAAGTTGCCCTCGAAGGTCAGGATCTCCGCCTGCCCCTCGGGAACGCCCTTGACGGTGTAGGCCCACTTCCGGGCGGCCTTGATGGCCGTCTCGACGGCTTCGGCGCCCGTGTTCATGGGCAGGACCCGGGCGAAACCCGTCAGTTCGGAGAGCTCCTTGCAGAAGGGGCCCAGCTGATCGTTGCGAAAGGCGCGGGAGGTCAGGGCGACGCGGCAGGCCTGCTCCACCATGGTCTTGACGATGCGCGGGTGGCAGTGGCCCTGGTTGACGGCCGAGTAGGCCGCCAGGCAGTCCATGTACCGGTTGCCGTCCACGTCCCAGACCCAGATCCCCTCGGCGCGGGCGACGACCACGTCCAGCGGGTGGTAGTTGGTCGCTCCGTACCGATCCTCGAGCTCGATGTAGTCACTGCTCCTCATCATATGGCGCCTCCATCCCGGTGCGTCGTCATCAGGGTTCGGGCGGTCCTCCGCCCGCGCGAAGCCTACAGCCCGGAACGGCCTTTGGCAAGGTGGGAGGCGTGCGGGACTGCCCCCTTGCGGGAGCGAGATTCTGCCGGCTCCGGCACCCGCCGCATCACGGGCCGAAAGGGCGGGTGACGTGCCGCCTCGCACTGTGCCAGGCGGACCGGAGGAGGGCGGCGGCTGCACGCCCCGAGGACGCGCAGCCGGACGCCGAAGCTCCGAAGCTGCTGCTCACGATCGGGAAACGTCCCCGCTTTCCTCACTCCTCCCAGAGCCAGGCCCTGCGGGCGGCCACCTGAGCGGCGGTGGCGTCGGGGTTCTCCTCGATGACGAGGGGCCTGCGGAGGGGATCCACGGCGGCGGGCTCCATTCGAAGCTCGAGGACCCGGTCGTCCCGGACGACGGTCAGGACGGCGGCGTGGCCCGGCTTGAGGCGGCGAAGCGCCCCATCGAGCGCCTTACGATCCCCCGTGACACCGTCGACGGCGAGCAGAAGATCGCCCTCGCCCAGGCCGGCCGCCTCGGCCGGGGAGTCGGGCTCGGCCCAGCGGACCCTGGCGCCGCGCCCGTCCTCACCGTCTTCGAGGCGGAGCCCGGTGAAGCCCGCCGCGGCGCGCGCCGCATCGGGGACGAGGCGGAGCCCGACCGTGGCCAGGGATTCCTCGAGATCCATGTAGCCGGGCCGTTCGACGGCCCCCTCGAACCACGAATCCATGGAACGGCCCGCCAGGCGGGAGGCCAGGGATCGCAGGTCGGCCATGGTGTAACCCTCGCGCATCAGGCGCGGATCGGTCAGGAGGGTTCGCATCAGCTCGTCCAGGGTGTGCCGGCCGCCGGAGGCCGCGCGCAGGCGGAGGTCCAGGTCGAGGCCGGAGAGGCTGCCCTTGACGTAGTAGCTTCGGAAGGTGACGAAGGGGATGGAACTGTCCAGCCAGGAGTCGCGGCTGAAGTCCACCAGGGAGCGGAACCGGTTGCCGGGGTTGGACCGGTGGACCCGCAGGCGGTCGCTGAGGGTGGCGTAGAGCTCGGCGTGACTCCTGAGCCCGGCCCGGGCCAGCAGCAGCGGACCGTAATAGGAGGTCCACCCCTCGGCGACCCAGAGGAGGTCCGTCGGCTGAGCGTGGGCGTAGTCGTAGGGTCGCAACTGGTGGGGCCGGGCCCGCTTGACGTTCCACGCGTGGACGAACTCGTGGGCCGGCAGGCCCAGGGTCTTGAGGAAGGCCTTGGTGGTCCCGACGGCGGAGCGGGAGACTCCCATGGCCGTGCCGTAGGAGTGCTCCAGACCCCCGTGGGAACCCTTGGGACCGACCTTGTAGAAGAAGAGGTACCGGTCGAAGGGCAGGCCGCCGAATGTCCTGTCGGCGGCGCCGGCGAGCTTTCGGTGGGCGTCGACCACCGCGCCCATGTCGAGATCGCTGGCCGGGGTGGTTGAGAGGGCGATGGTGAAGACCGTGTCGCCCATGGTGAAGCTGCGGGCGACGAGATCCGGTCCGGCCGCGAGGATGGCGTCGGCCAGCGCGTCCCAGCTGGGGGCCGTCCAGGAACCGTCATCGGATTGCTGAAGGGAGCAGACGGTGTGCCACCCGGACGGTGGATCGATCCGGAGGGTCGCCGGGGCGTCCTGGTGGTCCGGCAGGTAGGGCAAGACGGTCACGGTGTTGGCGAAGACCAGCCGGTCGTCCACATGGGCCGAGTAGGGGGTACGGGGCGCCAGGGCATGGACGCGCATTCTTGCCGTATAACCGGCGCCTCCCGCACAGCCCACGTGCCAGCTGTTGAGGCCCGCCTTGGCGGCGGACAGGGGCGCGCCGGACGGGGACAGGGCCACGAGATCCAGCATGTCGGCGGCGTGGGGGTGCAGGCTGTAGCCCCCGGGAGTCCAGACGGAGAAGGCCAGGTCGGGACACCCGTATTCCGGCGGCACCTGGAGCTCGACCTCCAGGTAGTGGGAGGCCGGTCGGGGAGCGCAGACGGTGTAGTGGAGCGGCTCGGCCGCCTGGAGGGCGTGGGGGATGACGGCCGCGGCTAGGCCTGCGAGGAGGACAGACAGGGCGTATCGCATGGGGTACTCCGGCTCCCGGGCCCTTTGTCGGGATCAGGGATCAGTTGTTCTGGGCCTGCCAGTGCAGGTAGGCCTCAATGAATCCGTCGATGTCGCCGTCCAGCACCCGGTCGGCATCGCCGACCTCGAAACCGGTGCGAAGGTCCTTGACCATGCGGTAGGGCTGGAGCACATAGGAGCGGATCTGGTTGCCCCAGGAGATGTCCTTCTTGGGTCCCTTGAGCTTCTCCATCTCCTCTTCGCGCTTCTGTATCTCCAGCTCCCACAGCCGGGCCTTGAGCACCTTCATGGCCGAGGCCAGGTTCTTGATCTGGGAGCGCTCGTTCT
>CAZXNA010000032.1:0-27871 GCA_964641295.1 uncultured Thermoanaerobaculia bacterium
GCTCCCTGTCCCTCGCCTCCGTCCGCTGTCCCTGCCCCGATGCGGCGCGCGGGGGCGCGGACGGGGCCGGCGCCCGCCCTTGTCGTCCGCATGTCCCTGGGCCGGGGGGCCACGGCCCTGGGCGGGCGCCGGCAGTGGCCGGAGGGCAGCTGGGGGGTTCGCTTCATCCTCCTGTTCCTGGGGACCATCTGGATCGGCGATTCCGGGGCCTACTACGTCGGCAAGAACTTCGGCCGGCACGCCATGGCACCCCGCATCAGCCCCAAGAAGACCTGGGAGGGCCTGGCCGGAGGCGTCACCGCAACCGTCGCCGGCGCCTTCCTGCTACGCTGGATCCTCGGAGTCGATCTACCCTGGTGGCACACCCTGGCCGTCGGCATGATCCTGGCCGTCACGGCGCCGGTGGGTGATCTGGTGGAATCTCAGCTCAAGCGCGCCACCGGCGTCAAGGATTCCTCGGGCCTTCTGCCCGGTCACGGCGGTCTCCTCGACCGAACCGACTCCCTGTTCTACTCCGCACCACCGGTCCTGGGCTATCTGCTGGCCGTTGGAGTGCTCCAATGACCGGGCCGCGGGAATACCACCGCAACTGAAGAGGTTGGATTCCAACGATGCTGATCAATCTACTGGCCTTCTTTCTCGTTCTCGGCGTGCTCATCGTGCTGCACGAGGGTGGCCACTTCCTCGTGGCCAGGCTCCTCAAGGCTCCCGTGGACGTCTTTTCCGTCGGATTCGGCAAGCGGATCTGGGGGATCAAGCGGGGGGAAACCGACTACCGCCTCAGCCTGATCCCCTTTGGGGGCTACGTCCACGTCATCGGTCTGGGTCCGGACGAGTCGACGGTCACCGGGGATGCTGAGGAGGAAGTCCAAGAGACCGAGCTCCTCCCGCGTTGGAAACGTGTGCTGATCTTCCTCGGGGGCCCCCTGACCAACATCGCCGCCGCCGTCGTCCTCCTGGCCTTTGCCTACGTGCTCGGTGTCCAGGTGCCGGTCTACCAGAGCCAGCCCCCCATCGTCGGCTGGGTCGAGCCGGCCTCTCCGGCCGCCGAAGCCGGCATCCAACCGGGCGACCACATCGTCGCCGTCGACGGCACGCCCATGGAGACCTGGCGCGATCTCGAGTCCACCCTGATGAGCGCCGGCGGACGCCAGGTGAAACTCGACATCGACCGGGGCGGGAAATCCCTCGCCGCCGTCATGACACCCCGCAAGGTGACCCGTTACGGATTCGGATACTCGGGGATCCTCCCCCCCCTCAACGCCGTCGTCGTCCAGCTCCAGCCCAATTCGCCGGCCCAGCGGGCCGGGCTCAAGCCAGGCGATCGTATCGTCGCCGTCGGCGGCGAGCCGGTGCACCAGTTCTACGACCTGATCCGCCTGATCTCCCCCAATCCCGGGAAGACCCTCGAGCTGACCGTCGAACGCGACGGGGAAACCGTTCATCTCGAGGTGACACCGAAGAATATTGGCGGGGAGGGCAAGGTCGGCATCCCCATTATCTTCCCGACGGTCCTGGAGAAGCTGGGACCGGTGGCCGCCGTCGGGGAGGCCGTGCGCGAGTGCAAACGGATGACCATCGAGACCTTCCGCGTCATCGGGCGCCTACTCAGCCGCAAGGCCTCCATGAGTCAGATCTCCGGCCCCATCGACATCGCCAGGATCTCGGGACAGGCCGCCCGGGCGGGAATCCGAACCCTGATCTGGCTCATGGGAGTGATCTCCCTCCAACTCGGCATCTTCAACCTCCTGCCGATCCCCATCCTCGACGGGGGTCACCTGACGATCCTGACCGTCGAGATCGCCATGCGGCGGAATCTCCCCATGAAGGTCAAGGAGCGGATCCTTGAGATCGGCTTCGTCCTGCTGATGCTGCTGATGGTGGTCGTGGTCTTCAACGACATCCTCAAGATCCTGCCCCAGGGTCTCTACGACCGCTTCTTTGGAGGCGGCGCCCCATGATCCTGAACGCCCGGGTCCTTGTAGGCTCCGTCACCAGCTCCCGGCGCATCTCGTGGTAGAGTCCTGACATGGGTCAGAGACTGCTGATTGCAACGGTGTTCGTCGCGACCTTCGCGGCCTTCTTCTGGCTGGCGCTGGTTCGAACCGTGCACCGGGGCACACTGGCCGTACCCAACCTGGCCGGCGCCACCGTCGAAGAGGCCCAGAAGCTGGCCCACGACCGGGGCCTCGTGGTGGAGGTCACCTCCCCGGGCGTCTTCTCCCCCTCGGTGCCCCCGGGCGCCATCGCCTCCCAGGAGCCGCCGCCGGGTTTCCACGTCAAGAGCGGCTCGGTCGTCTCCGTCCGCCTGAGTCTTGGCAGCGAGCAGACCACCGTGCCCGAGCTGACAGGGGACTCCCTCCAGGCGGCCATCGCTCTCCTGGACCACGAGGGCCTGCATCCGGGCCGGCGTGTCACGGTTCGCGGCCAGGCTGCGGCCGACAGCGTTCTGGCGACGCGCCCCTCGTCCGGGACCAAAGTCGCCCCGGGCACCGACGTCGACCTCCTCCTCAACGTCGCCCCCAGACAACGTCTCTGGGTGACCCCGTCCTTCCTGTCCGCCTCCCTGGCCCGCGTCCAGGAATTCTGCCGGCGCCACCGTTTCCGGATCGGTCAGGTCCACCGGGTCGCCTACCCCGGCCTGGCCCGGGGAACCGTCCTCCGCCAGTACCCGCCGGCCGGAAGCCCCTTCTCCCGTTCGGATATCATCGCCCTGTGGGTGAGCCAGTGACCCTCCGCATCGCACCCTCGATCCTCTCGGCGGACTTCGGACGCCTGCTGGAAGAGATCCATGAGATCGAGACCGCCGGCGCCGACCTGCTGCACCTGGATATCATGGACGGGCGGTTCGTGCCCAACCTGACCTTCGGTCCCCCGGTCGTCCGGTGGCTGCGGGACCGCGTCACCCTTCCCCTGGACGCCCACCTGATGGTCCTCGACCCTGACAGCCTGGTCCCCGATCTCGCCGACGCCGGCGTCGCCAGGGTCGCCGTTCACGTGGAGGTCTGCCACCACCTTCACCGGACCTTGGCGGCCATCCGGGACGCGGGCATGAGCCCCGGTGTGGCCCTCAACCCGGCCACACCCCTGGAGGGGGTACTGGAAGCGGCGCCCTGGATCGACTACATTCTCGTCATGTCGGTCAACCCGGGCTTCGGGGGCCAGGCGTTCATCCCGGAGAGCCTCGACAGGATCCGGCGCCTCGTCCAGCGACTCCCCGGGGATGGCCTCGAGATCGCCGTGGATGGCGGCGTCACGCCCGCCACGGCGCCGGGACTGATCGAAGCCGGGGCCACGACGCTGATTGCCGGCAGTGCGGTTTTCGGGTCGCCGGACCGGGCCGCCGCCATGAAGGCCCTGCGGGACGCCATGACAGGAGTCGAATGATGAAACGCTGGATCCTCACCCTGTTCGCTGCCGGACTCGTGCTCGGTAGCCTCAGCTCGTGCAAGAGCTCATCCCATGACAGTCTCCTGACGGACATCAACAACATGGACAAGTCCGAAATCTACGACAAGGCGGAAGCCCTCTACGCCAAGGGCGACTTCAAGGATTCCCGCAAGTACTACTCCTTCCTGTACGACACCTTCCCCAACGACCCCCTGGGGCACAAGGCGGCCCTGCGCGTCGCGGATACGTACTATCAGAAGAAGGACGTTGAGAACCTGACCGAGGCCCGCCTGCGGTACCGGGACTTCGCCAACCGCTTCCCCAACGATCCCGACCGCGACTACGCCCTGTTGATGCTTGGCAACACCTACACCGCTCTCAAGCTCTACCCGGACAGGGAGTTGACCAACGCCCTGGAAGCCCTCAAGGCCTACCGCCAGCTGGTGACCCTCTATCCGCGTTCCCCCTATTACGATGACGCCCAGGTCCGTATCGCCAGGGTTGAAGAGGTGCTGGCCAGACACGAGTGGCTGGTCGGCCGCTTTTACGCGCGAAACAAGGTCTGGAAGGCCACCGAGGCCCGCCTCCTCTTCCTTAAGCAGCACTATCCCAACTACTCCGACATGGACCATGTCGATGCGCTCCTGAACGAGGCGCAATCGAAGGAAAAGGCCACCCAGGAAGAGATCGAGAAGCTCAAGGAAAAGTCGAAAAAACGGCTCGAAGAAGGCAAGGCCGCACAAGCAGCCAAGGAGAAAACAAAGGAGGGATCGAACAATCCTCCGGCCGAGACGGAAAAGTCAAAGGGAGATTGACGATATTGTGAACGTAGGTTACCCTTGAATGTGTTTCCGGAAACTGGGAGAAGTCCTATGAAAGCCGGTATTCGCTTGGCAGTCTTGCTCACCGTCCTTCCCATGCTGGTTGGAGCGCAAACGGTTTCACCACCGCCACGTCCGCTTCACCTGGTGGGTGATCACTGGACACCCTACGATCCGCCGACGGAGCTCCCGGAGGGGGCCCGGGTCCATATGATCGTCAAGGGGGATACGCTCTGGGATCTCGCCCAGAAATACCTCGGTGATCCCTACCTCTGGCCGCAGATCTGGGAGAGAAACCCCTATATCAGGGATTCCCACTGGATTTACCCCGGAGACCCGCTGGTCATCGATATCGCCGTCCAGGAGACCCCGGTGGAGGAGGAACCGGTCCAGCCCAGCGAGGTGGCCACCCCGGTACCCGAGAAGCCGGAAGAGGTGACCTTTGGCGAGGCCGTCCCCATCGGCAGCACTTCCGATGTCTACTGTTTCGTCGAGCTGGTCACCGATCCCTCCCTCTATCCTTTCAAGATCGTGTCCGCCGAGAAGATGGAGGTTCAGGCCGACTTCACCACGGGCGACGTCGTGTACATCGACGGCGGCTCCGAGGAGGGAGTCCAGGCCGGGGCCCTTTTCTTCATCCTTCTGCCGCTTCGAAGCCTCTCCCACCCGGTGTCCAAGGCCAACATGGGCGTCGTCTACCAGCAGCTGGGCCAGCTCAAGGTGCTCTGCGCCCAGGAGCACACCAGCATTTGTGAGATCACGTCATCCTGCGATCCCATCCCCGTCGGCGCCGTCCTCCGTCCCTTCGAGCCCATCCCCGTGCCCCTGGCCGTCAAGACGCCACCGCGGCAGATCTGCGACAGCCCCAGCGGGAAGCCCACGGGCTACGTGATCTACCAGAAGGACGATACGGTCGCCACGGCCAACGAGGACCTGATTCTCATCGACCTGGGAACCGCCGAGGGTGCCTACCCTGGGGCCTTCGCCACCATCTTCCACGACAACCCCGTGGCGGGGATGCCCCCCCTGCTCGACGGCGAGGTCGGCATCCTGAGGTCCGGCGAGCACTACTCGACGGCCCGGATCCTGCGCGCCAAGGCAGTGACCCATGTGGGATACCGCGTGGAGCTCAAGTAGCCAACCCACCACCACATCAAGAGAATCGGCCTGCCATCCGGCAGGCCGATTGTTATCATGGATGATTCACCCCGTCGGGTGCATCCTTCAGCTCAGTCCTTCTTCTCCTCGTCCCCATTTCCGTCCTTCTCGTCGTTACCGCTCTTGACGGAGTCGCGGAAGTTCTTGATGCCCTCACCGAGCCCCTTCCCCAGCTGGGGAAGCTTTGACGCTCCGAAGATGATGACGACGATCAGCAAGAGGAGAAGAAGCTCCGGGAAACCCAGGCTGCCCAACATGAGAACCTCCGTCTCACCGCTGGCCCCCTCGATTCCAGCCGGGACCGCGGCGCGCTCGACCCTCGGTGAACCCCTACCCTGACAGGCGGTGTTCGCCGTTCACAACCCAGTCTACCAGAAATGCCACCAACCGTCGGGGGGCGCCCAGCTTGTCTCCAAGGGCCGCCATCCGGCGTACGAGCGGCGGAAGCCACCGCGCGTAGGTCGGCGAGCGTTGCAGGCTGAGCCTGGCGAAGGTCCCCAGGACCTTGAAACCTCGCTGGGCTTCGGCTTCCTCCACCCGCTCCTCCCACCCGGGCCCGGGCGAGGTTCCCCGGGCCCAGTGCTCCAGCCATCTTTGGCGAAACTCCGGGCCGAAGAGCTCGGGAAAGGCCCGGTCGCCCACGAGCGACACGGCATCGTAGGTGTCGGGCCCCACGAGGATGTCCTGGATGTCCAGGGCCCCAACGGTCCCGTCGGGCAAGAAAAAGAGGTTGTTGAGGTGGTAGTCCCTGTGGCAGACCCGGAGGGGATGGCCCGCCACCCGCCGGGCCAGCTCGTCGAACCAGTGGGCCACGCTGACGTCGGGCGAATGGTCCAGCAACCGGCCGAAGAACCACTCCTCGCATCCCCCGAGCTCGCGGCGCAAACGCCCCTCGTCCAGGGGCGGATTCCACGCCGGCAGCTCGCCGGGAGGGACGGCCGCCAGGATCACCAGGGGGGCCACCAGGTCCAGGGCCAGCTCCTCCCGTCTCTTGGGGTCCAGCCCGCGCAACACCGCCTCGGCGTCCTCGTTGCCCCAGTCCTCGAAGCAGCAGATCCCTTTCCCGACCGCTGTCCCGTACCGGCGTGGCACCCGGAGGCCACGCTTCTCGCACCAGTCGAGGACCTCCATATCCCTCCGGAACGCCGACCGGGAGCCCGGGGGGTATCGGACGACGATGGCCGTCGAGCCGTCGGGTGCCGTCAGGCGGCTGTACCGCCGGATGGAGGCATCCCCCGCCAGGGGCCGCTCCTCGACCCCCTCCAGCCACGAGCCGTCCTGCCGGCAGAGCCTGCTCACCATGCGCCTCCCGGTTCCCGCAGGAGTATGGCAGAGCCCCTCCTGGTGTACCATTGGGAAGGGAAGGGGTTGGTCGATTGTTTCAGTCGTGGGAGGGTCGATGAGCGAATCGCGAAGCGAATGGCTGCACCAGCTGATGAAACGCCTGGGCAAGGCGGTCCACGGGGGCGTCGTCGAGTCCGACGAGGTCCAGAACTGCCTTCGGGAGCTTCGCGAAGCGGGCTGGGACGCCGTCATGTTGCTCGAGGCCTCGGTCGTCTTTCGCGAGGATGGCCAGCCCGTCTCCGAGGAAGCCACCCTCCACATCCACACCAACCCCCGGCCACGGAAGCCCTCCTACCGGCTCAGCCTGGAGGACGCCGCCTTCCTCGCGTCCCTCGGCATCTCCCCCTCCCAGCACCGTTCCGTTCCCTCTCCGCCCGCCTCGTCGGCGCCCTTATCCCATGAAGACGCCACTGACGGGTAGGAACGCGGCGGAGATCGCCCGCCTCGTCGCACCCCACGTCGATCGCCCCTTCCGGACGAGGCAGGTCGCCCTGTGGGTTCTCCAGCGCAACGCCCGAAGTTTCGAGGAGATGACGGACCTTCCCAAGGAGCTCCGGGCGCACCTGGGAGAACGTTTCGATCTTCCCGAGCCCCGGATCCTGGACATCCTCCGGAGCGGTGACGGCTCCAGCAAGTACCTCCTGGAGCTCGGCGACGGCACAACCATCGAATCCGTCGCCATGCCGGAGGGCCAGAAGCTGACCCTCTGCCTTTCCTCCCAGTCAGGCTGCGCCGTCGGATGCGCCTTCTGCGTGACGGGAGCCCTCGGCGCCGGGCGCGATCTTGCGTCGTGGGAGATCGTCGGCCAGTACCGGCTGATGATCCGCGACCTGGAAACGCCGGTGGACCGGATCAACATCGTCTTCATGGGGATGGGGGAGCCGCTGCTCAACCTCGAGCACATGGGCCCGGCCCTCGAGGCCCTCTTCGAGACCGTCAGTCCCAAGCGGATCACCGTCTCCACCTGTGGAATCCTCCCGGGGATCCGCTGGCTGGCCGGCCTCCCGCGGCGTCCAAAGCTGGCCGTGTCCCTCAACGCCCCGGACCAGGAACGCCGCGCGAAGATCATGCCCATCACACGGCGTTACCCTCTCGGGGAGCTCATGGAGAGCCTTCGGACCTTCCCCCTGGAAAGGGGCCGCCGGATCACCTTCGAGTACGTCCTGATCCGCGGGTTCAACGACTCCATCGAGGACGCCTCCGCCGTGGTCCGCCTGCTCCACGGCCTGCCCTCCAAGGTCAACGTCATCCCTCTCAACGAGGATCCGGTCCACCTCCCCGGCCTCCTCCGGCCCGACGAGGAAACCGTCGACCGTTTCGCCGAGCGAATCCGCCGGGCCGGCCTCGTCGTCACCGTCCGCCGTTCCAAGGGGAGCGACGTGGCCGCCGCCTGCGGTCAGCTCAAGGGCCGCCATCAGGCTCGCGCAATCCGGATTCTCCACGGCAGCTCGTGACCACGGGCGCGACACCCCGCACCCGGCAGCACACCACTCATGAATGGTTTGGGATCAGGGCCAGGGAAAACTGCCTCCCGGCTTTCTTTCCATCCCTGCGGTAAGAGGACATGGCGGGATCGCAGGCCGTACACCCCCCGACCCGCTCCACGGCCGAGGGCAGAACACCTGCCGCCACCAGCTGGGCCCCGAGGATGGCCCTCAGATCGACCCGATTCCCACGGCGCCAAGGGGACCCCCCGGGGTCGACCGACGACAGGGCGTTCAGGACCTCCTGGCCGACCTCGTAGTGACAGGGTCCAACCGAGGGCCCCAGGGCTGCGTGGAGCTCCTCAGCCGACACGCCGTACTCCAACTCGAAACGCCGTACAGCCGTCGGAACGACCCCGGCGACGACGCCCCGCCACCCGGCGTGGACGGCTGCCACCACACCACCCCCGTGAAGGAGCACCGGCACACAGTCGGCTGTCCAGACCATCACGGCCACCCCGGGATCGGCCGTCAGGAGGCCGTCGCACCGCCCGACACCTGCGGCACCCGACAGGGGATGCTCGTCCCCGGCCGACAGGGAGGCCAGGAGCCGGCCGTGGACCTGGTGGCACCACCTCAGGGCTTCGACCTCCGGTTCCAGGGCTGCCAGCACACCGGGAGCACGTTCCTCGGGTTCCCGGTCCATCCACCTGGGCCCCAGGGAAAACACCATGCGGACCCCGGGCCAGGACCGCTCCAGAACGGGTTGTCCGGCCAACTCTCCTGGGTGCCACACCCCGTTTGCCTCCATCAATTCCCCCCGGGCGGGTCCGCCAGGACCCCGCCCGCCGATCGCAGCCTCGATGCCGGCAGGCGGGCGGCCTGGACCCGTTGTTCCGCCATCGGGTCCGCCCCCGATGGTACAATCCTGCCAATGGAGGAATGGTGACAGAGGAACGGCCGGAAAGCCAGCACGCGCTGCACCGGGAGATTCCGTGGAGGACCGACGGCAGCCCGCTCCTCTTCAGAAAAGCCCGCCGGCAGGACCCGTGATACGCCTCCGAGAACTCCACAAGGCCTACGACTCCCGGGAAATCCTCAGGGGTATCAACCTCCACGTGGAATCCGGCGAGTTCGTCTTCCTGACCGGCCCCTCCGGCGCCGGCAAGAGCACCTTCCTGCGCCTTCTCTACGCCGCCGAAAGGCCCAGCTCCGGGGAGGTGTGGGTGGCCGGGCGCCGGGTGGACACCATGACCAGGAAGGAGCTGCCGGCCCTTCGGCGCCAGATGGGGATCATCTTCCAGGACTTCAAGCTGCTCCGCCGGAAAACCGTCCTCGAGAACATCACCTTCGTTCTCGGGTTCCACGGGCTCTCCCCCCGTGAGGCCCACCGGCGCGCCTACATGGCCCTCAAGAGGCTGGGGCTCCAGCACCGGCAGTCCGCCCTGCCGGACGCCCTCTCGGGCGGCGAGAAGCAGCGTACCGCCATCGCGCGCGCCCTGGCCTACCAGCCCCGGCTGATTCTGGCCGACGAGCCCACGGGCAATCTGGACGCCGAGCTGGCGGCCGAGTTGATGAGCCTTCTCTGCGACATCAACTACCAGGGTGCAACGGTCCTCGTCGCCACCCACGACCACAGCCTCCTGGAGTCCATCCCGGCACGCACCCTGGTGCTCCACCGGGGCGCCATCCAGTACGACGGGACCTGGCCCCCGTGATCCGGCACTCCTTCTCCGAGGCCGCCGGCGTTCTCCGCCAGCGGGCCCTGGTCGGCCTGGCGTTGGCCGCCGCCCTGGCCGTTCCCATCGCCCTGGGCGGGTTGACCGTCTTCCTGGATGCCTGGCTCCATCCATACCTCGGGACGGGCGAGCCGGAGGTCTCCGTCAACGTCCTTCTGCGGCCCAAGGTTGAACCAGATCAACGCCAGGCATGGATCGAGGAGGTCGCGAAGCTCCATCCCGCATGGAAACTCCATCTCGTCCCTTCCAGCGAGCTCGCCGCCCGACTGACCCGGTGGTTTCCCTACCTCGAGGGGCTCCTGTCCCCCGACAACAAGGGGCTGCTGCCGGCCCTGGTGGAGGTCGTCGCGGACGACCCCGAGGAGGTCGCCCTTCTGGCCCGTGATCCCAAGGTGCTGGCCGTCGGGCCCACCAGCTCGGTGCGACGGATCCTTGAAACGGCCGGCAGGCGTATCGCCGCCGGCCTGGCGGTGCTGACGGTGCTGCTCCTGCTGGCGGCCGCACTCCTGGCGGCCGTCTGGACCCACCTGGAGATGTACCGCCACTCCGACGAGATCACCATCCAGCGGCTGGTCGGTGCCACGGAAGCGGCGGTGCGCGGCCCCTTCCTGGCCGTCATCTCCGTCACGGGGGTCGTGGCCGGGCTCCTGGGCGCTGGAGGCACGCTCCTCCTGGCCCGGGGCATCCAGAGGATGGCCGCCATCCTTGGCCTGCCCCTACCTCACCTCTCCCCCTGGATCCCCGTACTGCAGGTCCTGACGGCCACCCTGCTCCCCATGGCCTCCGCCTGGATCGCCCTGGCCCGCCACTCCGAGCTTGACCTCGACTGACCTTCACACGGATTGCGGAATCAAGAACAGCGGCGCGACCCGGGGGTCGCGCCGCTGGCATGTTTCCTTCGGTCTGGAATCGCTACTTGACCGAGGCGGAGAGCTTGTCGGCCTGCTCGCGAAGCTGCCGGGCCTCCTCGACCTGGCCGAGCTTCTCCAGCTCGTCGGCCTGGGCCCGGAGCGCCTTGATCTTCTGCTTGAACTGCCGCATCTCCTCATCCGCCGCCTTGTTCTTGGCCGCGGTCTCCTTGGCCTTCTGCATCTCTCGAACCTTGGCCGAGTTCCCGGCGGTCTTGTACATCTCCAGGGCCTTGTCGTAGTTCTTCTGCTTGGCGTAGACAAAGCCCAGGTTGTTGTAGATCTGCCGCCGCAACTTGGCGCTGGGGCCCAGCTTGAGGGCCTGTTGGAGCTTGGCCAGGGCCTGCTTGTACTGACCCAGCTGTGAGTAGCACTGGCCCATGTAGTACTGGACGAGGGCGTTCTGCGACTTCTTGGCGGCGGCCTTCTTCAACCAGACCAGTGATTTCTTGAATTCCTTGGCTCCGAGCCAGGATTCTCCGGCCAGCAGCTCATGCTCGAAGCTCGGCTTGGCCGTCGCCAGCTTCTCGGCGATGCGCCCGGCCTTGGTGTAGAAGCTGACCTTTGTGGCCGACGAGCCGCTGCGGCGCCCCGCGGAGATGGCGGCATAGGCCGCCGCACGTCCCGCTGCGTGATCCCGAGGATCCAGCTGGTACGCCTTGGCGTAAGCCGTGTAGGCCTGGGCATCGTTGCCGGTCCCGGCGTACGCGACGCCAAGGGCCTTGTAGAGCCGCGCGTTCTTCGGCTGGGACTGAATCTGCCGCTTGAGCACCTTGACGGCTTCACTGGAGCGATTGGTCTTGGTCGCCGCCTGGGCGAAGAGCAGGGCGTAGAGATCCCGCTGGCGATTGCCCAGCTTGCTCGCATTGATGCCCTTGAGAACGCCGTAGGCATCATTGTACTGCTTGGCCTCCACCAGGACCTGAGCCAGGGCGACCTGGTACTGGGCGTTCTGCGGGTCCAGCTGGACGGCCTTCCGGAGGTTCCCGACGGCCTGACTCTTCTGCCCCAGCTGACTCTGGGCCAGCCCCAGCATGTAGAATCCGCCCGCGTAATCCGGATTGGTCTTGGTGACGGCCGCGAACTCGGTGACGGCGGTCCTGTAATCCTTCTTTTTGAAGGCCGCTACACCCTTCTCCCAGTCGGCGAACCCTGGCGCCGCCACGGAAAGCGCCATGACCATCGCCAGAACGATACCCGTCCAGAGCCTCGTGCTCCGATTCATTTCCACTGCCTCCTCGCTCAGGCCCCAGGGCCCGCTGTACTGCCTTGTGTCTCTCCCAGAAGCGGCTCGACCTGCTCGTCGAACATGGCCGCCATGTCCGCCCCCTTGAGAAGGGAGATGGCCCGGCTGTGCTGGGCCACGGTCTCACGGATGGCGTCGAGCCCCTCACCCCGTTCGATGCGGGTTCGCGCCTCCCGGTACTGGTTTTCGATGGTGCGATGGCCCGACTCTCCGATGACCTGGATGGCCATGGCACGGATCTTCTCGGCGAGCCCGAGGAGCGTCACCGGACTCAACCCTCCGGCGAAGCCCTCACCGGCTCGTGATTCCGTCTTGTCGCGAAGCCCAACCAGCCCGGAGGTTATCATGCCGAAGAGAAGCTTCGAAACGTCGAAGGCCGACCATCGCAGAATCCTGGCGATCTCCTCGATGGAACGGTCGCCGTTGATCCGCGTCACCAGCACCCATTCCTGCGGGCTCAGGGTGACCTGGTCACGGTTGGCCTCCCGTTCGGGAAAGAAGGGCACCAGGTCGAGGGAGGGAATCTTCCTTGACAAGACCCGCCACTCGTCCAGGCGCCGAGCCGCCTCCATCATGAGGTTGGCGTTGGACTTCTGGATGCTGACCTGGGGAGGTGCTTCACCCGGTGTAAAGACAAACTCGCCGTCGGACCAGATGGCCATCTCGTAGACGGCGTGCTCCCCAACGAGCTCGCCGACCGTCGCATCGACGATTCGCCCCTCGTGGAGATAGATCACGCCCGTCTCGTCTCCACGCTCGAGGTGAAAGGCTCCCGTCTTGCCGGACACGGCAACCAGCTGGATGACATCAGGAAGCGAAAGCTCCGCGAGAGATCCCTGGAGAGCCATGCCCCAGCTCCGTCAACTGATCTGGAATCGGACGGTCAACACATAGATGACCTCGACCGGCTTGCCGTTCATGGTCGACGGCTTGAACTTCCACTTCTTGACCGCGTTGACGGCTGCATCCGTCAGGCCGAGCGGCATTCCACGGAGCACCTTGACCGACTTGACGCTGCCCCGCTTGTCGATGACGCATTCGAGGATGACGACGCCCTGGAGACGCGCACGTCGGGCGGTCTCGGGGTACACCGGCTGCGGAGCGTTGATCTTGATCGGCTCGGTGATGTTCCCGCCAGCGACGTAGCGTATGGGCCCAGTAGGTTCCGGTGGCGGCGGCGCCTTGGGGACACCCAGAACCAGGCTGTCATCCGGCACGAAATCCACGTCTTCCTCGGGTTGCTTCTCACGGACCGGCTCCGGCTCGTCCGGCGTCGGATCCGGGATGGGGACCTTCTTCATCTTCGGCTTCGGGATCTTCTGCAGCTCCTGCTTTGGGGGCTGCTTGAACTTCACCTGCTTGACGACGAAGATCTTGGTCTTCTTCTTTTCGGCGTTCGCCGAGCTTCCCGCGAAGGACGGCCAGGTCACCACGAAGAAGATGATGTGCAGGACCACGGCCATGCCGATGGACCAGCGGAAGAGTATCTTCTCCTGCTCTTCCTCTTCGGCGATGATCTCGATGACCGTCGGCGGCAGCTTGGGCTCGTTCGCCGGCTGTTGCCCGGTCGTTTTCTTGGTTTCACTCACGATGCCCCCCGCACTCACTGCATCCCGAACAGGGCCCAGACGTTCTGGATCTCCCGCTGTGTTGGGATGGAGATGGTCTTGATCTCCACGCCGATCTTGTCCGGCGCCTGTCGCAGCAGGTCGAAGACCTGGATCATGTCCTTATAGGTGGCTTCCGGATCGGTCCTCAAGATCACCGGCTTGTCCGGGTTCTGCTTCAACTTGTCGGCGACATACGGCAGGATCTGGTCCATCGACATCTGCTTGCCATCGACGTCGATGACCCCACCCTGCATCACGTGGATGTCGATGGAATCCTCACGCTTGATCTCCGGCGTGTTGGTGGAATCCTCCGGGAGCTGAAAGTCGAGCCCGCGGGTTGCCGAGAACACAGAGGTCACCATGAAGTAGATGATCAGGAGGAACGAGACGTCGGCCATCGATCCCGTGAAGATCTCCGAGTCGACTTTTTTCTTTTTGATATCCAGCATCGGATTCCCCCGGCCTACTTCGCGTCTTCGACGGTCTTCTGCTCGGAGAGCAGGAAGATCACCTTGGCCTTGGCCTGCTTGAGGGCGTCGAGCACCTTGTCGACGTACTCGTACTTGGTGTCCTTGTCCGCCTTCAACACGAATTCCTTGTTGGGATCGGCCGCCACCACGTTGGACGCGAAGGTTACCACCTCCTCGTCGGAACCTACCGGCAACGACATCTCCTTACCCGTGGAGACCCGAATGACCCCATTCTTGTCGATGGAGACATAGGCGGCCTCCTTGGGGATGTCGGTCCGGACCCACGTCTTGGGCAGCTGCACCTGAGTACGGTCCACCTCGACGTTGTAGGTCAGGACGAAGAACACGATCAGCAGGAAGACGATATCCGCCATGGAAGCCGTGAAGATACCGGCCTCCGTCTTTCTGGCGCGTCCCTGGATGATTGCCATCGAGGCCTCCCTTCCTAGGCCTGCTGGCCCTCGCCTCCCTGACCGTAGCGCTGGCTGTCCATCTCGCTGAAGGTCTCCAGAAGCATGTTGGTGGCGGTCTCGATGTCACGCACGAAGCGGTTGATCTTGGTGGTGTACCAGTTGTAGGCCAGCTGGGCCGGGATGGCGATGATCAGACCGGTGGCGGTCGTGATCAGGGCCTCGGAAATACCGGCAGCCACCTTGCCAGGGTTGGTCAGACCCTCTGACGCCAGGGTCGCGAAGGACTTGATCATCCCGGTAACGGTCCCGAGGAAGCCGAGCATGGGCGCCACGTTGGCCGTGGTGGCCAGCACACCGAGACCACGCTCGAGCCGGTCGAGCTCGTAGAGCGCCGCGTTCTCGATGGTCTTCTCGATGTCCTCACGAGTGTGACCGTAACGCAGGAGGCCGGCCTTCATGACCGAGGCCACCGGGCCCTGGTACTGCTCGCAGACCTTGATGGCTTCCTTGACATTCCGGTTGACGAGAAGCGCCTTCCGGATCTTGGTCAGGAACTCGTTGACGTTGACCTTGGCCTTGGTCAGGGCGATGTAACGCTCAATGATGAAAACCGTTGCCAGCAAGGAGAAGAAAAGCAGCGGCCACATGACCGGTCCACCCTGGTGAAAATACGTAACAAGCTGTCCTCCGAAGTGCACGATCAATCCTCCCTTTGTGAAGTTCCCAGCGGACGGCTACCATCCGCCCAGGTGCACATTGTTACCCAACTCAGGAATCAGCACAAGGCCGCCCTTGACCTGAGATACCACCCCACGTACGTTCCACAACTCCCACCATATTTAGGTCAACATGATGGAAGGTAGAGAAGGCTACCACGGGCGTCAACTACGGTCAAGACGAGCCACAACTGTCCGAAGTGGAGCCGTTTGGATGTGCGCCAGGGCCACCGCCATGGCGTCGGCGGCATCGGTTGGAGGATCGTCGTCGAGACCCAGGAGGCGCCGGACCATGTAGACGACCTGCTCCTTCCCGGCGCCCCCGAATCCGACCACGGCCATCTTGACCTGGGCCGGCGAGTAGTCACCCACCGGGATCCCGGCCTCACCGATTACGGCCAGGATCGCCCCGCGGCTCTCCGCCAGCTGGATGGCCGACTTGGGGTATCGCCCGATGAAAGGTGTCTCAACGGCCACGGCCTCCGGAGACCAGGTCCCGACAACCTCCCGCAGGGCGCCGGACAACCGGGCCAGCCGCTCGGCCCGGCTTCCCTTCTCGGACCGGATGACGCCGGAGGCCGCCAGGTGAAGCCGCCGCCCCCGGCGCTCCACGACGGCCCACCCGGTGGCCGACGAGCCGGGGTCGACGCCCAAAATCCGCATCACACGGCTTCCAGGAGCTCCTCGTCGATATCGAAGTTGGCCCAGACGTTCTGAACGTCGTCGTGATCATCGAACGCGTTCATTAACCGGACCATCTGCTGGGCCTGCTTCCCCTCGAGGCGGACCGTCGTGGAGGGCTCCATGTCAAACTCGGCCGTCTCCACGGGGACGCCGGCTTCCTCCAGGGTGCTCTTGACCTGGTGGAGCTCGTCCGGCGCCGTCACGATCCTGAAGAAATCGGCGTCGTCCGTGTCGAGGTCCTCGGCGCCGGCATCCAGGACGAGCTCCATCAGCTCATCTTCGTCCGGCCCGCCCTCCCTGGGGACGAGGATCTGTCCCTTGCGGGTGAACACCCAGGCGACGCAGCCGTTTTCACCGAGGTTGCCCCCGTGCTTCGAGAAGAGGTGACGGATCTCCGCCGTTGTGCGGTTTCGGTTGTCCGTCAGGACCTCGACCATGACCGCCACGCCACCGGGACCGTAACCCTCGTAACTAACCTCCTCATAGCTGACGCCCGGCAGCTCGCCGGTCCCACGCTGGATGGCCCGCTTGATGTTGTCCGCCGGCATATTGGCCGACTTGGCCGCGGCGACGGCCGCCCTCAGCCGGGGATTGGCCTCGGGATCGCCGCCGCCCTCGCGGGCGGAGACCGTGATCTCGCGGATGATCTTGGTGAAGATCTTGCCCCGCTTGGCGTCCTCGCGGGCCTTTTTGTGTTTGATGGTGCTCCATTTGTTGTGGCCGGACATCACGCCTCCTTGCGCGCAGGTCTCCGTCGTGGCGGACGACCATTATACTTGAAACTCCCGGTCGGTTGACTTTGATGCGTGGACTCCGATAATGAACTAGGCACCATATTCTTTCCAGCGGGGGATGAGGCGGCTCCATGAAAACACAAATCCTTCTCATCGAATACGAAGCCCGATACATCGACCGGGTCAAAAGGGCGCTTACTCCTTCCGGGTATTCGGTCGAGGTCGCGGCTGACATCGACCAGGCCTTGGCGAGCTGCGCCCACTTCGAGCCCCACCTGGTTATCATGACGTCGGTGCTCCCGGGGCTCAAGCTGGAGGACGCCATCACCCAGCTGCGCGCCCGGGCGGGCCTCCGAATCACACCATTCCTCATCCTCATGTCCGGTTACCGCGGATCGGACCCCGCCGCCGACGCCGCCAACTACGGCGCCCAGGACATCCTCGAGCGCCCCTTCTCCGCCGAAGTGCTCTCCCAGAAAGTCGAGAAACTCCTCAGCGAGGCCATCAGCCCCGCGGCCACCCAGGCCATCCCCCGCGACATGCTCGAGGCCCTGAGCCGCAACACCGGCCTGGACAAGGGAGGCCCCTCCCTGACCTCCGACGACCTCTTCGGTGACATCCTCTCCGACGTGGAGGCTTCCTCCGAGGAGACGGCCCAGGAAGCCGGAGCCGCCAAGGCCGGCGAACCCCCGACTGCCGCCGAAAGCAAGGTGGACCAGACCCTGGCCGAGGTCCTCAGCGACCTCGAGCAGCCGGCCGTCGGGAAGCCGGAACCGCTCACCTCCTCGAGCGACGACGTGGACGCCATTCTCTCGGAGACCCTGGCCGGTCTCGACCTCAAGCCCGCCGCCACGACGGCACCGCCGAAGGTACAGCCGCCCGCAGCCCCCCGGCCCGAGGCAAAGGAGACGGCCCAGCCGCCCGCGGTAAAGGGGGCGCCCGCCGACCAGGCCGAGGAGGAGGGCGAGCGTTTCGGCCAGTACATCCTCATGGAGCACATCGCCACGGGCGGGATGGCCGAGGTCTTCAAGGCTCGCATGTTGGGGATGGAGGGCTTCCAGAAGACGGTGGCCATCAAGCGCATCCTGCCCCACCTGACGGACAACGACGAGTTCGTCACCATGTTCATCGACGAGGCCAAGCTGGCCGCCCAGCTCAACCACAACAACATCATCCACATCTACGACCTGGGTAAGATCGACCGCTCCTACTACATCGCCATGGAGTACATCGAAGGTCGCGACCTCCGGTCCGTCCTGACCCGCTGCCAGGAGAAGGGCGTCACCCTCCCCATCCCCGTGGCCCTCCACGTGGCGACCCTGATCGCCGCCGCCCTGGACTACGCCCACCACAAGAAGGACTTCGAGGACCGCGCCCTGGGGCTGGTCCACCGGGACGTCTCGCCCCAGAACGTCCTGATCTCCCGCGAAGGCGACATCAAGCTCTGCGACTTCGGCATCGCCAAGGCCGCCTCCAAGGCCTCTCACACGCGGGCCGGCGCCCTCAAGGGCAAGCTCCAGTACATGTCCCCCGAACAGGCGTGGGGCAAGGACATCGACCCCCGTTCCGACATCTTTTCCCTGGGACTGGTCCTCTTCGAGATGCTGGCCGGCCGCAAGGTCTTCGCCGGCGACTCCGAGCTCTCCATCCTCGAGCAGGTCCGCAACCCCGAGGTCTCTCCGCCGTCCTCCCTCAACCCCGACATTCCACCGGAGGTGGACGCCATCGTGCTCAAGGCCCTGGAGCCGAACCGGGACGACCGCTACGGCTCGGCCCGGGAGATGCAGGAGGACCTGGAACGGGCCATGCGGGAGCACGGCTGGTCCGCCGGCAGCGCCGACCTTCAACGCTTTGTCGACGAGCTCTTCGCGACCGACGACGAGGAGGCCCCCGCCGCCGTGGCGGCCCCGGCCCCGCCGGAGCCCCAGGCGGCTGTCCCCGTCACGCCCCTGGGACCCCCGCCGGAACCCCCGGCACCCCAGGGGCCCTCGGCGGGCGAGGAGCCGCCCCCGCCGCCAATCATCGGACCCGGCGGAGACACGGGTGCTGGCTTCCCCGGGGAACTCGGCGAGCCGCCCAAGAAGAAACCCCCCGTTCTCCTGATCGCCGGGATCGTAGCCCTGGTGGCCGTGGCCGGCATCCTCTTCTTCGTCCTCCGGGGCGGCGGCGAAGGTCCGGTCCCCGTCATCGCGCCGACGCCGACGCCCGTGGTCCCGCCGGCCACACCGACGCCAACGGACGAGCTCAAGGAGATGGTCCGCCAGCAGGCCGCCGCCGTGGTCGCCGCCCAGGAGGAGGAGATGCGGAAGCGCCTGGAGCAGGAGTTCCCGCCGCCAACCCCCATCCCACCGACTGCGACGCCGACCGAGACGCCGACGCCCGTCCCAACGGACACGCCGACGCCGGTTCCCTCGGCCACACCGACGCCCATCCCGCCGACGGCCACCCCCATCCCACCGACGCCGACCCCCTCGGTCCGGGAGGGTGAGATCGTCAACCCCGGGCCCGGCGTCACGGTGCCCGTGTTGATCAAACAGGTAACGCCGGTCTATCCTCCCCTTGCACGACGGGCGAAGGCTAGCGGCGAGGTGCGTCTCCGCGCCCTCGTGGGCATCGATGGATCGGTGGAGACGGTTCAGATCCTCAGGGTCTCCCGTAGCGGCGTCGGTTTCGAGAAGTCGGCCGAGGAAGCCGTCCGCCAGTGGCGGTACCGCCCGGCCACCAAGAAGGGTGTCAAGGTCCGGATGTGGATCCCGATTCGCATCCCGTTCCAATCGGAGTAATCAAGGTCAAGAAGGGAGTTTCAAAAAGTGCTCACCGATGCCCAGAAGAAGTTTTACGAAGAGGCCATGAACACGACCAAGCAGGAGATCCAGGAGCTGGAGAGCCAGATCCAGGAGGAGCTTGCCAAGGTCAAGCAGAAGATCGCCGATCTCCAGTCGGCCCAGAAGGCGGCCCGCCAGATGTACGACGCCGCCTGCCAGCGGCTGGGGATTCCCAACGATCTGGAAGAAGAGAGCAACCAGGGCTGATCGGCCCGTCTCTTCGGAGCTCTTCCGGCCAGGTGAGGGGATGGCGGCCCGGGGCCGTCGTTCGTCCGTCCGGCCGGAAGGGTTCTGTTTTCGGAGAAGCCTACGAGGGAGCGCCACATGGCCAACGCTGTCTCCGTTCCGCCGGGGATGTGGGTCAAATGCGAAAGCTGCAAGGAGATCCTGTACTACAAGGAGGTGCAGGATAATCTGGAGGTCTGTCCGCGCTGCTCTCACCACTTCCGCATGAGCGCCGAGTCCCGGCTGGCCCTGCTGTTCGACGGGGGCAATTACCGTCTCCTCTTCCAGAAGATCCGCTCCACCGATCCCCTCAAGTTTGTCGACACCAAGCCCTACACCCAGCGCCTGCGCGCCTACACGGCCAAGAACGGGCCCGGCGACGCACTCCTGGTCGGGCGCGGCACCGTCGGCGGCCATCAGGCCGTCGTCGCGGCTATGCAGTACCGCTTCATGGGCGGCTCCATGGGCTCCGTCGTCGGTGAGAAGATGGCACGCGCCATCGAACGCTGCCTGGCCAAGAAGACGCCCCTGATCTCCGTGGCGTGCTCCGGCGGCGCCCGCATGCAGGAGGGCGTCCTTTCTCTGATGCAAATGGCCAAGATCTCCGCCGGCCTGGCGCGGATGAGGGACCGCGGCATCCCCTTCATCTCCGTCATGACCGACCCGACCACGGGCGGCGTGACGGCCAGCTTCGCCATGCTGGGCGACGTCAACATCGCCGAGCCCAACGCGCTGATCGGCTTCGCCGGTCCCCGCGTCATCGAGCAGACCATTCGCCAGACCCTCCCCGAGGGTTTCCAGCGTTCCGAGTTCCTCCTGGAGCATGGGATGCTGGACCTGGTCGTGCCGCGCCACGAGCTCAAACCCACCCTGGTTCGATGCCTCAACTACTTCCACTGAGCCTCGGGGCGCGCAAACCCGGGTTGATCCACCCTCGCCTTGACAGGGTCCGCTCCGCCGCCGCGGCCCTCGGCCACCCCGAAACGGCCGCCTCCACTTTCCGGATCGCCGGTACCAACGGGAAAGGCTCCACCGCCGCCATGCTGGACGCCATCTTCGCCGCCCACGGCCTGGAGACCGGCCTCTACACCTCGCCTCACCTGGTGCGTGTGGAGGAGCGGATCCGCGTCGCCGGCCGGGACGTCGATCGCGCCACCCTGGAGGCCGCCCTGGACCTTCTGGAGGCGTACCCCGAGCTCAGCTTCTTCGAGACCCTGACTCTGGCGGCCTGGTTGATCTTCCGGGAGGCCGCCGTGGACGCCACGATCCTCGAGGTCGGTCTGGGAGGCCGCTGGGACGCCACTTCCATCGCTCCCTGCGCCGTTGCGGGCCTGACCAACGTCGGCACCGACCATGCCCGCTGGCTGGGCAACGACCGCCGGGCCATCGCCCGGGAGAAGGCCGCCGCCCTGGAGGGTGCGAGCATCGCCCTGGTCGGTCCCGGCGTGGACGAGGATCTCCTGCCCCTCCGGGCAGGTCTCCACACCCTCCGCGCCACCGAGCTCGTCGTCGTCGAGCCCGCCGGGGAGGACCGGGTCACCGCCGACTGGGGCGCCGGACCCGTGGAGCTGCCCCTCCCCCTGGCCGGCGCCCACCAGCGCGACAACCTCCAGCTGGCCCTGGCCATGGCCCGGGCCGCCGCCGAACTCGGGATCCTCGGCGGGCTCGACGCCGCCGCCGTCCGCCGGGGCCTCGGCGCCCTCCGGTGGCCAGCGCGGTTGTCGGTCCACACCATCGCCGGCCGCACGGTGCTGGTCGACGGCGCCCACAACCGCGAGGCGGCGGCGAGCCTGGCTCACCACCTGGAGGGCCACGACCCGCCCTACAACCTGGTTTTCTCCTGCCTCGACGATAAACCCGTCGAGGAGATGGCCGCCCTTCTCGCCCCCGTCGTCAGCGGGATCGCCGTCTTCGAGCTCGAAACGGACCGCGCCATGCCCTTGGACCGCCTCCGCCGCGCCTTTCCCACAGCACGAACGGCGGGGGACCCCCTGGAGGCCCTGGGAATTCTGCCCGACCCCGTCGTCGCCGCCGGCAGCCTCCGTGTGGCCGGCGCGCTCCTGGAGTATGCTCTGGAGGGAGACGTAACGACGCCATGACCCGTAGCCCGCATCATTCCTCTCACATGGTCGCGAAGGGCGGGAGGTGCCGTGCTTGGCGGCGTTCTCGCCCGGGAAACGCGCTCGTCCCGGAGGGCAGCCGAGCCGTGAGGCTCGGGGCCGCGGAGCGGGCCAGGTGGGCCATGAGGGAGTGCAGGCGCGCCGGTGGCACGTTGAGCGAGGGAATCGAGAAACCGCTGCCAGATGCCGCGCACACCGCCATGCAGCAGATGGATGATGGTTGATGCGGGACAAGCTCCTCCTCGACCGCCAGGCCCTGGAGGCCCGAGAGGCCGAGCGGCTGGCTCTCTTCGCGACCCGCTCCACCGAGACGACGCGCCGCCGACCCCTCGGTGAGGAGGGCCGACACTACGACTACCGCCTGGCCTTCCAGCGGGACCGGGACCGGATCCTCCACTCCCGGGCCTTCCGCCGCCTCAAACACAAGACCCAGGTGTTCGTGCCCCATCTGGCCGACCACCCCCGCACTCGCCTGACCCACACACTCGAGGTCGCCCAGATCGGCCGGACCATCGCCCGGGCCCTGGCCCTCAACGAGGACCTTGTCGAGGCCATCGCCCTGGGCCACGACCTGGGCCACACGGCCTTCGGTCACACCGGCGAGACCGTCCTCCGCCGAATCCTGACGGGACAGGAGGAGGAAGTCCCCCTCCCCGACGAGGTCGTTCAGGAGGTGGGCACCTTCAAGCACAACTACCAGTCGTTGCGGGTCGTCGACCTCCTGGAGCGGCGCTACGCCGAGCCCGGACTCAACCTGACGGACCAGGTGCGCGAGGGGATCCTCAAGCACACGGGCTGGAAGCGCAGCTTCCCCTTCCCACTGCCCGACGCCGGTGGGCTCCACCTGGGGGAGGCCTGCCACCTGGAGGGCCAGGTGGTGGCCGTGGCCGACGAGATCGCCCAGCAGACCCACGATCTGGAGGACGGTCTCCGGGCCGGCTCGGTGGACCTCGGCCGCGTCGAGCGCCTGGCCATCTCCCGCCAGATCATCGAACGCCTGGGAACCGACTGGAGCTCCGAGCGCCACCGGTGGCGCCGCCAGAACCTCCTGGTCCGCGGCATGATCCACCTGCTGGTCACCGACGCCATCACCTCGGCGGCCGACCGCCTCGAGCGCTACCTGGACCGGAGGGGTATCGACTCCCACGAGGCATTCGTGGCCGCCGGCCGGGGTTTCTCCCAGACCACCGTCTGGTTCTCCAAGGCCGTCGTGCCCCTCTTCGACGAGCTCAAGGCCTTCATCTACCAGTTCATCATCAACCACCCCCAGGTCAACCGCCAGGACTGGCGGGCGCACCGGGTTGTCACGGCCCTCTTCCGCGCCTTCTGGAGCAACCCTCTCAACTTGCCCTCCTACGTGCTCCTGAGGGCCCGGGACGAGCTGGGCTTCCCCTACCTCCGGGACTTGCCCTTGGCGAAGGTTGCGGGAGAGGTCGCCGACCGTTACCATTCGAGCCCTGGGTTCGCTCGCCTCGTGGCGGACCACATCGCCGGCATGAGCGACCGCTTCGCCCTCGAGGAGTACCGGTCCCTCGAGCTGCCCGGGCCCGACCACTGGCCCGCAGGGGAGGTCACATGATCGTCATCGGATCGGACCACGCCGGGCTGGCCCTCAAACTCCACGTACTCGGCGTGCTGGCCGGCCTGGGAAGACCGGCGGAGGATCTCGGCGTCGAGGAGGAGCGCTCCGTCGACTACCCCGACTACGCCCATGCCGTCGCCCGCCGCGTCTCGTCGGAACCGGCCACCCTGGGCATCCTGATCTGTGGCACAGGCCTGGGCATGAGCATGGCGGCCAACCGTCACCCCGGCGTCCGCGCCGCCCTCTGCCACGACGCCTACACGGCCGAGATGGCACGCCGCCACAACGACGCCAACCTCCTCTGCATGGGGGGCCGGGTCGTCGGCCCCGGTGTGGCCGAGCAGATCGTCCGCGTCTTCCTCGAGACCCCCTTCGAGGGCGGCCGCCATCAGCGGCGGGTCGCAAAGATCGAGTTCCAGGAGCACGAGCAGGAGGAATCATGAGCACTCTCAAGGATCAGTTTTTCGCCATCCACAACGAGCTCGTCCAGGCGGTGGACCCCGAGGTCGCCAGGGCCCTCGAGGACGAGCGAGCCCGCCAGAACGACGGCCTCGAGCTGATCGCCTCGGAGAACTTCGTCTCTCCGGCGGTGCTCGCCGCCATGGGTTCCGTGATGACCAACAAGTACGCCGAGGGCTACCCTGCGAAGCGTTATTACGGCGGCTGCCAGTTCGTCGACGTTGCCGAGGAGCTGGCGCGCCAACGTGCCAAGGAGCTCTTCGGCGCCGACCACGTCAACGTGCAGCCCCACTCGGGCGCCCAGGCCAACATGGCCGTCTACATGGCCGTCCTCAATCACGGGGATACCATGCTCGGCATGAACCTCTCCCACGGCGGCCACCTGTCCCACGGCCACCCCCTCAACTACTCGGGCAAGGAGTTCAACGTCGTCCCCTACGGCGTCAAGAAGGACACCGAGATCATCGACTACGATCGGATCCGGGAGCTGGCCCTCGAGCACAAGCCCAAGCTGATCGTCTGTGGCGCCTCGGCCTACCCGCGGGTCATTGACTTCAAGCTCCTCCGCGAGATCGCCGACGAGGCCGGCGCCCTGCTGATGGCCGACATCGCCCACATCGCCGGCCTCGTGGCCGCCGGGCTCCACCCTTCGCCCGTTCCCCACTGCCAGTTCGTCACCACGACGACCCACAAGACCCTACGCGGCCCCCGCGGCGGCATGATCCTCTGCACGGAGGAGTGGGCCCAGGCCATCGACAAGGCCGTCTTCCCCGGCGTCCAGGGCGGCCCCCTGATGCACGTCATCGCCGCCAAGGCCGTCGCCTTCGCCGAGGCCCTCCAGCCCGAGTGGAAGGAGTACCAGAAGCGCATCGTCGAGAATGCGGCCGTTCTCTGCGAGGAGGTCAAGGCCCGCGGCTGGCGGATCGTCTCCGGCGGAACGGACAACCACCTCTTCCTCATCGACCTCGGCGCGGACTTCATTTCCGGGAAGAAGGCCGAGCGCTGGCTGGGCCTGGCGGACATCACGGTCAACAAGAACACGGTTCCCTTCGACACGAGAAAGCCCTACATCGCCTCGGGCCTCCGCATCGGGACCCCTGCCGTCACAACCCGCGGCATGGGCCCCGAGGAGATGAAGACCATCGCCGAGCTCATCGACCGCGTCCTGCGCTCCGAGGAGGACAAGGAGGACCCCGTCAAGCTCAAGGCCTTCCAGGACAAGATGGCCGGCATCGCCGAAGAGGTCCACGCCCTGACCTCCCGGTTCCCGTTGTACTGAATGCGTTCCCTGTGAAGAAGCCATGAAAGGGGCGCGAGGCACTCAACGCCTCGCGCCCTTCGCTCCTTGTTCCCATGAAGAGCCGAGGCTACTGACTCTGATTCCAATTGAGCTCGACGGAGCTGCCGCGAGCGGGGCTTTTACCGACGATCAGCTGCAACTCGCCATGGGGGGTGTCCCAGGTGATGAATCCGCCCGATCCCATGGGCTGGGAGCCCTTCTCCGTCCACCCGCGATTCGCGGCCTCCTTGCGGTAGAAGGCCAGCACCCGCTGCGGGTCCGAGTCCACCGTGAAGCCCACCTGCCAGTGACCCAGCTCCCGGACCTTCTTCTTGATGTGCGCGCCGGCGATCAGCACCGGGCCCTCACCTGCGGGGTAGGTCACCGCCCCCCCGGGCGCTGGCGTCGGCGGAGGCCCGGCCGGCTCCTCCGCCTGCTCCTCTTCCCCGGCTCCCTCGGCCGGCTCGGCCGCCGGCGCCTCCTCCGGAACCGAGCCCTGCTCCACCGCCGCACCCTCGGGCTTCGCCGCTTCCTTCTTGTGGCAGCCCGCGAGGCCCGCCAGGGCCACCACAACCACCATCGTCAACAGTACGTTCATCCAGCGTCGTACCATGGTTTTATCCTCCCCGTTCACCATAGCTCATTCCCCACCTCGCCGATCCAATCCTCCACGGCCTCCCGCCGGGCAAAGTTGAGAATCCGCCTGCCCGGCACTCCGGCGCGGGCCGCGATGGCACAGGCGAAGGCGTCGTACTCCAGGTGGGCGACCGCGTGGGCGTCCGAGGCCAGCACGAAGGAGCACCCGGCCTCGGCAGCCAGGCGTGTCAGCTCCCAGTCGGGGTCCTGCCGCCTGGGGAAACCGTTGATCTCGATCAGCACCCCGCGCTCGGCGCAGGCGGCGAATACCGTCTCCCAGCGGGCGCGGATCCCTTGGCGACGGTGGAAGAGACGGCCCCTGGGGTGAGCCAGCACCCGGACGCCCGGCGTCTCCACCGCCCGGAGCAGCCGTTCCGTCTGGTCGGGGCCCGGCTCCAGCCGCCGGTGGACCGCCGCGATCACCAGGTCCAGTTCGTCCCGCTCCACCCGGGGAACGTCCACCGTGCCGTCTTCCAGGATCTCCACCTCCAGCCCCTGGAACAACCGGAGCTCCTCCCCGTGGACGTCGTTCCAACGGCGCACGCGCCGCCGCTGGAGGAGCACCCCCTCGCGGTCCAACCCCGAGGCCACCTCGAGGCCTTTGGAGTGGTCGCTGACCACCGCCCATGAGGCGCCCCGGCGTTGACAGGCCCGGGCCATGCTCTCCAGGGTGCCGCGTCCGTCGGAGTCCCGCGTGTGCCAGTGGAAGGCTCCCCGTAGCCGCTGGGGCCTAAGCTCTTCCGGCGCGGAGGCCAGGATCGTTTCCACCTCGGTCCACGACAGGAAGCGTTCCCGCGACGGCCGCCGCTCCGGCTTCCGCCCGGCCCCCAGGCGCTCCACCGCCGCCGCCAGCGCGCCCTCACCGTGGCAGGCAACGAGCTGCGCCACCAGCGGCTTGAGCCAGGCCGGCGCGCTCCCCAGCACCTCGCGGCCCGCCGGTCCCCTGGCGTCCAGGGCCCGGTATCCCGCGCGCAGCAGGTCCACGCGCCGGTCCCCGGGCCGCTCCTGATCAGCCAGGGCGAAGAGCGCCTCGGCCAGAGCGCGGTTGCTGGGGACGGATCGGCCCGTGGACACCACGGCCGTCACTCCTCCTCGAGGGTGAACTCCCAGCCGCAGTTCTGACCCTCACCAGCGTCCGGCGGGCAGTGCAGGCAGACCGTCCGGATCCTCGGGTCGATGGTCTTCGCAAAGGTCGAGAACTCGACGATCCCCACGCTCTTGCAGGGAAAGTCCGGCAAACCCTTGCGCCGGCGCGTCTCCTGCACCCGGCAGGTGTCCATGAAGAAGCGGTAGGTCTTCCGGTCGTTCGACCACTCCCCGTGCTGCTCGTTGATGGCCGCGTACATACGGTAGCGGAGGGCCTTTTCCAGCGCCTCCAGCCCGCCCCCGTCGCCGATGCCGAAGGCCCGCTTGATCCGCGCAGCCTCCGCCCCTGCGAAACGGGCCCAGGAGGCGGTGTCCAGCTCGATGGCCACCTCCATCCCGTACCGCTCCTCCGCCGCCAGGAACCAGCACCCGTCGTGGGCCAGCCAGTTCTTCGCGAACACTCCCACCGTCTTCAGCAACTCCTCCCGCGACATCTCCTCGAAAACGCTCATGTACCCTCCCAACGAGGAATGGTACACCTGCGGACGCCCTGGCCGCTCCGCGGGTCTCGGCGGAGGAACGGCAGGATGCCGCCCCAGACGAACGCCGACCGAGGGGCCCGACCGATGGGGGATAATCGGTTGGAGGGGGACGCCGTGGAGCGGGATTTCATCTACTTGGATTACAACGCGACGACGCCGGTGGACCCGCGGGTGGCTGCGGCCATGGGAACCTATCTCCATGAAGGATGGGGCAACCCGTCCTCCCTGCACCACGAGGGGCGGGTGGCGCGGGAGGCGGTGGAGTGGGGCCGGGCTCGCGTGGCCGAATGCCTGGGATGCCGGCCCGGAGAGATCGTCTTCACCTCGGGGGGCTCGGAGTCCAACAACCTGGCCATTCGGGGTGTCGTCCATGCGGCGGGTGGAGGGCACGTCATCACCTCGGCGGTGGAGCATCCGGCGGTGCTGGAGGTGGTCCGGGCCCTGGAGCGGGAAGGGCGCG
>CAZXNA010000033.1:0-27366 GCA_964641295.1 uncultured Thermoanaerobaculia bacterium
TGGAGTCGGAGATGCTCGGCGAGAAGATCCGCACCTTCCGCTGGCGGGCGGGCCGGGCCCTGGCCCTGCACCTGCTGGCGAAGGTTCCGGAGGTGCTGGCCGAGATCGACATGGTCGTCCCCATCCCCCACAGCCCCATTCCCGGTGCCGAGGCCTTCGCCCAGCGCCTCGAGCGGGAACTCAAGGAGACCACCCTCCAGTACGCAACGCCCGTGTCCAAGTACCGCTACGGCGGGAGGATCTTCATGGAGGAGACCCAGGAGGAACGGGACGAGGCGGCCATGCTGGACTTCCGGGTCGACGGGAAAGCTGTGGAGGGCAAGGCTGTCTTCATCGTGGACGACAGCATCGTCCGGGGCACGAATGCCAGCCGGATCGTCAAGGCCATGCGTCAGGCGGGGGCGCGAAAGGTCTTCTTCGGCACCCTGTGGCCCATGGTCATCGACTCCTGCTTCCAGGGCATCAACACGCCGACCCAGTCGGAGCTGATCGGAGCGCGGTTCAACGGAGATGTGGACGAGGTGCGTCGAGAGCTCGGGGTCGACGCCCTGTTCTACCTGCCCGTCGACATCTTTCAGGATCTCGTTCTCAAGGGGGCCCCTTCCTGCATGGCCTGCTGCACCGGGAAACGCCAGGTCAAGTTCGAGTTCTCGGGCAAGGTCCTTCCACAGCCTTGACCCCGGCTCGGGATCGACGGCGGGCGTACGCTGGCAGCAGGCGGTGCACGTGGAGGAGGCAATCATGGACACTTCGATGGTTCCGTGGCCAGGACGGCTTCCTGGAAGACCTGCGGCCGCGGCTGGGTTGAGCCCATGAGGCCTCTGCAGGAGTCTGGATCGTGAGGAACGAGGCGTTCCGGCACCGGGAGCTGATGGTCTCCGGATCCCTCGATCGGGCCATCTTCCATCTGGGCGCCCCTGCGGCACTGTCGGCCCTTTTCCAGGCCGGGTTCCTGGTCGTCGATACCTTCTGGCTGGGCCGGGTCGGGGAGGTGGCCATCGCGGCTGCCTCGACGGCGGGCTTCGTCATGTGGCTGGCGCAGACCCTCGGCGATGGCGCCGCCATGGGTTCCGGCGCCGCGCTGGCCCAGGAGGTCGGAGCGGCCCACAGGAAGGGGAGCGAGGAGGCCTCCGGCGCCGGGCTGGTCCTGGCCCTCTGGGGATCGATCCTCGTCATGGTTTCCGGTTTCCTGCTGGCTCCGGCGGTGTTCGCCTTCATGGGAACGGCGCCGGACGTCACGGAGGCCGGGCTGGGCTACCTGCGGATCGTCCTTGCCGGGATGCCGGCCTACTTCCTCTTCGCCTGGATCGCCGCCGTCTTCCGGTCCACCGGCGATGCACGGACGCCCCTGCGTCTGCTGGGGCTCGCCGCGGGCGTCAACCTGGCGCTGGACCCCCTGCTGATCTTTGGCCTGGGACCCCTTCCCCCCCTGGGCGTGGCCGGTGCCGCCATGGCCACCGTGACCTCGTGGCTCGCCGCCGCCGTTGCCGGCTGGAGGTTGTTGGGACGTCTGGGCCTTCGGCCATCCCCAGTGGTTCTGGTCCGGCCGCCGGCCGTCACCTGGCGGGCTCTGAGGATTGGGTTGCCCCTTGGGCTTGAGGGCGCCCTGTTTTCACTGATCTACATTGTTCTGACACGGGTCACCACGGGGTTCGGTACCGCCGCCGTCGCGGCGCTGGGGGTGGGGCACAAGCTCGAGGTCTTGAACTACTTCGTCTGCGCCGGCATGGGGGCGGCGGCAACCACCGTCGTGGGGCAAAGCCTTGGGGCCGGGGACACGCGGCGGGCCGGCCGTGCGACGTGGCGGACCCTCTTCCTGACCATCCTGCCCGTGGGGGCCGTGACCGTCATTCTCGTCAGCTGGCCGGCGGCGGCCGTCGGCCTCTTCATTCCGGCGCCGGACGTGGTGGCCGCCGGGGTGCTGTACGTTCTCATGGTGGGCATGTCCCAGCCCTTCATGGCGGCGGAGGTCGTCATGCTGGGTGCCTTCGCTGGCGCACACCGGACCGTCGTTCCGGCGGCCGTGCAGATCGGGCTGACTGCCGCCAGGATCCCCCTGGCCATGTGGCTGGTGGCCCACGGGTGGGACGTTTCGGCTGTCTGGCTGGCCATCGCCTCCACGACCGTGGTCAAGGGGATCGTGCTCGGCGGCCTCTTTCTCCTGACCGTCGGAGCGGGTCGAAGAAGCTGAGCTCTACGGAGCCGTTCCCTGGCGGGCCTCGAGGATCGGCTGGATCTGCTGGAGGAGCTCTGCCGTCGAGAAGGGCTTGGAGATGTACCCGACGGCTCCCACTTCACGGCCCCGCCGGACGTCGTCGGCCAGGTGGTGGGCGGTCAGCATGATGACAGGGATGTCCGAGGTCTTCGGGTCTTCCTTGAGCTTCCGGGCGAGCTCGAAACCGTTGGTCGGTGTGGCCAGGGTGACATCGAGGAGAATCAGGTCGACGGCCTTGGAGGAAAGGAGCTCCATTGCTTCCTCGGCACAGGTGGCCTCCAGAGTCGAGAGCCCTTCACGCCGCAGCTTGAACGACAGGATCTTGAGGATGTACGGCTCATCGTCGACCAGCAGGACGCGCCCCTTCATGCTTGATAGTCTAGCGTCGGGAGCCTCGCCCCGTCCAGTTCTCCCGGCACGCCCCTCCTGGCCGAGGGTTTTCCAGGGACTGCCGGTCGATCCGATCAGGCACGGCCGTGTGACCGGATCTGGAGGCCGTACGGTCGAATTGGGGGGGCGGCTCTGTTCCGCGGGTGGGGACGGAGGTGTTCGTTGACGGCCCCGGAAGGGGGACCCTGGTTGACACGATGGGTGCGTGGGATACCATCGCCCAGGCCGTTGGACGCGCGACTCCACGACACGGGAGGCTACATGGCCGGCGACAGGAAGGAACGGCGTTTCCTCACCACCGGGGCTTTGACGGTTGTGGACCCGGGCCGCTGAGCTGGAAAGGCCGGGATGTCCTGGGGGTCGCCCTTTGCCGCCCTGCTCCTGACCCTCGGCATGGCCGTTGGGATCCTGGGGCTGGGGCGGCTGGCTCGAGTGGACGGGTCGGTCCGGTCGTGGGTGGTGGGTTTCCAGCTGCTCTGGTGGTCGGGAGCTCTGGTGGGGGCTGTTGCCGGTCCGTACGCGGGGGCCCTAACGGTGCTGGCGGTTGCGGCCGGGGGAGTGGCAGCGTGGGCCGTGCGGAGACCGGCTCCCGGGAGAGCGGCGGTTCTTGGGCTCCTGGTGGTGGCAGGGGCTCCGATCTACCTGGCGCCGCCGTTCTTCTACGATGCGCTGGTCTATCACCTGGGGATGCCGTGGAGCTGGTTGCAGAACGGCAGCATGGCACCCATTCCCCACAACCTGTTCAGCCACTTCCCCCTGGCGGCCTCGGTCGTCTTTCTCGGTCCGGTAGGCCTTGGCCTTTCGCAGGCGGCCGCCGGGTTGCACTGGACGGCGATGGTTCTGGCGGTCCTGGCGGCGGTCGAGCTTGGGCGACGGGCAGGTGCGGAACGCTGGGCGTGGATCGCCGGAGCCTGCACCGTGGCCAGCTGGCACGGACTGTGGCTCGCGGGGCTGGCGGCGGCGGACTGGTTCGTGGTGCTGGGGTTGACGGTGGCGGCGGCCGAGATCGTTTCGGTTCTGAAGGGCGGCGCACCTCCTGCGCCATGGCTCGCGGGCCTCGCCCTCGGTATGGCGTTGGCCACGAAGTACACCGCCATCATGCCCGTGGCGGCCCTGCTGGTGGCATTGCTCCTTGTTCGTCCCAAGGCATGGCGGTGGAGTGCGCTTCTGGGGCTCGTGGCGGTCGCCTCCTCGTCGTTCTGGTACCTCCGGAATCTCCTGGGGACTGGCAACCCCGTCTACCCGCTTCTCTGGGATCTGTTGGGTGGGCGAGGGTGGTCGGCAACGGAGAACGCCCGCTACCTGGCGGCGGTACGAGTCGGTGTGGACGGCTGGCAAACGGTGCCGCGTGGCCTCAAGCAGCTCTTCCACCCGGCTTCCGGGCTCGGTGTGTGGCTCGGGCTCGCGGTGTTCCTGTGGCTCGCGGCACTCTGGCGCTGTCGGGACGACCGGCGTGTGGTATGGCTCAGTGCGGTCGTGGCGCTGATGGTGGCCGGGTGGCTGGCCACGGCCCACGTGACCCGCTTCGCGCTGGCAATCGGCCCGATTCTCGGGACGCTGGCGGCGGTGGGCGTTGCGAGCCTGGGAAAGCGCACACGGCGGGTCGTGGCGGTTGGGGCCGTGGTGGTGGTCCTGGCGGGCGTCCTTCAGTACGCCGGGTTCGCCTTCGGGACCCTGCACTGGTCCAGTTGGATGGTTGACGGCGAAAGGTGGAGACACACATTGACGGTCGACGATCCCATGCCGGCGTACCGTGCGGCGGACCGGTTCCTGGCGCGGGGGGCGAAGATCCTGATTGTGGGCGAGGCCCGTTCGTGGGGCTGCCCCCGTCCGCACCACGCCAGCTCGGCGAGGGACACCCAGCTCGTCCAGGCGGTTGTCGAGCGGGCCGGTTCAGTGGAGGAGGCGGTGGCAACCCTGCGCTCGGAGGGCTTCACCCACATGGTGATCAACTGGCGCGAGGTCGCCCGGCTTCACGGTCCACCCAGCAGGATGCTGGCGTGGAGGGACGGGGCGTCACGGGACCGGTGGCAGCGGCTCCTGGAGGAGCGGACGGTCCCCGTCTGGAAGGGAGACGGTCTGGAGTTGCTGGCGTTTCGCTGATCGCCTTGGCCAGTGAATGTCCAGTTCGGCGGGGGAGCGGCGAAGGCTCACCCGAAACAGCCGGACCGTTACGGCAGGCAGCGGAGCCGCTCACCACGGCGATTCCGGTCTTCCGCCCCTTTGACGTGGGAGGCTGGGCGTGGTACAACCTCCGGCCCCTGAAGGAGTTTTGATGTCCGAGCTTCCATTTCGCAACATCGCCATTATCGCCCATGTGGACCACGGCAAGACGACCATCGTCGACGCCATGCTCTGGCAGAGCGGAATCTTCCGTGAGAACCAGCGTGTCGCCGAGCGCATCATGGATTCCAACGATCTCGAACGGGAGCGGGGCATCACGATCCTGGCCAAGAACACGGCGGTCCGGTACGGCGATGTCAAGATCAACATCGTCGACACGCCGGGTCACGCCGACTTCGGCGGTGAGGTGGAGCGCACCCTCCAGATGGTGGACGGCGTCCTCCTGCTGGTGGATGCGGCCGAGGGACCGTTGCCCCAGACCCGTTTCGTGCTGGAGAAGGCCCTGGCCCTCAAGCTTCCCGTGGTCCTGGCCATCAACAAGATCGACCGGGACGATGCCCGGCCCGGCGAGGTGCTGAACGAGGTCTACGATCTGTTCATCGACCTGGGCGCCTCGGAGGAGCAGCTGGAGTTCCCCGTGTTCTACACCAACGCCCGTGCGGGCGTCGCCTACCGGGAACTCGGGGACGACGGCTCCGACCTGAGACCGCTCATGGACGCCATCGTCGAGACCGTGTCGCCTCCTGCTGGCGATCCCGATGCGGACCTGCAGATCCTCGTGACCAACCTGGCGCCCGACGAGTTCGTCGGACGGCTGGCCATCGGCCGGGTCGTCAACGGTCGCCTCAGGGCCAACACGGAGATCGGTCTCGCCCGGGAGGACGGCGTGGTGCCGGTCAAGCCATCCGTGGTCTACACCCACGAGGGGCTGGAACGGCTCCAGGTGGAGGAGGTCATCGCGGGCGACATCGTCGCCGTTGCCGGCCTCGGCGAGGTGACCATCGGGGACTCCCTGGTGGACCTGGAGCGGCCCCGGCCCCTCAAGCGGATCGCCGTGGAGGAGCCGACCCTTTCCATGGTCTTTGGTCCAAACACCTCGCCCCTCGGAGGCCGTGACGGACGCTACGTCACGGCCCGCCAGATCCTGGCCCGCCTGGAGAAGGAGTTGCTCCACAACGTCAGCTTGCGGCTCGAGATGCTGGACGCCGATGCTTTCACCGTCATGGGACGCGGCGAGCTCCAGCTGGCCATCCTGGTGGAGACCATGCGGCGGGAGGGCTACGAGCTCAGCGTGGGCCAGCCTCGGGTGCTGACCCGGGAGGTGGACGGACGGCTGGAGGAGCCCATGGAGCTCGTGGTCGTGGACTGTCCCGAGGAGTACACCGGCGTCGTCACCCAGAAGTTGGGCGGACGCCGGGGGCGCATGGTCCGGATGACCAACCACGGGCACGGACGGGTCCGGCTGGAGTTCCGCGTGCCGTCGCGGGGTCTCATCGGCTTTCGCTCCGAATTCCTGACCGACACCCGGGGCACGGGGATGCTCAACACGATCTTCGACGGCTACGAGCCCTGGCAGGGCGACATCCCGGGTCGGACGACAGGGGCCATGGTGGCTGACCGGCCCGGCACGGCCACTGCCTACGCCCTCTTCCACCTCCAGCCGCGCGGTACCCTCTTCATCCGGCCCGGCACCGAGGTGTACGAGGGGATGATCGTCGGTCAGTACAACCGGGAAAACGATCTGGACGTCAACATCACCCGGGAGAAGAAGCTGACCAACATGCGCGCCGCAGGCTCCGACGAGGCCCTGCGCCTGGCCCCACCCCACCGCATGACGCTGGATCGTGCCCTGGAGTGGATCGACGCCGATGAGCTGGTGGAGGTGACGCCCTCGGTCATCCGCCTGCGGAAGAAGATCCTCCCGGCCAACCAGAGGCCCAAGACCAGGAGGACGGCCGGCCCGCGCGGTTGAGGGTAGGATGATCCGGTGGAGATCCATGATGAGCTTCGCCGGTCCTGGTGTCGTGGCACAAGCCTGGTGGAGGTCGTCCTCGCCCTGGCCCTCGTTGCGGGCGCGGTGATCGTGGCGGCCGCCGGGCTCCACGGGGAGGCCCGGCTCTTGCGCCTGGCGGAACACCGGAACGCCGTGGCCCGGACCCTGGAGGCGGCCGTGGAAAGCGTCCGCAGCGGCCTCCTTCCCCCGAAGAGCGGGAGCTTCGCTCCCCCGGTTCCCCTGGACCTCGACAAGCTGTCGATCCGGATCGAGGTGCGCGAGGGGAGCAGGAAGGCCCTCTACGTGGTGACGGCGGTGGCACGTTGGCAAGAGGGTGGGAGAATGGTGAGCCAGCGGCTCGAGAGCATGGTGTGGCGGCCGTGAAACCCTCGAAGGAGACGGGTCACTCGCTCCTGGAGGTTGTCGTGGCCCTCGCCCTGTTGAGCGTGCTCTTGCTGATCGCGGGCCGCCTCCTCGTGGTCTCCCGGCGGGTGGAGGCCTCGGCGGCGCAGGTGGCGGCCGGGCCGCGCCTGGGGGCCCTGGGCGTGCAGCTGCGCCGGGACGTGGAATCGGCCGTTGGGGTTCCGGGAAGCGGGGGAGTCTGGTCATCCCTGTCTCTCCAGCTGCATCTGAAGGACGGCACTGCCGTCCAGTACGACTTCGACGGCGAGAGGCTCCTCCGGAAGACGGCCCCGCCCGGCGGCGCCTCCAGGCGTCGCGTCATCGTTCGCGGCCTGAGGAGCTTCCGGTGGAGGGCGGTGGCCGGCCGTGCGGTGGACGTCAAGGTGTCGTTCCCGCTCCAGACCTTGGGCGAGAGGCCCTCGTTGCGGGCCTCCGGCAGTCAGAACGCCGTGTGGTGGATCCGGGCGGCGCCCCGGGGCGCCGGGTGGTCGAGGCAGTGGTGAGACGCCCGCCGGACCGTGGCTTCGCCCTCCTGCTGGCCCTGGCAGTGCTGCTTCTCGTGGCGGCCGCAGTGCTCCTGGCGTTCCGGACGGCGCTCTCCGGGAAGAACGCCCTCGAGCGCGAGCGGCGGCTCATCGAGTTGCGCGCCGCCAGCGATGCCGTCCTGGCCGAGACCATGGCCGCCCTTGATGAAGATCCGGGCTTCTCCGGGGTGGCGCCACGCTCCTTCGGCGGGGCAAGCATCGTCAGCAGAGTCACCCGGCGGAGCGACGGCAACCTGGACGTTGCGGCCGTGGCGAGACGGGGTGCCTGGGAGATGGGCCTGAGTGCCGTGGTTCACATGGATCCGAAGGAGAAAGCCCACATTCTCTCCTGGAACCGTTCTCCGGCCCGTTTGGCAGGGCGCAGCTCCGTCAGCGTATTGCGGTAGACGTGCCGCCAGACGCGACCCGTTGCAGGAGGGGCAAACCTCAGGCGACCGGACGCGAGCCCGGTTTCTCGATGGGAACGCCCTGCTGGCACAGGGGGCAACTCTCCGGTTCCCAGACGGGAAAGTCCACCGTCAGGAGAGCGTGGTAGGGGAGGGGCTCGAAGGGGTTGGGTTTGCCCGAGCGGTTGACCATGGAGGCCATGGCCAGGACACGGGCGCCGGCTTCCTCGAGGACGCGGATCACCTCGCGGGTGGACTTGCCCGTGGTGACCACATCCTCGACTATGACCACCCGCTGGCCCGGGGCGACCGCGAACCCCCGCCGCAGGGTCATGACCCCGTCCTGGCGCTCCGTGAAGATGAAGGGGCGCGCCAGGGCCCGCGCCACCTCGTGGCCGATGATGACGCCACCCAGGGCCGGAGAGACGACGAGCTCGGGGTCCACCCCCAGGGCGCGGAGCCCCTCGGCGATCAACCCGCCGGCCCGTGCGGCTCGGCCGGGATCCGCCAGGTAGAGGGCGCACTGGAGGTAGTCTCCGGAATGGAGACCCGAGGAGAGCCGGAAGTGCCCCGTCCGGTGGGCGCCGGCGGCCGTCATCTCGTCCAGAGTCAATGGTGTCGTGCTCATTCAGCTCTTCCTTTCGATGTCGTATGCCTGCATTTTCTTGTAGAGGTTGGAGCGTGGCGTGCCGATGGCCCGGGCCGTCGCCGCCACGTTCCAGTTGTTGCGCTCCAGGTGGTGCAGGATATAGAGGCGTTCGGATTCCCGCTGGAACTCGGCCAGGTTGGGAATCTCAAGGAGCCTGTCGGTTGCACCGGCGCCGGGGGAGGGAATCAGGTCGGCGTTCCGGATGGTGTCGTCCAGCTCCATGATGACGGCCCGCTCGACGACGTTTCGCAGCTCCCGGACGTTGCCCGGCCAGGAGTAGCGGGTCAGGCGGTCCAGCACCTCCGGGGACCACCGCTTGAAACGCCGGTTGTACTCCTCGCAGAACTCCGCGGTGAAGTGCTCCACCAGGAGCGGGATATCCTCGGCGTGCTCCCGCAGAGGAGGGGTGTTGAGGAGCACGACCGCCAGCCGGTAGTAGAGATCCTCCCGGAAGCGTCCGGCCTGGACCTCGGCCGTCAGGTCCTTGTTGGTGGCGGCAATGATCCGGACGTCCACCCGGAACGGCTTGCCGGCCCCCACGGGCTCGACCTCCCCGTCCTGAAGAACCCGCAGCACCTTGGCCTGGGTCTTCAGCGACATGTCGCCGACCTCGTCCAGGAAGATCGTGCCCCCGTCGGCCTGGACGAACTTCCCAACCTGCCGGCGGTGAGCCCCGGTGAACGACCCCTTCTCGTGACCGAAAAGCTCGGATTCGATCAGCTCCTCGGGAATGGCGGCGCAGTTGACCCGCACGAATGGGGCGCGGGCGCGCTCGGAGAGGTGGTGGAGACGACGTGCGACCAGCTCCTTGCCCGTCCCCGACTCTCCCTGGACCAGCACCGTGGCCGTCGAGGTCGCCACCCGGACGATCTCCTCACGAAGCCGGCGCATGGGGAGGCTGTCCCCCAGGAGCGGCGGCGGCTCCTCCTCCCCCGTGGTGCGTTCCTTGGCGAGCTTGCCCTGGGCTACGGCGCCGCGCATGGCGAGCAGCAGCTCCGAGCGGTCGGGCGGCTTGGTCAGGAAGGCGGCGACGCCGGCCTCGAGGCACTCCCTGGCGGTCAGCTCGTCCCCATGGCCCGTCAGGACCACCACCGGTACTGAGATCCCCCGCTGTTTGAGGTTGTCCAGCAGGCCGAGCCCGTCCATTCCGGGCATCTTGAGGTCCAGGAGCATGGCGTCGGGGGGGGAGATATCCAGCCGGTCCAGGGCGTGGAAGGCGTCCTCGGCCTCCTCCACCGAGTAACCGGCGCCGCTGAGGATCCTGTTGAGAACCTTGCGGACGCCCGCCTCGTCGTCAACGATCAGGATTCGCCCCTCGTCCATGCCCGGATGGTACCAGGAAAGCGGCAGCCCGACGAGAACAACACCTCCCGACCGCCGTATACTTCCGGCATGACCGTCGCCAAGAGGAGATTCCCATGAGAACGAAATCGCTCGCTGCTCTCATCGGCTTCGTGCTCGTCATGGCCGCCATGCCGGCCGAGGCCCAGATCGACGCCCGGATGCTACGTTACCCGGACGTCTCGGCCAGCCAGATCGCCTTCGTCTACGCGGGCGACGTGTGGGTGGTCGCCAAGGAGGGGGGGACGGCCCACCGTCTGAGCACGCCGATGGGCGAGGAGCGCTTCCCCCGCTTCTCTCCCGACGGCACGAAGATCGCATTCAGCGCCGACTACGACGGCAACACGGACATCTACGTGGTGCCGTCCGACGGCGGCGTGCCCGAGCGTCTGACCCACCACCCGGCGCCCGACCGTATGCTGGACTGGTTCCCGGACGGTGGTTCGATCCTCTTCGCCTCGCGGATGCAGAGTGGCCGGACGCGATTCAACCAGCTCTATCGCGTACCCGCCACGGGCGGTCTTCCGGAGCGTTTGCCCGTGCCATACGGCGAGTTCGGCATGGTGGCGTCCGACGGGCACCGGCTGGCCTATATCCCCATAAGCCGGGATTTCAGGACCTGGAAGCGCTACCGGGGCGGCATGGCGCCGGACATTTGGCTCTTCGACCTCGAGACCCATGCGGCGAAGAACCTGACCCACAGTGACGCCAACGACTCCCAGCCCATGTGGTACGGAAAGACCCTCTACTTCCTGTCGGACCGGGGCCCGGCCCTCCGCGCCAACCTGTGGGCCCTGGAGAGCGCGACCGGCGAACTGCGCCAGGTGACCCACTTCAGCAAGTACGACGTCCACTTTCCGGCCATCGGGCCGTCGGACATCGTCTTCGAGGCGGCCGGCGTGCTCTACCGGCTGGAGCTGCCCGAGGAGAAGGTGGTGGAGGTTCCCGTCACGGTGATCACCGATCTGGCGACCCTCAAGCCGCGCCGGGTCAAGGTGGCCAAGTACCTCAGCCACGGTGACGTTTCGCCCTCGGCTAAGCGCGTGGTCCTCGAGGCCCGCGGCGACCTGTTCAGCGTCCCGGCCAAGCACGGGCCCGTCCTCGACCTGACCCGTAGCCCGGGGGTGGCCGAGCGCAACCCGTCGTGGTCGCCGGACGGCAAGCTGATCGCCTACTTCTCCGATCGCAGCGGTGAGTACAACCTGATGGTCCGGCCCGCCGACGGCAAGGGGACGGAGCGCCGGGTGACCCGCCTGGGGCCCGGCTACCGCTACACGCCGTTCTGGTCTCCGGACTCCAAGAAGCTGGCCTTCGTGGACAGCTCCATGGGGATCAACGTCTGCGACCTGGCCACGGGAAAGGTCGAGACCATCGACCACGGGCTGTGGCTCACCCACGGAGGCCTCGAGAACTTCAACTTCAGCTGGTCGCCGGATTCACGGTGGCTGGCGTGGGCCCGCGGGCTCGAGAATCGCCATGACGCGGTCTTTCTCTACGACACGGAGAACGGCGTTCGTCATCAGGTGACCTCGGGGTTCTACGAGGTTTCCAACCCGGCCTTTGGGCCCAAAGGGAACTACCTCTGGGTTCTGACGGACCGGCACTTCGAGCCCTACTACTCGAACCAGGAGAACACCTGGATCTACGCCAACTCCACCGTGCTGGCCGCCATCCCCCTGCGGAAGGACGTGGCGTCTCCTCTGGCGCCTCGGGACGACGAGGAGGGCGGGGCCAAGGAGGCCGAGAAGGACGGTGAGAAGGAGGGGGCCGGCGCGAAAGGCGATGGGGCGAAGGAGTCGAAGGCCGAAGCCGGCGGGTCCAAGGCCGCAAAGAAGGGAACGACGGAGAAGGACGAAAAGGAAGAAAAGAAGCCCAAGCCCGTCAAGATCGACCCGGACGGCATGGAGGCCCGGATGGTGGTGCTGCCGGTGGATCCGGGGAAATACGGCGACCTGGCCGTCGTTGAGGGGAAGGTCCTCTACCTCAGGCTCCCCAACACGGGATGCGGGGACGACGAGAAAGGCTCCCTGATCTTCTGGGATCTCGAAAAACGTGAGGAGAAGACCATCATCGACGGAATCGACGGCTTCACCGTGGCCGCCGGGGGCAAGAAGATCCTGGTCAACAAGGACGACACCCTGGCCCTGATCGACATCGCTCCCGGACAGAAGCTCGAGGACAAGATCTCCCTGGCGGACCTCGAGATGACCGTCGATCCCAGGGCCGAATGGCGCCAGATCTTCACCGACGCCTGGCGGCTCGAGAGGGACTACTTCTACGACCCCGGCATGCACGGCGTCGACTGGGATGCCATGCGCCGGCGCTACGGGAAGCTCCTGGACAACGTGGTCACGCGCTCGGACCTCAACTTCGTCATCGGCGAGCTGATCGGAGAGCTGAACTCCTCCCACACCTACCGGGGAGGCGGCGACCTGGAACGGGGACGGAAGGAAAGCGTGGGGTTGCTGGGCGCGGACTTCGCCCTGGAGCAGGGGGCCTACCGGATCACCCACATCGTTCGCGGTGCCCCGTGGGATGTCAGCGTCCGCTCTCCCCTGGCGGCTCCCGGCGTTGATGTCAAGGAGGGGGACTGGCTCTTGGCCGTCAACCACGTTCCGCTGGAGAGCTCCGTCGATCCCTGGGCTGCATTCGAGGGGTTGGCGGAGAAGACCGTCGTGCTGACCGTCAACGACAAACCCTCCATGGAGGGCGCCCACGACGTGCTGGTCAAGACGCTCAAGAGCGAGTATCGCCTGCGCAACCTGGAGTGGATCGAGACCAAGCGGGAGCGGGTGGACCGGGAAAGCGGCGGCCGGATCGGCTATATCTACGTGCCGGATACCGGCCGGAACGGACAGACCGAGCTGGTGCGGCAGTTTCGGGCCCAGTACAACAAGGAGGGATTGATCATCGACGAACGCTTCAACTCCGGCGGACAGATCCCCGACCGCTTCGTCGAGCTGCTCAACCGGCCCCTCTACTGTTACTGGCGTGTGCGGAGCGGGCGGGACTGGCAGTGGCCTCCGGTGGCGGCCACGGGCCCCATGGCCATGCTGATCAACGGCTGGTCCGGATCCGGCGGTGACGCCTTTCCCCTGTTCTTCCGGGAGCGGGGCCTGGGCCCGCTGATCGGAACGCGCACCTGGGGCGGTTTGATCGGGATCTCAGGTGTGCCCCAGCTGATTGATGGGGGCATGGTCACGGTGCCGACCTTCGGAATCTACAGCACGAACGGCACGTGGATCGTCGAAGGGCATGGCATCGATCCCGACATCGAGGTTGTGGACGATCCGTCCAGGATGGTGGACGGGGGAGATCCCCAGCTGGACAGGGCCGTCCAGGTGGTTCTGGAGGAGATCGAGAAGAATCCCCCCAGCCGTCCCAAGCCACCGGCCTACCCCGATCGCTCGGGGAGGTAGATCGGACCGTTCACTGGACTTGAAAGGGCGGGATGCACCGTGGTGCATCCCGCCCTGCAGCAGATGGATGGTCGATGTCGTCGGCTACTTCTTGACGGGGATGCCTGACTCCAGGGTGACCTGGTAGAGATCGTTGGGATAAGGGTGGATGTCAGGCATGGTCCCGAACAGCCAGCCTTTGAAGTCCGGCTTGCCCTTCTCCGAGATGGTCACGTGGGCCGCGGTGTTCTTGGGTTCGGCCGATCGGGTCGTAATCCCGTCGGCGCCCATGACGAAGTCCGGCACGAAGACATCGGCGGTCAGGATCAGGCCCGTCTTTCCCAGGGGGGTTGGCTTGCCCATGGGGGCCTCGAAGGTGGAGACCTCGCCGGTTTTCCGGTCGGTCACGTTGATCTTGACGCCGGCCCATGCAGCGCGCACGGCATCGTCCAGGTGGACCTCGGTGTTCAGGGCGCCACCCATGCCCATGCCACCCATGCCCATGCCGCCCATGGCTCCACCTTGGGGGGCCGTGGCCAGTCCCTTGTGGACCTCGTCGTCGGGCATGTTCTTGATAGCCTCCTGAATATCGTGGCCAGGGATCGTCGCCGGGGCCTCCGTGGCCTGGCTGGCGGCCTGCTGCGCGGGCGGAGCCGGCGCCTTCTTGCCGCCGCAAGCTGCCAGGGAGATGGCGAGCAGGAAAACGGTGATCGTAGATAGGATGCGCATCTTCATCAGAACCTCCGGCGGCGGATTATACAGAACTCAGCGCGGCGGTGTGCCGCCGCCCGGCGGGGGTTCTTCTCCGGGCTCCTGGTACTTGCGCACGCTGTGGACCTTGGACACCTTGACCAGGCCTCGCCGGTGGAGCTCGTGGATTCTGACGAGGTTGTGCAGTTCGTTTCCCGGAAGTTGGGACAGGATCTCGCCGATGCTGTAGCGCCCGTTGAGACGGGAGAGGACGAAGCCCTCGCCGGGATCGATGTCCAGCTTCATCAGCTCCTGGGGGGAGATGGTGGGCTCCAGCACGGCGCCATCCTCGAGCTCCGTGTCCTTGACGGCCTGTTCGAGCCGGCCCTCGACATCGAAGGCGAAGTCGACGGCCACCGGGTCGTCCCCGTATTTCTCGCGGAGGGAGAGCACACCCAGGAGCGCGTCGAGGAGGCGCCCCCGGTCCAGGTCTTCCTGGATCTTGTCGGCCAGCTCCCGCCAGGCCAGGTGGGCGTAGGGCGTCTCCAGCTCTTCCCGGGGCGGGGGAGGTCCGACCTCGATCCATCCCTGGCGGACACCCCGGAAGACCGTCGCCATGGCCTTGAACTCGGTCACCTGAGCCCTCAGCGCGATGGACTCGATGGTTCGGGCTCCGTCGATGTACCGGAGGATCTCCTGTTCATCCGGGTCCAGGTGCTCGTCCTCCGGGAAGCGGATCAGCCGGGGCACGTGATACACGTCGGGCACGGCTTCCCGCATGCGGTTCAGCTCGTCGTTCTGGCGCATCCCTTCCAGCAGGAAGCCGCGGACCTGGAGGTGCACCTTGAGGAGGTCCCGGCTCGGGAGCTCTCCTTCGACGAAGCGGAAATCACCCTCCTCCCACGTCAGGAGGTCGCGGAGGCTTTCCTCGGTCTTGATCCTCAGGAGACGATCCATGTCGTCCCGTGTGATCTGGCCCAGCTTGACGGCCAGCTCTCCCATGGCCAGCTGGAAATGCTGCTGCATTTCGACCAGGTACTCCAGCTCGTCGGGTCCGAGGTAGCCGGATCCGACCAGGTACCGGCCGATCATCTCCCTGGGGTTGTCCGAGGAAATGGCGACCAGCTCGCCGTTGATCAGGTTGAGCCGCTTGCTGAAACGGGGCCCGTTGACCACCAGGGTCCCCGTCTTGCGGCTCATGGAGAGCCACTCGAGAACCTCGGCGATGGACATGGTCTTGAGGTTGCCGGTCAAGCCCACGGCGGACGCTCCAATTCAGCTTGCCGGTCGGGGCGTGGCCTTGTTCCGGCCGTTCGGGGAACCCGGGTGGAGTCCACTCGTTGCAATGGCGCGCCTTCCTTCGGTTGGACCGTTCCTCCGGAGAAGGAACGAATACCGACATTGTCTCCCAGGGAAGCCCGAAGGGCAACATGTTCCGGCGAATCTTGTGTTACCGGCCGTTTGTCGCGTCCCGCTGCCGCAAAGTGTGGTGGCGGCTCGTGTACGATGACCGGCAGCGACGAAGGGACTGCGGGATACCTCCAGGGGGGTCGATGGGCTGGTTGTACGAGCTGATCCGGGGCGTGATCTTTCACCTCAACGACGTTGTCTGGGGCTGGCCGGAGCAGCTTCCCCTGATCGTCGTCCTGCTGGTCGGTACTGGAATCATCACGACCTTCCGCCTGGGGTGGGTACAGGTCCGTCTGTTCCGTCACGGGCTCAAGGTCGTTCGCGGGGACTTCGACGATCCGGAGCACGAGGGGGATCTTTCCCACTTCCAGGCGTTATCGACTGCCCTTTCGGCCACGGTTGGTATCGGCAACATCGCCGGCGTGGCCACGGCCATCCACTACGGTGGCCCCGGTGCCGTGTTCTGGATGTGGGTGACGGCGGTTTTCGGTATGGCGCTCAAATTTACCGAATGCACCCTGGGGATCCGGTATCGGATCATTCTCCCGGGAGGTTCCGCGGCCGGTGGACCCATGTACTCCATCGAGCGGGGGCTCGGTAAGGCGTTCAAGCCCCTCGCCATGGCCTTCGCGGGCTTCGCCGTCATCTCCTCGTTCGGGTCGGGCAACGCCGTGCAGTCGTTCACCGTGGCCGACCAGTTCCGGCAAGACCTCGGCGTGCCAACCTGGATCACGGGCCTGGTCATGGCCTCCCTTGTGGCCATGGTGATCCTCGGCGGAATCCGACGGATCGGCCGGGTGACCTCCAGGCTCGTTCCTTTCATGGCGGTCTTCTACGTGGGGGCGGGGCTGGTGGTCCTCGTCCTCAACGCCCGCCAGGTGCCGGGGACCCTCGCGGAGATCGTGGCCTCGGCGTTCCAGCCGGCCGCTGGCATTGGAGGCTTCGCCGGGGCGGGTTTCATCTTCATGATGACCTGGGGGGTCAAGCGGGGACTGTTCTCCAACGAGTCCGGGCAGGGCTCGGCACCCATCGCCCATGCCGCTGCCAAGACCGACGAACCCGTTCGGGAAGGCGTCGTCGCCATGCTGGGCCCCTTTATCGATACCCTCCTGATCTGCACCATGACGGCCGTGGTCATCCTGACGACGGGGGTCTGGCACGACAAGCAGGTCCAGAGCGTCGTCGTCAACCGGCAGGCGGCCATCACCGCCGCCCGGCGGGGGGCGGTGGTTCGGCCGGGCGGGGTTCTCGCCGAGGACGAACTGGCCGCGGGCCGCTTCCAGGTCATCGACGGCCGCGCCCCTGATCTGCAGTTCCTCCGGAACCACTCGACCGTCGACGACGCCAGGCTTCTCGTCGCGGCCGACCCCATTCTGCACCGGGCCGAGGCGCCGTTTTCCGGTTGGCTCGAGCTTCCGCAGTCGGACCCCGGCAATATGGGCGGTGTGGTCCTGAGCACGGCGGACGGCAAACCGGTGAAGGGCAGCCTGATTCTTCGCGGGAAAGCCTTGCAGAACGGCTCGCCGTTGACGGCCTGGGCGTTCCAACGGGGACTCGCTTCCGTAACGGGCCGGTACGGCTACCTCCTGGTGACCCTGGCCGTCTTCCTCTTCGGTCTCTCGACGGCCATCAGCTGGTCCTACTACGGCGACCGCTCGGTTCTCTACCTCTTTGGTCCGAGGTGGGTCGTGCCCTATCGAATCCTCTTCTGCGTCATGCACTTTCTCGGAGCCATCTATTCCCTCGAGCTCGTTTGGAGCTTCGGCGACGTGGCACTGGGTTTGATGACCATCCCAAACCTGCTGTCCATCCTCCTGCTGACCGGGAGGGTCAAGCTCTGGCTGCGGCGGTACCAGTCCACGGGCTCGTCATTCCTGGAGGACCAGCCTGAATGATGTTGCAGCCGCTGTGCCGCTGTGATAGACAATGGGTTAGAATGAGGTACGGCCATTGGGGCACTAAGATGGAAACACAGGCACCATGATCAACTACTACGAGGTTCTGGGCGTGGAAAGGGATGCGTCGGAGGACGATATCCGTTCGGCGTTCCGGAGAATGATCTATAAGTACCACCCCGACCGCTTTCCGCCGGAGAAGCGGGCGGAGGCCGAGGAACGTTTCCAGTCGATCACAGAGGCCTTTAACGTTCTGAGCCGGCCGGCGAGCCGCGAGGCCTACGACCGGGAGCTTTCCCTGGGAACGAAGAAGGAAGTCAAACACGACCCCAAGGAGATTGCCCGCCGGTTGGCGGTCAAGGGGGCTCAGGCCTTCAAGAACGGGAACATCCTGGAGGCCAAGGAGCTCCTTGAACTGGCGATCAACCACGACAACGAGAATTCCCGCGCCCAGTACTTCTTGGGGATGGCCCTCCTCCAGATCAACGGACGAGAGAAGGCCGCCCTGCGCTGTCTGGAGCGGGCCATCCAGCTGGAGAAGGACAACTTGGTCATGAAGGTCGAGACGGCCCGGGCTTTTCTCAAGGCCGGAATGAGCCTCCGGGCGAGGCGTCTGGCCAACGAAGTGTTGCTCGTGGATCCCAACAATGCCAAGGCGCTCGATATCATCAACACGCTCGACCACGAGGAACCCTCGAAGAAGGGGGCCGATGGTCTTCTGGGCCGCCTGAAACGGAGAGAGTGAGCCGATGGCAGAAAAACGTGCGGTTGAGCTCCACGTCTGGGGTGGAACCGACGTGGGCATGAAGCGCCGGATGAACGAGGATGTCTACCTCGTTGACGAGGATGCTGGGCTCTACCTTGTGGCCGATGGGATGGGTGGGCATGCTGCCGGTGACGTGGCGTCGCGGCTGGCTGCCCGGGAGATCCAGGAGCGATTCCGGCAGTCGCTTCCCCAGGAAGACGGCACCTGGCCGGAATCCTGGGATGCGACCCATAGCTCCACGGCCAACCGCCTCGTCGACGCCATCCAGGCGGGCCACGAGCGGGTGACACACGCTGTGGAGGGAGATGCCTCCCTCAAGGGTATGGGCACGACCGTCGTCGCGGCCGTTCATCCCCCGGGTACCGACCGGCTGATCATCGCACACGTCGGGGACAGCCGGGCCTATCTGCTTCGCCGGGGAGAGTTCGTCACCCTGACCACGGATCACTCGTGGGTTTCCGAACAGGTGGCGGCCGGATTCCTGACACAGGAGGCGGCCCGGTTTCATCCACTCAAGAACGTGGTGACCCAGGCTCTCGGTGGGAGCTACATGCCGCGGGTGGATATCCTGGAGACGACCATCGAGCCGGGGGATCTCTACCTGCTCTGCTCCGACGGGCTCAACACCATGTTGACCGACGAGGCCATCGCACGTTTGCTCCAGGGGCCCGGGAGTCTCGAGGAGATCGGGAAAAGGTTGATCGTCGCCGCCAACCAGGCCGGCGGGAACGACAACATCACGGTTATCCTCCTCAGTGCTGTTTGACCCCGGTTTTCTTCAGTTCGGCGTGAACGGCGTGAGGCGGTGACAGGGTGACCAGCCCGCATGATTCATGAGTGATCCAGGTTCACCTCGATCGCCGGCCGGATCTCGAAATGCCCTTCCTTCCAGGCGTCTCCGTTGAGGGCCAGCCAGTTCTCGCAGTCCTCGAGCTGCCCGGAAAAGACAGGGAGCTCATCCCTTTCGCGGACCAGCACGACCTCGTACCACTGGGCTTCGTCGAGCGTCTCCACGGTTTGACCCTCCTGGGCAGAAGGTAAGGCCCGGAGGGCCGGGTGGCAAGCCAGCCCAGTTTGTCCATCATCCATCTGCTGCAGGGCGCGATGCACCGCATCTGGCAGCATTGTCCTCGATTCGCTCCCTCAACGTACTGAGGTTGCGCCTCTGCTTGCCCATTTTGCGAGAACGCCGAGATCCACGGCACCTCGCCTCCTTCGCTGCACGAGGCGGTGAGATACGCGGGCTGGGTGTGACCCTCTCGGTGTTATGCTCGTGCAGCCGGGTCACAAAGGTGCTGTGGATCCGGCAGGGGAGGACATCATGACCGAACGACGCAAGACCATCGTCTCCCTGGCGCTGGCCGGCATGGTGGTTCTTGGGGGTGTGTTCCTGACGGGTTGTGAGGACACTACTCCAACCCTCGAGGAGCGCGAGGCGATCTCCAAAACCGTCCTCCAGTACCTCCAGCAGCTCTCCGATGCCTATACCAACATGGATGCCAGGCGGCTCAAGGGTGTGGCCAGCAAGGGCGAGATGGCTTCCGTCAGCAAGGTCCTCCACAAGCTGGCCATGTCCGGTGATCGCCTCGAAGCGACGCTCCTCAGGGCCGATGTGGAGGACGTCCAGGTGTTCCGCATCGTCAACGCCACGGTCAAGCTGCTGGAGATCTGGGACGTGCGTCGTCTGGACGCCTTCAACGGCACGGAGAAAGGACACAACCCCAACACCATCCAGCACTCTGTCATTCAGCTTCGGAAAGTCGACGGGAAGTGGCTCGTCACCTTCCGCCGGGTATTGGAGACCAAGGGTGGGAGCCGGTGGAAGATGCCGACCCCCGCTGCGCCCTCCGCCGAGGAAGGGGAAGTTCCGAACGGCGCTGGAGCCACCGATTCGGGGACCCCTGCCCCGACGGCCGGGAATCGGTGAGGGGAAAGATGGCGCGAATCCCGGTCATCGTCATCGTCGGCCGGCCCAACGTGGGCAAGTCAACCCTTTTCAACCGGCTGACGGCCTCGCGGAAGGCGCTGGTCCACGATCTGCCGGGTGTCACGCGAGATCGCATCGTCGGCGAGGCTCGGATCCCGGGTGGTGGACGGGCCATGATCATCGACACGGGTGGGCTCCTGATGGAGGACGAGGGCCACTTCATCCCCCTGATCCGCGAGCAGGCGGAGGTCGCCATGGCCGGGGCGGACGCGGTGATCTTCCTCCTGGACGGGGCGACCGGCCCGGTGCCGGAAGATCAGGAGCTGGCCAAGATGCTTCGTTCGCGGGAGGTGCCGGTTGTTCCCGTGGTCAACAAGGGAGACCGCCTCGGCGTCGACCTGGGCGCCGGGGAGTTCTTCTCCCTCGGTCTTGGAGAGCCGGTGACCATCTCCGCCGAGCATGGCACGGGGCTGTCGGAGCTCTGGGAGGCACTGGAACCGTGGATCCATGTCCCGGGGGAGGAAGTAGCGGATGATTCCGGGGAGGACGAGGATAGCGAGCTCCGCGTGGCCATTATTGGCCGGCCCAACGTCGGCAAGTCTTCGATCCTCAACCGCATCATCGGTGAGGAGCGCGTCCTCGTCAGCGAGATACCCGGAACCACCCGGGACGCCGTCGACGTCCTCTTCGAGCGGGAGGGCCGCCGGTTTCGCTTCGTCGACACGGCGGGTATCCGCCGCAAGGGCAAGACGGATCGCGGCCCCGAGGTGCTCTCCGTCGTCATGGCGCGCCGCGCCATCGAGCGCGCCCACCTCTGCTTGGTGGTCGTCGACGCCGAGCGCGGCATCAACCGACGGGACGCCCACGTGGCCGGCTACGCCTGGGAGGCCCGCCGTGGCGTCATCCTCGTGGTCAACAAGTGGGACCTGGCGACCGATCGCGCGCGCTGGAGGGAACGCCTCGAAGACGAGGCGGCGCGCCACCTCAAGTTCATGCGCCATGCACCTGTGCTTCACGTTTCGGCCGTGACGGGGTCTGGGATCCCCAAGATTCTCCCGGCTCTCGTCCGGCTGGGCGAGGCCTTCGATCTGGAAAGCAATACCAGCGATCTCAACGTTCTCCTTCGAAGAGCTTGGAGTCAGTCCCCGCCGTCGACTGGCGGGAAGCGGGAGGCCAAGCTCTACTACGCCACCCAGGTCGGCCGGAGGCCGCCCGCCTTTGCCCTCTTCACCAACCTGACCGGGGAGGCGCACTTTTCGTACGTTCGTCATCTGGAAAATGTTCTTCGTGAGTACTTCCAGTTGGCAGGCGTACCGATCAAGGTTATGATCAGAGGGCGGAAGCGTCGAGGGTAATCATGGTGTTTTTCAATTATGCCCTGCGGAAGCTCAACGCCAAGATCGTGTACTACGGTCCTGGGTTGTGCGGAAAGACCACCAACCTCCAGTGGATTCACGATCACTTCGAGGGGGGCCATCGGGGGGAAATGATCTCCCTGGCCACCGAGGGTGACCGGACAATCTTCTTCGATCTCTTGCCGTTGGAAATCGGAAAGATCCGTGGCCTGGACGTGACCCTTCAGCTCTACACGGTGCCGGGTCAGGTCCATTACAACTCCACGAGGCAGCTCGTCCTCAAGGGTGCCGACGGCGTGGTTTTCGTGGCGGACTCCCAGCGGGCCATGCGAGCGTCCAACGCGGACTCCTGGAAGAACCTCAAGGAGAACCTCCTGCTCCAGGGGATCGAATTGGAGGGCTTCCCCCACGTACTGCAGTTCAACAAACGGGACCTCAAGGACATCATGTCTCTGGAAGAGATGGACGAGGTGCTCAACGAGTATGACGCACCCTTCTTCGAGTCGGTGGCCACCGACGGCATCGGGGTCCAGGAGACCCTGGAGGGGATCGTCAAGCTGGTCATGCGGAGCCTGCGGGATCGGTACGAGCCCGTCGGACGGCCCCAGGAGGGAATCTCCCTCCGGGCCCCTCAGCCGGGCGCCAGCTTGCGGCCGGCCGGGACGCTGCCGCCCCCGGTCGCACCGTTCAGGCCGCCGGTGCCCGACGTCTCCCTCGCCCCGCCGGCCAGTGGCGCTGGCCCGGAGGAGGCCGGAGGGGCGTCCGAGGTATCGGAGGAGGCCATCACCCACCCCAGCATGTCCATCCCTTCACCTCCCAACGACGGTTTATGGGCCCTTGGGGGTCCAGCCGACCATGGGCAGCAGGATTGGACGCCACCGGGTGGCGAAGAAGGGTTCGGAACGTCCGGGACGGGCCCGGGTCTCGAACCCGAATCTCCCCCCGAGGAATCTCCGGTGGCCGACGCGGCGGCGGACTCCGCGGTTCGGGAAGACATGCAGGCCGGCCAGGCCGGTGATGGCAGTTCACGTGGAGCTGGCGACGGTATGGACCGGCCCGTCAGCGGCGAAGTGACCGTCGAGCTCGGGCCCACGGAGGCACGGGAGGGCGAAGCCGATTCGGCCGAGCCCGTTACCTCTCCGGCCGAAGAGTTCCTTCCTCCGGACGAAGAGACGACGGGACCCATCACCGAGACGTGGGAGATGCCGGCCGAGGAGTCCCCCTTCGAGATCACGCCGGAGGAGGAACCCCAGGGTTCCTTCCAGCCATCGCAGGAGGACGAGGAGGCTTTTCCAGAGCCGGCGCCCGGTGAGGATTCGCCTCCCTTCATGGCCGAAGAGCTCGCCCGGGGTGATGATGAAGACGCCGGCCCGTTCGGCGAGCCTGCGGTGGCCGGCGGGCCCGACTCGTCCGAGGCCGTGGCAACCGAGCCCCAGCCGACCGCCGAGGAGGACCGGCGTGAGAGAGCTCTGTGGCTGGACGCCGCAGCTGTTCAGGAACCCGGAGCGGCAGCGGCCGAGGAGCTCGTTCGGAAGGTTCTCGAAACTCCGCACGAAATGGCCGGCGAACCGGTACCCCCGTCTTCCCACGAGGTCGTGGAGCCCGGCCCGGAACCCGATGGTGGAGAAGTGACGCCGGAGTTCGAAGCTTCGGCCGGGGAACCCTTGGGTGAGGAGACAGACAGTATTCCATCGGCGCCGGGGGATCGTCCTCCCCTGGAACCCGTCGTTTTCGGCATGGAGGATCCCTTCGCCTTCGTGGAGCCGGCTTCCGAGGCCCCCGTGGTGGCGGAAGCGTCGGCTGTCCTGGCCGTGCCCATGGATGGCACGCCCGCAACCACCGGTGAGGCGAGCTCCAACCAGCTTCAGCTACGCATCGAGGGCACCCAGGCGCTGGCCCGGTCCGGGGACGTTCGCGAGCTGGATATCCTGGTGCCGGTGCCCGGGAAATGGATCGGCAACCGCAGGGTCACGCTGCAATTGCGGCTGACCCTCGTACCGGCTGAGGAGGATCAATGAGCGACGGGCCCGTCCTTCCGGCGGATCAGGAGCTCTTCAAGCTCAACGAGGTTTGCAAGCTGGCCAACGTCCAGCCCTACATGCTTCGCTATTGGGGTACCGAGTTTCCCCAGCTGGACGCCAGCAAGAGCGGCACCGGCCAGCGCCTGTACACGCGGACCCAGGTGGAGCTGATCCTCGAGGTGCGACGCCTCCTTTTCGATGAGGGCCTGACCATCGCCGGCGCCCGGAAGAAGATCGCTCCCATGACCGAGGCGTTGGATGCGGCGGTGGAAAAGACCCCCGCCGAGGACGGAGAGCCGGAACAGCCCACGAAAAAGCCACGGTCGCGGAGGAGGAAAACCCTCCCGGCGGTTGACAAGGACGAGGGGGAACGCGTACAACGTCTCTTGCTCCTGCTGCGGGAGGTCCGGGACGAGATCTCGGACGTCCTCTCCAGCATGGAAGGAGCGGAATAGTCAGCGTCGGGACGTAGCGCAGCCTGGTAGCGCACCTGAATGGGGTTCAGGGGGTCCGGAGTTCAAATCTCCGCGTCCCGACCATAGCCGAAAGGACACCGCCCGCACGGGCGGTTTTTCGTTGGTGTCGCCTTGGTGTTGCGGTGCGGTCCGCCGCGACCCTCGCTGCGCGAGGGCCTTCGGCCGTCCGGCATCGCGTCGCCGGACGTGAGCGTCCGCGCCGCATCTGCCGTCCGTCCGGGCCGGCTTCGCCGGCCGCGGTGGACCTGCCAGGGCGAAAAGGCTCCAGCTTCCACCGGCGTCTCGCCCCTCATCACGCTCCGATTCGAACTCCGGATAGGGAGGGTGGTGTGCATGAGCCGGGTGGCCGGCCCATGCACACGCGCGGCGGCGCCAGCGGGCGTCCGTACGCCGGTCCCCGGGGCCCACCCGCCCCTCCGGCTACGGTCGCCGGCCGCTGCCCCTCGCCGCGCCCAGGGGGTCCGGAGTTCAAATCTCCGCGTCCCGACCATAGCCGAAAGGACACCGCCCGCACGGGCGGTTTTTCGTTGGTGTCGCCTTGGTGTTGCGGTGCGGTCCGCCGCGACCCTCGCTGCGCGAGGGCCTTCGGCCGTCCGGCATCGCGTCGCCGGACGTGAGCGTCCGCGCCGCATCTGCCGTCCGTCCGGGCCGGCTTCGCCGGCCGCGGTGGACCTGCCAGGGCGAAAAGGCTCCAGCTTCCACCGGCGTCTCGCCCCTCATCACGCTCCGATTCGAACTCCGGATAGGGAGGGTGGTGTGCATGAGCCGGGTGGCCGGCCCATGCACACGCGCGGCGGCGCCAGCGGGCGTCCGTACGCCGGTCCCCGGGGCCCACCCGCCCCTCCGGCTACGGTCGCCGGCCGCTGCCCCTCGCCGCGCCCAGGGGGTCCGGAGTTCAAATCTCCGCGTCCCGACCATCTTCAAACCTTTGAAATACTTGGAGAGGGTGGTTTTCTTTTGGGGTTGCTCCGGCAGCCTTGGGCTTTGGCGTTTCTGATGTTGGGACGGCCCGGGAAGTGTGAGGCGGGTGTGCACACCGAAGCGCGTATCCAGGCGCCGGAGATGGGAGAAGGTGGTCACGATCGTGCAACGCCCCATATGGCAGACGTTGCAACACTGGCGGAATGGCGTGACTGGCGCCCCTTGTGGCCGAGGAGCCCACGTCGCATGTGATATGTGGTATAAGTGATGGAGAAGATGCAATTTGGACAGGATGCCGTTGCCAAAAAGGGTGACGGAAAAGGGGGGTTCCGATGAGCAACCGCCGCGTACTCGTTTTCGTCATCCCGATTGTCCTCGCAATGGTCATGGCGCCCCAAGCGGCCTCCGCACAGGGCGTTGTGGACCAGTACGACCTGGCCGGAGACATCAACTGGGCGATCCACAGCGGCTCCGACATTGGACAGGTCATCACGTCGGGGGCCCCAGAACAGCTCCTGGGGATCGAGCTGGCGCTGGGTCGCTGCGCGAATCCGACCAACCCCCTGATCCTCGAGATCCTCACCACCATTGGTGGAGTACCGCAGCCGGGCCCGGTTCTGGCCTCCTTGGCGATCCCCAACGCCTCGATCACGGGGATTACGCCGCCCACGGGCCTGGTGTTGGGCTCGATCACGGGAACCTACGTCGATCTGAGCGCCTTCGGGATCACAGCGCAAACCGGCGCTCAGTACGCGTTCCGCCTGAGCACCGCCGAGGGAGTCTGTTACTCGATCCGCGGCGACACCGCGGCGAACTACCCCGGCGGGCAGCGCTTTACGAACTGGACTCTCCAGACAAGCGACCTCGTCTTCAAGACGTTCACCCAGGACATTCAGAACATCGAGCCGATTCCTTCCAGCTCCACGCTGGGCCTCGTACTGTTCCTGACCGGAATCGTGATCGCCGCATTCGTCCTCCTCCGCCGGTAGCCGGGCTGCAAGCAGGCTCGACCGGCAGGCTCGACCCGGCCGCTCATCCGGCCTGGGCGGGCACGAGCACGGACCGCATCCCGGCGCAGCCTCCGCAGCTCCGGGGACGACGATTCCCTGATCAGATCCCCCCGTGGACTGGCCCGCGATGGGAACGGGTTCCTCACTCGTTCGGCACGGGCTCGTCCGGTATGGGATCGTCACCCGGGGCCATCGGCGTCCTCGCGGAAGAGGAGCGCTCCGGGAGCGGGTCGAGGGGCCGGCTGGGGAGGGGCAGTGAACCTCTTCGGGCGTCGGGCGGACCTCACCCACGAGGAGCAACGATGCGGTCACGGGAGCAAGTCGTCGACGAGATGCTGGTCCTTGGCGCCCAGGCGCGGAGGGTCGAAGCCTTCGAGCGCCTGGCCGTGCGTTGGCACCCGCGACTGCTGCGGCACGCGCGAAGGCTGACGGGTGACCCGGAGGGGGCGCTGGAGGCGGTGCAAGAAGCGTGGGTGTCGATCGCCCGGGACCTGCGCCGGCTGCAGGACCCGGCTTGTTTCGGCCCGTGGGCCCTGCGGATCACGAGGCGGCGCTGCGCCGACTGGATCGCGCGGCGACAGCGTACCCGGAGACGGACCACCGAGCTCGACGCGAGGTCACAGGCAGCGGCGCCGGCTGACGGCCGCGGCGATGATCTCGCCCGGGTTCGGGATGCCCTCCGGCGCCTCAATCCCGAGCGGCGCGCGCTGATGGCGCTGTTCTACGTCGAGGGCCTGTCCGTGGCCGAGATCGCCCGGGTCCTGGACATCCCGGTCGGGACCGTCAAGTCCCGGCTCTACCACGCTCGCGAGCGACTGCGGGCGGCCCTGGAGGTGTGAGATGGAACACAAGGTCGATGTTGACGAGCTGATCCGCGAGGCGCTCAAGGCCGAGGACGTCGAGGGTCTCGAGCTGCTGGGCGAGCCGGGCCTTCCGGACATGGTGACCGAGGTCTTCCGCGGTCGAATGCGGTGGTACGGCGCCATGTTCATGGTGATGATCCTGGTGTTCGCGGTTCTGGCCGTGGTCTGCGCGGTGGAGTTCCTCGGTACCGAAGACGTGGTCCAGATGATCCGCTGGGGCGCCGGCTTCTTCCTCTGCTTCCTCGCGGTCCAGGGAGGCAAGAACTGGTACTGGATGCAGATGGAGCGTGTTGCCATGACCCGGGAGATCAAGCGCGTGGAGTTGCTGCTGGCCCACCTGGCAGTGGAGCTGCGTGGGCGGGTCTGACGCCGGGATGCCGGCGCGCGGGGAGTCAGACGCGGTGGGACACGGGTCCGGGTGGCCAGGGCGCCGGAGAGCAGGCCCGCGTCGGACAGGTTCATCCCGACGGTGGGAAGCTGCCGGCCACCTCTGCGGCTGGAGGAACTCGACCGCACGCTGGCCGGCGCGGAGAAGGAGGAACACTGGTTTGCTGTCCCTTCTATGAGTAGGCCGCGGAAGTCAAGGGGT
>CAZXNA010000034.1:0-26852 GCA_964641295.1 uncultured Thermoanaerobaculia bacterium
ACATGCGGGAATCTGGATGTCCATCAACTACCTTTGTAGCGTGTCCTGCTACAGGGGGATGGCGCGGCCGAGGCGGATCCACACGGTTCATGCGAGCTCAAACTGGGATAGTGGAATCTACAGCTATGACGGTGTTGGAAACATCACGAGGATCGGCTCGGACTGGTACCTCTACGACGGCCTGAGCCGGCTCAAGCAGGGGACGACGCGGAATAGCGCGCCAGGCACCTTTTTAGACCTTTTTTTGGGGGGGGATGAGGGGGATGAACGGAGAGCATCGGTGGTATTCCGCTGATCTACATCACACCGGGGCGGGACGTCCGAAGTAGTAACCCTGGAGCAGGAAGACTCCCAGCTCGAGGAGCGCGGAAACCTCTTCCTGATGCTCGACGCCCTCGGCGATGACCAACGCCTGGCTGGTCCGTGCAAACCCGGTAATGGCGGAGATGAGGTTTCTCTTGATGGGCTCCTTGGCCACGCCGCGCACCAGCATGTGGTCCAGCTTGATGTAGTCCGGGCGAAGCTCGGCCAGCGTGTTGAGGGAGCTGAAACCGGTTCCCATGTCGTCGATGGCCACCCGGAAACCCTGCTGCCTCAGCCGAAGGATCCGTTGCTTGATCCGTTCGGGGTCCTCGGCGTAGGTGTGCTCCGTGATCTCGAGCACGCACTCCCGGGGGGACCAGCCCGCCTGGCGCACCATGTGGGCGAGCCCCTTCAGCTCTCCCTCAAGGTACTCCAGGCCGAGGTAGGAGAGGTTGAGGAAAACCGTCGAGCCCAACGGAAGCCTGTGGGAGGAGGCCAGGGCCTTTTCCACACACAGCATCTCCAGCTCCCCCAGCAGGCCCGAGCGCTCGGCGAACCCGAGCAGCCGCTCCGCCGGCTCCAGGTAGGTCCCCTCCGGCCCCCTGGACAACGCTTCGTAGCCGACAACCGTCCTCTGGGGCAGCCGGATGATCGGCTGGAAGACCGTCGTCACGCGACGCTCGTGGAGGACCGAATGGAGCTCCCGCAGACGGGAGAGGTCCAGCTCCTCTCCACGGCGGTTGAAATCCGCCTCCGCCTCGGCGATCCCGGCATAGATGCACCGTTCGATCCGGAGGGCGGGACGCAGGCGGATATCGCCGTGCCCCACACGAATCCCCACGGTCAGGCTGTCGCCCGCGTCGTCCTCCGCCGCCACCTGGATCGGCTCCGCCAGCATCTCCAGCAGGCGCGAGGTCTGCCGGCGGTCGGCCAGAAAGATCAAGAAACGGTCGCACCGAACCCGCATCTGGCAGAGAATGGAGTCGGCCCCGTGGCTCCCCGCCAGGGCATCCCGCAGGTAGTCCGCCACGTGACGCAGGAGGGTGTCGTAACGCTCCCAGCCAACGATGGACTCCAGGTTCTGCTCCTGTTCCAACTGAATGACGAGCACCTGAACCGAGCCCTGTTCTCCCAGCAACCGCCGAACCTCGTCGAGGACGGCGGGAAGGCTGGGCAGCTCCGTATCGGGATCGAAAAGGCTGGCACGGTATTGCAGAAGCTGGGTCTGGAGCTCCAGCTCGTCCGCTGGCGTGGGGTGATCAGCCATTGGCTTCGGTACCCGCACCGGTCCCCAGAAGCTGACGCACCTGTGCAACGAGCTCCTTGTTGGAGAATGGCTTACAGACATAGGCGTTGGCACCGAGCTGGAGACTGGCGATCTGATCGTGCTGGCCCGTTCTGGCCGAGAGAATCAGCACTGGAATACGGGTACCCTTGGGGTCGAGACGCAGCAACTTGAGTAACTCCATTCCGTCGAGGTCCGGCATCATCAAGTCGAGGATCAGCAGGTCCGGCGGGTTGGCCAGTAGGCGGGCCAATGCCGACCGCCCGTCGGTGGCCGCCTCCACCTCGAAGCCCTCGAGCTCCAGGACGGTCTGCAGCAACTCGACCACATCCGGTTCGTCATCGACCACAAAGATCCTGCTCACCCGCCTACTCCCCCTTGGTCCGGCTCGCCGTCTTGAGCCCCATGGATTCTATCAGAGGCATCCGCCTGCGGATTCCAGCGCCGGGCTCCGGAGACGGGCAGCCAGACGTGGAAGACCGTCCCCCTGCCGAGGGAGCTCTCCGCCCACACCCGGCCACCGTGGAGTTCCACTGCCCGGTGCACGAGGGCCAGTCCAAGCCCCATTCCGCCGTAGCGGCGGCGTGAGGTCGGATCGACCTGAAAGAAGCGCTCGAACACCGAAGCCAGGTCCTTTTCGGGGATCCCGACGCCCGTGTCTTCGACGATCACCTCGATCCCGGGCTCGTTCTCTTCATCCAGAACCCGCGCCGAAAGGCGGATCAACCCGGCCTCCGGCGTGAACTTGATGGCATTGTCCACCAGGTTGATGAACGCCCGCTCCAGGTGTTCTGCGCTGCCCATGATGGTGGGCAAACCCGCTTCGATATTGAGGGAGCACGTCTGCCGTTTCTCCTCGAGCCGCGGCCACACAGTGTCGACGATCCCCTTGAGAAGCGCCTTGATATCGACCGGCGCCGTCACCGCCAGGACATCATCACGGTCGAGGCGAGCCAGCTCCACCAGCTCTTCGACCCGGGCGGAGAGACGCATGACGTTGTTCTGACAGATCTCCATGGCGCGCACACCGGGATCGGTCAGCTCACCCAACAGGCCATCCCGGAACAGCTCCACGTATCCCCGGATGGCCGTCAGAGGGGTCTTGAGCTCGTGGGAAACGTTGGCCAGCAGGTTTCTCTTGGCCTGGTCCAGGGATTCGAGACGGGCGTAGGCCTCCTGCAGGGCAGCGATGGAGGCCTGGAGACGATCGGCCATGGCGTTGAACGCCTCCGCCAGATCCTGGATCTCATCACCCGACTTGACGACGACCCTCTCGCCGAGACGATCGGCCGACATGTCCCGCACACCTTCGTGGAGCTTCTCGAGGTTCTGGGTGATGGTTCTCGCCAGCAAAACGGCGACCGAGTAAGCGAAGACCATGGCGATGCCCAGGAAGAACAGGGTGGCCAGGGCTGTGTGAAACAGCTCCCTGTTGATCCGCGAGTAGCTGAAGTCAGCGATGGTGGAGTAGACATGCTGGCCCCAGGTCTCGACGGCCGGCGCCACGACCCGGAACAGCCGGTGGCCCCCCGATGCGCGGATGGGGTACGCCGTCACGTCGAGAGCCTGAATCTGTTCAAGGAGTGTGTGGTCCTCGAACGCCTGTGGTGCCGCGGCTGGAGGATAGGTCGCCAGAGAGACCTCTCCATCCTCGATCTTGGCATCCATGGCCAGCTTTCCATTCACGTCGACGACCTGGACCCGGACCAGATCCGGGTTGAGCCGCGCCAGACGGGAGAGGTGAAGCCGGAGAAGGTGGTGTCCGGTCTCCCGATAAACCATGACGTTCTTCGCCAGCTGAAGGCTGGCCATCTGTGAAAAGGTCCTCGCGGCTTCCTGCATCGACCTGACCAGCGACCGCTGCTTGGAAATGACGAGAGCGCCCCCACTGCCGAGCAGGCTGGCCACGACGACGAACAGGATGTTCCGGACGATCCGGTGCTGGAGCGATCGCCGTCTGGTCACGAACCGACCCGAATCCTGCTGAGCTCGATCCCCCGCGCAGGTTCCTCTGGAAGGCTCACCGAGGGGCTGGCCAGGTAGGCGCGTGTGATGTCGAACAGAGGAATCCAGGGGAGATCCGCGACAACGGTGTCCCCCGCCTTGACCAGCAGATCGTGCTGCACGGCCGGATCGAGACTGGAGGACGCCTCCTCCAGGAGGGCGTCGAGACGCGGGCTCCTGTAACCCGAGAAGTTGGTGCCCTTCTCCGCCCCGCCATGGCTCGAAAACCCGAACCGGAAGAGCTCCAGGGCGCTGCCCGAGGTGCAACTGTAGCCCATGACCGCCAGGTCGAAGTGCCCCGCCTCGATGGCGTCCAGGGCCTGGCGCGGCGACATGGAAACCAGCTCGATGCTCCAGCCGGCATCCTTGAGACAGGCCGCCAGTCTCTCTCCCACGGGCTCCAGGGTATCGATGGCGAGAAACTCGAGGGAGGCCTTCGGAACGGCCGAAGGCATGGCCCATGTCGGCCGGGGATCGAAGCGCCCGGCGACGCGGCCGAAAACGCTCCGTGGAACCATGTCGTCCGCGAGCAGCCAACGCCGTCCCCCTGGCGGCGAGACCCTGCCCCGGCAAACCGCGGCCAGGGCGCGCCGTGCCTCCAGGGAGGCCAGCGGCCGCCCCGGGCGAAGGTTGCACACGAGGTAAAGGGAGGCCAGACTGCCCACCTCAACCCTCCGGAGACCCAGCCTCTCCGCCTCCTCGAGCACGGCTTCCGTGGGCGCAATCATCAGGACGGGACGCAGGGCCCGAGCAGCTGCCTCTTGACGTTCCGCATCGGGGACGATGAGGAAGTCAGCCCGGCGCGGGGCCCCCTTTGAGACCGGTCCGCCATCGAACCTCTCCAGGGTGATCCTGTGGCCGCTCCACGAGGTGACACGGTACGGTCCGCTCCCCACAGGGAGTCCGTCCGGCGGTACCGGGGCACCCCCGGGAACCACCGGAATGAACGCCAGCTGCGCCAGGATGTTGACGGTGCCGGAGGCCACGATCTTCAGGGTGTCGTCGGACTCGACGGTGACGTCCACCACATTCTCGAGGAAGGCGCGAAGCGGCGAGGAAGCCTCGGTCCTGACCCTTTGGAGGGAAGCCGCCACGTCCCAGGCCGTGACGGGTCTGCCGTCGTGGAAGCGCAGTCCCTCGTGGAGATACAGGAGCCATGTGGACCTGTCTGGGTTGGTCCAGTGTTCGACGACGCCGGAGCTCGACCGCATCCCCAGGGGATCCCCCGTAATGGTCTGCACGACATTCCCGAAGACCAGCTGCGAAGACTCGTCGAAGGTCAGCAACGGATCCCTCGAGGTCGGCCCAGCGCGAAGCACCACGTGAAGGGTCGCCCCACCCTCCTCGGGCCTCGAACAACCGACGCCCAGCAACCCGACGAGCACCAAAACCATCAGGTTTGATCGATGAAACCACAAACGCATCGCTGGACCCATGGTATCAAAGGCGGCCGCCGGATGGGGCATGGGGCCTCACCTTTCTCAACCCGGCCCGGGTCTTCATGGGACGCCTGCTCCGGGACGCGATCGTCGGGCCTTTTCTCACTCCAGGTTCTGGACCTGTTCACGGATCCGCTCCACGGCACTCTTGGCATCAACCAGCCGTTCCGTCAGGAGGGCTTCCCGCATCTTGGAACCCAGTGTGTTGAGCTCCCGGTTGATCTCCTGGCAGAGAAAATCCAGGGTCCGGCCCACGACGCCGCCCTCCCCCAGCCGGCGACGGAACTGCTCCAGATGCCCCTTGAGACGGGTGATTTCCTCGGCCACGTCGGCCCGATCGGCCAGCATGGCGACCTCCTGGAGCATCCGTGCCTCGTCCAAGCCCTCCGTTCCCAGGAGCTCTTCCAGCCTCGCCCGCAGCCGTTCCTGGAGCTTCTCCCGAACCTGAACCGCCTGCGGCTCCACCCAGGCGACGAAGGCCTCCACGGCGGCAAGCTCCTCCTCCAGGTGCGCCAGGGTCACCTCGCCCTCACGCTCCCGCATGGCCACCAGGCCCGAGACGGCCTCCCCGACTACCTCCCGCAGCCGGCCCAGCTCCTCGTCGTCCAGCATGGCCTCCCCGCTCTCCACCGTCACCAGACCCGGCACCGCCAGAACATCGCTCAAGGTGACCGGTTGGCAGGCCTCCGGAGGAAGCTCCAGCTGGCTCAACTGTTCCAGGAGCGTCCGAATGGCCCCGCCGTCCACCATGACCTTGGCGCCGGCCGCCACCGTCCGCTCCAGGTTGACATGGACGACAACGTGGCCCCTCCGGACACCCGCGCTGACGGCCTCCCGCACGAGAGCGACCGCCTCCGGGAGCTCCTCGCGACCACCCATGCGCACCTGGATGTCCAGGAACTTGTTGTTGACGCTCCGGACGACGACCCCGGCCGCCACCCGATCCGACAGCCGGCCCCGGCTCCGCCCAAACCCCGTCATGCTCCGCACCTTCATACCACCTCCCCGGGGCCGTCCAGCGCCTGCATGGCGACAAGGCTGGCGTAGGCCCCACCCCGGGCCATCAGCTCGTCATGACTCCCCCGCTCCACCGGCCGCCCGTCCTCGAGGACGAGGATCTCGTCGGCGTTCCGGACCGTCGAGAGCCGGTGGGCGATCACCAGGCTTGTTCGCCCCTTCATCAGGCGCTCCAGGGCCCGCTGCACCAGATACTCCGACTCCGTGTCCAGGGACGAGGTGGCCTCGTCGAGGAGGAGCACCGGAGCGTTCTTCAAAAGAGCCCGGGCGATGGCGATCCGCTGGCGTTCCCCGCCGGAGAGACGTGCCCCGCCCTCCCCCACCTGGGTGTCGTACCCCTGGGGCAGGGCCATGATGAACTCGTGGGCGTGGGCGGCCCGTGCCGCCGCCTCGACCTCCTCCTGGGGAACGTCCTTCCGGCCGCAGGTGATGTTCTCGCGGACGCTCGTGCTGAACAGGATCGTCTGCTGTGTCACCAGCCCGATCCGCGCCCTGAGGCTAGCCAGGGTGACCTCCCGCACGTCTCTGCCACCGACCCGCACGGCGCCCCGCTGCACGTCCCAGAAACGTGGTACCAGCTGGGCCACCGTGCTCTTGCCGGCCCCGGAGGGTCCCACGATGGCCATGGTGGTGCCAGGGCGAACCTGGAAGCTCAGGTCCGAGAGGACCCACCGCTCGTCCTCGTAGGCGAACCACACCCCGTCCAGCTCGATCCCGCCAGCGAGCTCTTCGAGAGCAACCGCCCCCGGGCGGTCCTCGATCTCCACGGGCGCATCGACGATGGCGAAGACACGTTCCGCCGCCACCTCGGCCTGTTGCAGTATCAGGTTGAAGTTGTTGAGCCGCTTGATGGGCGTGTAGGCCCCATACACCCCGATGAGGAAGGCCGAGAAATCCCCGAGGGTCATCCGTCCCGCGGAGATCTCCACGGACGCATACCCAATCAGCGCCATGGCGGCCACCGTGCCCAGGATCTCCATGATGGGAGCGTTGGCTGCCTGAATCGTCCTGGCCTTGAGGTTGGCCCAGTAGTGGCGATGGGTGGCCCGCCGGAACCGCTCGGCCAGGACCTTCTCCATGCCAAAGGCCTGGACGATCCGGATCCCCCGCAACGTCTCGCCAAGGATGGCCGTCAGATCCCCCATGCGCTCCTGGGACTGGCGGGAGCGTTTCCGGAAGCGCCGTGCGAAGTGCACGATGGGGGCCAGCAGCACGGGCGCCACCACGAGGGTCACCAGGGCCAGCCGGAAGTTGAGGGAGAAGACGTAGGCCAGCAGGGCCACCACCGTGATCGATCCCTGGATCAGGTCGGCGAACCGTTCCGCCAGGGCCTCATGGATCAGGCGCACGTCGTTGACGACCCGGGCCACCAGCACGCCGGCCGGCATGGAGTGGAAGAAACGCGGGTTCTGGCGCAGGAGGGCGTCGAAGACCTGATTCCTCAGATCCCGGATCGTCGACAACCCCAGGCGGGCCACCGAGTACCGCGAGATGAAGGTGAACAGGTTCTTGACCAGGATAGAGAGGAACACCAGAACCAGCACCGCGCTGCGCTCGTGGGGCAGGAACCGCTGAAGCCTTCCCGTGGCCTTCCGGGAAAGGCGGTCCAGGTCGCCGACGATGCCGGACTTCTCGGGCTCTTCCACCTGCTGCTCCACCGCCGGCTTGCCGCCGCGGAGAACCTCGTCGTAGATGGGCCGGATCAGGTTGTAAGCGAAGACCGTCGCTCCAGCCACCAGCACCATGCTGACGAGAGAAACCCCAAGCCACACCAGATGCCGCCGGGCCACTCCGAGAACACGAAGGAAGTTCCGCACGGGCTCAGACTACCCCGGACCCTCTCACGGGTCCACACTCCCGTGTGGAATCCTCTGCAACAGGAGACGACGAACGGCGGTTCGCGGCCCGTCCCCGCAACCGCACGCCGCCCCCCTGCAAGACTCCGAAAAACGGGGCCATGCCAAACACCACCGCGGCCATCGCACGCCAGCCGCCGAAGGTACACAGACGATCCACGAGCAGGTGGAGGAGGAAGTGGGCGGCAAAGGGTACGACCATGCCGGAGAAGTGGCTGGCCCGGCGATCCCTGGAGACGACTTCCCGACCCGAATGCGAGCAGCAGCGATACGGCGACAACGATACCGATCACGACCGCTTTTCCGGTGCGATCACGTGCGACCGGTGCACCCTTCCCGGAGACCGGTCGCTTCACGGCGTTCTTCTGGTCGTCCTCGGCCGGTTTGCGGTGAAACAAAACCGAGGGGCCCGCAGGCCCCTCGAGATCGACAGTTACGTTGTCCGGGCGTCACTCGTTGCCGAGCAGGCCGTCCTTCAGGTCCTCGGTGGGCGGTTCGGGGCCCAGGTAGATGGAGAACACGGCCTTGCCGAAGTCGTCGCCCTCGACGATGCCGGCCTCCTCGCCGTTGACGATGACGTGGGTGCCCTCTCCGGGGATGAAGGTCAGGGTCACCACGTCGCCCGGGTGCATGTCGCCCATCATGGCCTTGAACTTCTCAATCTTGACCTTGGACGTATTGGGGGCGTTGGCCTCGAAGCCCTCGTCCCAGGCAGCATCCATCTTCTTCTTGGTGGCCTTTCCGGTGAGAAAGTGCATGACCATCTGTTTCGGTCCCGGCTCGTTCAGCGCCTCCTCGGCCGAATGGGTCTTCTTCTCCAGGTAGAGACCTCCGACGTAGACCTTGATCCAGAGCTTCTTACGAATCCCCATCCCGTTGAGCTGCAGGGTCTTCCCGGCAACCGTCACCTGATCGGGCATGGTGACCCCGGCCAGCTCTCCCGCCATCAGGACCGGGGCCGCGAGGACCACGGCCAGCACCAGAACCATCAAACGACGCATGATGACCTCCCTTTCATCGAAACCTGTTTTACTCACTCCTCTCAACACTCGCCGGTATTGTAACGCAAAAGGGAACCTTCTCGCCGCCACATTTTTTTCTGCCCTGGCCCTTGCGTTTTCCCCGTTTTCGTGGACAATGAATGAGTGTTCATTCATCGTCCTCCGCCCCGACCGGTCACGACACGGTTCGTACCCGTCCTGGCAATCGTAAATCACCAAAATACGGGAGGTTGATCCATGCGCAAGGATATTCGCAGGGTCGCGGTACTGGGAGCCGGCGTCATGGGCTCCGGTATCGCTGCCCACCTGGCAAACGCCGGGATCCCCGTGTTGCTGCTGGACATCGTGCCCCCGAAGCTCAGCGAGGAAGACGAGAAGGCCGGCCTCACCCCGGACGATCCGAAATTCCGCAACAAGCTGGCGCTCAAGGGGCTCGAGGGGATCAAGAAGACCAAGCCCTCTCCCATCTACTCCAAGAGGTTCCTGTCCCTGATCGAGATCGGGAACTTCGAGGACGACTGGGACAAACTCGCCGAGTGTGATTGGATCGTCGAGGTGGTCGTCGAGCGGATGGACATCAAGCAGAAGGTGTTCGCCCGCGTCGAAGAGGTCCGCCGGCCGGGGACCATCGTCTCCTCCAACACCTCGGGTCTCTCCATCAAGGGAATGACCGAGGGACGCTCCGACGATTTCAAGCAGCACTTCCTGGTCACCCACTTCTTCAACCCCGTACGGTACATGCGGCTCCTCGAGCTCGTGCCCGGCGAGGAGACCCTGCCCGAGGTCATGGAGTTCATGGCCCGGTTCGGTGCCTTCCGCCTTGGCAAGGGCATCGTCTACGCCAAGGACACGCCCAACTTCGTCGGCAACCGTATCGGCGTCTACGGCATCATGGCCACGGTCCGCGCCATGATGGATATGGACTACCAGGCGGACGAGGTGGACGCCGTCTCGGGTCCGGCCATGGGCCGTCCCAAGAGCGCCGCCTTCGGCACCGTGGACCTAGTGGGCCTGGACGTCCTGGCCCACACGGTCAACACCCTCAAGGAAGGTTGCCCCGACGACGAGGAGCACGACCTCTTCGAGATCCCCGAGTTCCTCAAGAAGATGATCGAGAACGGCCAGCTGGGCCGCAAGGCCAAGGCCGGCTTCTTCAAGCGGGAAAAGGATGCCAAGGGCAAGAAGATCACGCTGGTCTTCGACTGGAAGACTGGCGAGTACCGGCCCAAGCAGCGCCCGGATTTCCCCTCCATCAAGAAGGCCAAGGGAATCGCCGATGTCCGTGAGCGGATCAAGGCGGTTGTCTTCGCCGACGACCGTGGCGGCCAGCTGGCCTGGCGCGTCACCCGCGACACCCTGGCGTACACGTCCCGGCGCTTCGGTGAGATCGCCGACTCCATCGTCGACATCGACAACGCCCTCAAGTGGGGCTTCAACTGGGAGCTGGGGCCGTTCGAGACCTGGGATGCCCTGGGGGTCCAGACGGTCGTCGAGCGCATGAAGGCCGAGGGCGTCCAGCCCGCGGCGTGGGTCGAGGAGATGCTGGCCGCCGGCTTCGAGACCTTCTACCGGGATGGCGCAGACGGCCGTGAGTACTACGATCCGGAATCCAAGTCCTACAAGAAGGAGCCGCGTCCCGAGACCTTCCTGCTGCTTTCCGACCTCAAGAAGAAGGATGGCGGCGTACTCTTCGAGAACAAGAACGCCTCCCTGGTGGACCTGGGAGACGGTGTACTCTGCGTCGAATTCCACTCGACGCTCCAGCCCAAGCTCCATCCCATCGACGAGCACGTCATCGAGGTCATCCAGAAGGGCATCGAGATCGCTGAGCAGGATCACCGCGGTCTGGTCATTCACCACCACGGCGAGAACTTCTCGGCTGGCGCCAACCTGCTGATGATCCTCGAAGCGGCTACGACCCACCAGTGGGCCATGATCGAGGAGATGGTCCGGGTGTTCCAGAACGCCACCATCGGCCTTCGCCGCGCGAAGGTTCCGGTCATCGCCGCGCCCTTCGGCTTCACCTTCGGCGGAGGCTGCGAGATCTCCATGGGCGCCGATCGCGTCTGCGCCCACGCCGAGACCTACATGGGCCTCGTGGAGGTCGGTGTCGGCCTGATCCCCGCCGGCGGCGGTTGCCTCTACATGGTCGAGCGAGCTCTGGCCGCGGTGGACAAGCCCGTCCTTTCCAACCTGCCCTTCCTGCAGAAGGCCTTCGAGAACATCGCCATGGCCAAGGTTGCCACCTCCGGTGAGGAGGCCCGGGACCTGGGCTACCTCCGCGCCTGGGACCACGTGGAGATCAACCGAGACCAGCAGCTGTGGACCGCCAAGCGCATGGCCATCGCCCTGGCCGACCAGGGTTACCGTCCCCCCATGCCCATGAAGTTCAACCTTCCGGGCAAGGAGGGCGTGGCGACCATCAAGACCATGCTGCTCAACATGAAGATCACCCACTGGATCTCGTCCCACGACGAGAAGATCGCCACCCACCTGGCCAACATCCTCTGCGGCGGCGACACCACCATCAACGACCCGGTGGGCGAGCAGACCATCCTGGACCTGGAGCGTGAGGCCTTCCTCTCCCTGTGCGGGGAGCCCAAGACCCAGGACCGGATCAAGTACATGCTCGCCAACAACCGGCCGCTCAGGAACTAGGAAAGGAGCGACACGATGCGAGAAGCCGTCATCGTTTCCGTCGCCCGCACGCCCGTCGGCAAGGCCAAGAGAGGCAGCCTCCGCGACACCCGTCCGGAGGAGTTCGCCGCCGAGGTCCTCAAAGCGCTCGTGGAGCGCACTCCCGGCCTCGAGCCGGCCATGGTGGAGGACGTCATCTTCGGTTGCGCCATGCCGGAGGGCGAGCAGGGCATGAACGTGGCCCGCATGATCGCACTGCTGGCGGGCTTCCCCACCTCGGTCCCCGCCATGACAGTGAACAGGTTCTGCTCCTCCGGATCGCAGACCATCGCCCTGGCAGCCGACACCATCAAGGCCGGCAACGCCGACATCATCATCGCCGGCGGCGTCGAGTCCATGTCCATGGTGGCCATGGGCGGCAACAAGCTCATTGCCGATCCGGCACTGGTTGACGTCGTGCCAACCGCCTACACCGCCATGGGCACCACGGCCGAGATCGTCGCCCGGCGCTACGAAATCAGCCGTGAGGACCAGGACGAATTCGCCTACCACTCCCACATGAAGGCCTCCAAGGCCATCGCGGAAGGCAAGTTCAAGGACGAGATCGTCCCCCTCAAGGTCCGCAAGCGGGAGAACGGCTCCTGGAAGGAGTTCGTCTTCGACACCGACGAAGGTCCGCGTCCTGACACGACCATCGAGGCCCTGTCCAAGCTGCGCCCCGTCTTCGATCCGCGCGGTACCGTGACGGCCGGCAACGCCTCCCAGACCAACGACGGTGCCGGTGCCGTGGTCGTCATGTCCGAGGAGAAGGCCAAGGAGATGGGGCTTGAGCCCATCGCCTACATCCGCCAGTGGGCCGTGGCCGGTGTCGATCCCGACGAGATGGGCATCGGGCCCTCCGTGGCCGTGCCCCTGCTCCTCAAGAAGACCGGGATGAGCCTGGACGACATCGACCTCATCGAGATCAACGAGGCCTTTGCCAGCCAGTCCCTCTACTGCGTACGCAAGCTCGGGCTCGATCCCGAGAAGACCAATGTCAACGGCGGGGCCATCGCCACGGGCCACCCCCTGGGGGCCACGGGTGCCATCCTGACCATCAAGCTCCTCGGTGAGCTGAAACGGCGCAACGCCAAGCGCGGCGTCGTCACCATGTGCATCGGAGGCGGCATGGGCTTCGCCTATCTCCTCGAGATGGCATAGCTCCCGCCAAGATCTCAACCCTTTTCCACACCCCCTGGTTCGCCGGGGGGCTTTTTTCTTGCTTCATGCAGGGGCCGGTGATGGCGAACCGGTCGGAAAACCGTGGGCCCGCGCGGACACCTCCGGTTCCGCCGGCCCTCCCCGTGTGTCCAGACGTGCCGTCAACTCCGAAATGCCTGGGAGCGTCTATCCGGCATGAGAATCTGGTTCGTGCGGCCCATTGTCTTCCATTTGGCTCTCCTCCTCGCGGCCGGCTCCGCAACGGGCGCATCGCTCGATGTCCGGCTACCCTCCGACTCCACCGGCGGCGGGACTCTGGCCGTCCGTGTCAGCTTCCCCGACACGCCCGCGGCCTTCCGGTACGGTGCCACCGGAGGGGCTCCCGTGGTGGTCATCTCGCCCGGGGGGTTCGGCGCCGGCAGCCTGGAGTCCACGGCCACGGGGGCGCTTCTCGAGCAGGGCTTCGTGACCCTGACCTTCTTCTACCCCGGCGGCGGCCCGCCGGGGATCGGCAGCGACGGCAGCTACGACGAGCGGGGCGACGCCAGCCAGCGCGCCCTTCGCGACGTGCTGCGTTTCGCCACGGGTGAGACGACGGACTCCCAGGGCCGCAGCCTCGGCGAGATCACCGGGGGCACGGTTCGCGGGGACCTGGCGGGGATCCTGGCCCTCTCCAACGGCGGGTCCATCGCCATCACGACCCTGGGGCGCTACGGAGGACAGATCCCTCCTCTGGCCTTCCTGGTGGGCTGGGAATGCCCAACCAGCGACCAGGTCCTCGGAGGGGAGCTCGGCAGCCACGATCTCGACCCCGACCCCGGAACGGACGCAGACGGCGATGGAATCACCGACAACGACGTCGTCAACGGCGCCTACCTGTCCTACGGCTTCCCCCGGCTGCAGATGGACTACGATCGCCTCCGATACGACCCCGGTGCAACGCTCCTCGTCCACGGCGAGCCTGCGGCCACCGGGCTCTTTTTCTTCGACAACGACGGGGACGGCGTCTATTCGGTGTCACCCGCCGGCGTCAGCGACATGGACGGAAACGGTCGCCTCGATGCCGATGAGGACTTTCCGCTCCCCGGGATCGTCCATACGGACCCTGACACGGGAACGACACGGTTCATGCTCTCCCGCCCCGCCACCGCCCACGCCGCGGAGGCCGGCCTCGCCGTCCCCTGGCCCGAGCACTACGCCTCGGCGGCAGCGGCCGAGGCCTACTGGTCCATCCGGGACGCCGCGGAGCTCTTTCCGGCCGCCATGGCCTCCCAGCCGAGCCTGGCCGGGATGAGCCTGTTCGGGGCCCGGGACCACGTCCAGAGCACGCGGGATCACGCCCACGTGCACCACTGGGTGGACGGGTTCCGACGGGCCGGCCACTGGCACCGGCTGAACCCCGACCGTTCCTACGTGGAGTCCGTCGGCCACGGACGGTTCCCGAATGCCCGGGACAACGACGCCAACCTCGAGCCGTCGCCCTCCGAGATGGAGCTCCTGGCCGAACCCGTGGGAGTCGTGCCCCAGACCGTGCTCCTGGCCGCAGGTGTCGCCGAAATGGCCGACCGCGCCGCAAGCGGCATCTGGGACGACAACCTGGACGGTGTCATCGAGAGCTCCGGGCAGCCGGACACGGCCTCCCACCTGGTCACCTTCGCCATCAACTGCCACGATTGGGTCAACCCGCGGCGCTCCGCCGAGACCGTCGGATTCGTCCTCGACACCCTGGAGGCCGCCGGCGCACGCGCGGAGCTCTACGTCACGGCGCCCGTGGTGGCAGCCTGGCAGGCGGAGGCTCCCGAGCTCATCGAGCGCCTCCGGCACAGCGATCACACCATCTCCTATCACGTCCGCCCGCCCCACCCCGCGGCCTTTCCTCCAACACGGGAACTGCTGGACACAACACCCCTCGCCGATTTCGAGACCTACTGGCAGGACCTCTCCACGGGGGAGCTGGACCGCTCGCGCCCGGGGGGTTACACCCTGGTCGCCCAGGTCTTCGGGAGGCGTCCCAACGCCACGGGCCTGGGCGGCTCCGACGCCGAGCTCAACCGCCGGCTCGTCCGCATCACCACGGCCAGGGGCGCCCGGGTCGCCGTCTTCCACCACGGCCCGGTGGAGGGACGGAGCGGCTTCGAAGACCTCGCCCTTCCCGACGAGGGGGCCTACCCGAGGCCCAACGACCACTTCGTCGCCAGGGTCGATGAGAACGGGCACCCGTCGGACGGCGATTTCTGGTGGAACCGAGTGGCCTCCGGTCAACTGAGCCCCGAAGCCCTGGCGGAGGTATTCCGCCGGGACTTCCTCGACCGCGAGCCCGGCGACGGCGACGGTCCGCTTTTTTCCGTGGTGGTCATCCACGAGAACAACTTCTACCTGACCGGGACGCCCTGGAGACCCGTCTACTACGATGATCCGGACGGGCAGAACCCCAAGGAGGCACCGTGGGATCTCGGCACCACCGCCCCCTGGGTCAGCGAACGTCCGCCGGAAGAGACCGAACGGATCCGCGCCGCCTTCCAGGCGCTGGTTCGAGCCGCGGCCGGAGACGGCGACACGGCCATCGTAACCAGCGAGGACATCGCCTCCATGGGAGATGCGCTGTTCAGTGCCCAGAGCGATCCCATCCGGACCGTGGAATGGCTGACGGCCGGCGATCTCGAGACCGACCCGCCTCCCGGCTACCAGTGGACCGGGAGCGCACCCGCCGGCGGAGGCCAGAGCGGAGAGCTCGCCGTCACGGAGGAGGCCGCCGCCACGGGCAAGCTGGGGCTGAGGATCGAGGCCACCGGAACCTTCTCCGCGCAAAAGCGGGTGGACATCGACAAGGGTCAGACCTACCGCTTCGGCGCCAGCCTGCGCGGTTACCACGTGGGCTCGGTCCGGCTCGTCCTTCAGCCCGTTGGCCACTCTCCCTCCGGCCTCGTCCCCGTCGGTCCCGGGTTCTCCACCACGACCCTGTCGGGGGACTTCTCCTGGACCACCGTGGAGGGCACGGCCCACCTGACGAGCAACCATGACTACGTGCTGCTGGAGGTGGCGATCGAGGGCGGGGGCATCGTGGACCTGGACGACGCCCACGTCAGCTCCACCGAGCACCGTCCGCTGGCCTACCCCGCCGCGACACCTGCTCCCGTGCTCATCACCACCCTGATCCACGTGGAAAACGTGCCGGACCTCACAACCGACAGCAGCTACTTCAGGGCCAAGAGGCAGCTCCTCGACGATCTCGGCGCCATCTTCCACCGGCACGGGGCGGTGCTCACGGTGCAGCCGGAGATGGAGCTCCTCACGGGCCTCGAGAGCCTGGATCCCGGCTTCATCCGCCATCTTCGCAACGATTACGGCTGCGCGTTCAGTGTCCACACCCACGGCCCCCAGACCGCGAACCCCAGCGTCCAGGATGTGCTCGACTACGTGGCCCGGCGCAAGAGGGCGCTGGAGTCCCTCGGGGCGGGAGACGTCCTCGATCTCAACGGCAACTTCGACGTGACGGACTGGTCGGTCTTCTCCCGCGCCGGCATCTACTCCATGACCGCATTCAAGAACAAGGACACCCAGGAGGGGACGGAGGGCCGGTACTTCCACCCCTGGCGCCCGTCGCCGGGCAATCCATACACCGACGAGGCCGCCTGGGCCGTGGACGATCCGTCGAGCCGCGTGGTGTACCTGCCCGGCAACACCACCGGCATCACCCGCTACCGTGACCAGCTGGAGAGAAAGGTGCTTCCAGGGTTGTCCGCAGCTCTCTGGAACGCCGAGGCCTCCAGGCCCACCACCTGGTACTTCGTCACCCACGTGGACTTCTTCTCCTCCATCGAGGGGGTGCCGTTGCAGGACTACATGGATTCTGACGCGTACCGGAAGGACCTGCAGGCCTACGACGACCTGCTCTCGGACATCCTCGACCCCCTGGTGGAGCGCGGGCTCGTGCGCTGGAGCGACCCCAACGAGATGCGGAAGGCCTTCGAGGACGCCGTGGGCGCCCCCCACCCCTGGGAGCCCGAGGCACTGAGGCCCGTCTGGCGAGCCGCCCCCTGAGGACGAGACGGCCCGTGAGGGCCGCTCACCCTCTCAGGTGGCCCTTTCCGCTTTCGGCGCCCGGCCGGACCGGGCGCCGGGCACCCCGCGCGTACGGCCCGCTATTAGCGCCTTCCCCGGGGCCTGCGGTTCTTCCACTGCCCACCCTGGGCAGGCGGCGGGACCTTGGCGGTCCGGGCGTGTTCCGAGTAAAAGTCGTGGCTCCGGTCCTCCGGCACCTGCTGCCGGATCAGGCGCTCGATGGCACGGAGCCAGCTCCGCTCCTCGGCGCTGCAGAAAGAGATGGCGGTACCGTCCAGACCCGCGCGGGCCGTACGGCCAATCCGGTGAACGTAGGTCTCCGGTTCATTGGGCAGGTCGTAGTTGATGACGTGGGAGACCCGATCCACGTCGATGCCCCGCGCAGCGATGTCCGTCGCCACCAGAACACGAACGCGTCCCGTCTTGAAATCTCCGAGGGCCCTGGTTCGGGCCGCCTGGCTCTTGTTCCCGTGGATGGCCGTTGCACGGTAGCCGGCGCTGTCCAGCTTGCGCGCCACCTTGTTGGCACCGTGCTTCGTCCGCGTGAACACGATGACACGGTCCGCGCCCTCACCTTCGAGCACCGAGGCCAGCAGGCGGTCCTTGTTCTCCTTGTCGACGAAGTAGAGCTTCTGCTCGACCTTCTCCACCGTGGGCTTTTCCGGTGCGATGCTAACGTGGACGGGGTCCGAGACCATGGTCCGGGCCAGGGCCATCACCTCCCGGGAGAGCGTCGCCGAGTAGAACAGCGACTGCCGCTTCTGGGGAAGCCTGGCAATGATCCTGCGAACGTCCGGGAGAAATCCCATGTCGAGCATCCTGTCGGCTTCGTCCAGCACGAACACCTCGACGGCATCCAGCGTCAGGTGACGCTGCTGCATCAGATCCAGCAAGCGGCCCGGTGTGGCCACCAGGATGTCCAGACCTCGCCGGAGCCGACCGACCTGGGGTCTTTGGTTGACTCCGCCGAAGATGACTGCATGGGCCACCCGAAGGTACTTCCCGTAGCCGTCGATGCTCTCCGCGATCTGGGCCGCCAGCTCCCGGGTGGGCGCCAGCACCAGAACCCGCGGTTGTCCGGGCACGGGCCGTCTCCGGTTCCCGTCCAGGTACTGAAGGATCGGCAGCGTGAACGCCGCCGTCTTGCCGGTGCCGGTCTGGGCGCACCCCAGCATGTCCCGGCCGGCCAGAAGGGGATCGATGGACTGCTCCTGGATCGGTGTCGGCGTCCGGTAACCCACATCCCGAAGCGCTCGCTTCAGGGGCGGAATCAGGAGATCGAAGGCTGTACCTTCGGCCAGGCTGGTGGAATCAGCCGTTGGAGTCGTGCGTTCATTCGTGGTTCTGGGGGCGTGGTGGGCCCGGCGACCATGGGACATGGCGTCGTTTCCGCCGGTCCCTCTGCGTGCCCGCCGCGCAGGCGTGGCGTGTCCAATGCTACTCAAGACATTCCCTCTCATGTACGAAACGTTGGTTTTCGACCCAGCGGACAGCGAACAAGCTGGGCCGTCAGGCAGGTGAGGGGGCACTATAGCACACCCGGCCATCGTCTGCCCGCCACGGCCTCCCCCGCCGCCTGACATGCCATAAACCCGACGTGCACCCCCATGGACGACACGAGCCGGGACGGCGACCGTTGTACCCTTGACAGGAAGATGTATGTGAGCAAAAAACCGAAAGGCGCCGGAGACCGCGGCATGAGCCGACCGGAGGATGGTCCGGCCTCCAGAGTGGAGGCCGCTGGCGAAGCACCCACGGGCCCATGACGATCCGCGTACTCCTGGCCGACGATCATGCACTGCTTTGCCAGGGGCCTCCGGGCGCTCCTGGAGCAGGAGGCCGATATCGAGGTCGTCGCCGAGGTGGGCGACGGCCGAACCGTCGTCCGGCAATCCAGGGAACTCCGGCCGGACGTGGTCGTCATGGACCTGGGAATGCCCGAACTCAACGGCATCGAGGCCACGCGCCGGATCCGGCAGGAGAACCTCGACGTGCGGATCATCGGCCTCTCCATGCACACCAGCCAACGCATGGTGCTGGAGATGCTCCGGGCTGGCGCCGACGGTTACGTGGCCAAACTCTCCGCCTTCGAGGAGGTGGTCCGGGCCGTCAGGGCGGTGGCCCGGGGGAAACAGTACCTGGGACCCATGGCGACCTTGGCGGTGGTGGAGCAGGCCATGAATTCCGGCAGCGGCGACGAATCCCCGGCCTTCGCGCTCCTGAGCGGCCGCGAGCGGGAAGTCCTTCAGCTGATTGCCGAGGGACGCAACACGAAGGAGATCGGAGGCACTCTCGGGATCAGCCCCCGGACCGTCGAGGTCCACCGGAAGCACGTCATGGAAAAGCTGGACCTCCACAGCGTGGCCGAGCTGACACGCTTCGCCCTGCGCGAAGGGCTTGTGCCCCTCGATCAACGGCCGGATACGGAAACCCCGTAGACCGTGCTTCGCTTTTCCCCATTGGCAATCTCTGGCCCAGCCACTACCTTCGGGTGCATGAAGGACTCTCAAAAGGGGGAAGACATGGCAAATGACGGTTTCGACTACGACTACATCGTCATCGGCTCGGGCTTCGGAGGCTCCGTCTCCGCCCTGCGGCTGACGGAGAAGGGATACTCCGTTGGGGTGCTCGAAATGGGAAAGAGATGGAATCCCGAGGACTTTGCCAAACGCAACTGGAACGTACGCAAGTACATGTGGCTGCCGCAGCTCTTCTGCCACGGGATCCAGCAGATCACCCTGCTCAAGGACGTCCTTGTTTTTCACGGCGCCGGGGTCGGCGGCGGCAGCCTCAACTACGCCAACACCCTGCCGCTTCCGCCGGACGAGGTGTTCCGCGACCCGCGATGGCCCACCGATGAGGACTGGAAGGAGAAGCTCTCCCCCTACTACAGGCTGGCCTACTACATGCTCGGCGCCAACGAGGCCAAGGAGATCTTCAACTCCGATTTCAAGCTCAAGGAGATCCTGGACGAGATGGGACGCGGCGACACCTTCAAGAAGCACCAGGTGGCCGTGTATTTCGGGGAGCCCAACACGACGGCCCCCGACCCGTTTTTCGACGGAGAAGGTCCGGACCGCACCGGCTGCACCCTCTGCGGGGCCTGCATGACAGGGTGCCGCGACGGCGGCAAGAACACGTTGGACAAGAACTACCTGTTCCTTGCCGAAAAGCGCGGCTGCGTCATCCACCCCGAAACCAAGGTGGTGGACGTCAAGCCCCTGGAGGGCGGCGGCTACGAGATCCACACCGTACGGTCCACAGCGGTCTTGGCCAAGAAGCCCCGTGTCTTCAGGGCTCGTGGCGTGGTGTTCTCGGCGTCGGTCCTGGGGACGGTCAAGCTCCTGTTCCAGTGCAAGGAACGGGGAAGCCTCCCGAAGATCAGCAACGCCCTAGGGGACTACGTCCGCACCAACTCCGAGGCCCTGCTCTCCGCCCGGGCCAACTCGTATGAGGAGGACTACAGCAAGGGGATCGCCATCACCTCGGGCGGCTGGCCCGACGACGACACCCACATCGAGCTGGTCCGATACGGCAAGGGTCAGGACTTCATGAAGCTGATGATGACCCACTTGACGGGAGGCGGCCCTCCATGGCCCAGGTGGCTACGGTGGCTGGGTAACTTCTTCCGGCATCCCATCCGCGCCGCCAGGTGCCTCAGTCCCTTCGGCTGGGCCCAGCGCCAAGCCATCGTTCTGGTGATGCAACCCCTGGACAACAAGATGAAGCTGGTTCGCCGCTGGCGACCCTGGGGCCGGGTCATGACCACCCAGCTGGACGCCGAGAAGAAGGCCCCGACCTACATGCCCCTGGCCAACGAGATCACGGAAAAGCTCGCCGAAAAGATGGAGGGTGTACCCCAGAGCCTGCTCCTCGAGGTTCTCTTCAACACGGCGAGCACGGCCCATATCCTCGGGGGCGCCACCATGGCGCGAACGCCCGAAGAGGGCGTCTGCGACCCCAAGGGGCGGGTCTTCGGGTATGACAACATGTACGTGGCCGACGGCAGCGTCGTGCCGGCCAACCTGGGAGTCAACCCAGCGTTGACAATCACGGCCCTCTCGGAGTACATCATGGACCACGTACCTCCAAAGCCTGGGGCCGCGCAGAAGCCCGCTCCCCGGCCGAGGGGTTTCACCGATCAGGTACGGGCCGGCTGAAAGGGACAACGACCATGGAAACCCGGAAGATCGACGGCGACATCGCGACTCTCAACGAGAACAAGGCGACCTGGGCGAGGCTGGCGATCCCGGAGAAGATCGATCTCCTCCTCCGCCTCCGCACGCAGGCCGGCCGCCTGTCCGAACGGTGGGTCGGGCTGGCCTGCGAGGCCAAGGGCATCGCCATGGACACCCCCCTGGCCGGCGAGGAGTGGACCTCCGGTCCATGGGCCTTCATCGCCACGCTCAACGAAACCATGGAGGTTCTCAAAGAGATCTCCAAGAACGGAGCCCCCCGGCTCGGAGCCGGATCGATCCGGACCCGTCCCGACGGCCAGGTCATCGTCCGGGTCTTTCCCAACAGCCTCTACGACCGTCTCCTGCTCAACGGCGTCCGGGGCGAGGTCTGGATGCAACCGGGAGTGACGCCGGGCAACCTCAGTGACACCATGGCGTCGTTCTACCGGCAGAGCGATCCAGAGGGCCGCGTGGCTCTTGTGCTCGGTGCCGGCAACATCTCCAGCATCACTCCCCTGGACATGCTCTACAAGCTCATCACCGAGGGACAGGTCTGCATGGTCAAGATGAACCCGGTCAACGACTACCTGGGCCCTGTCTTCGAGGAGATCTTCGGAGAGTTCGTGGATCGGGGTTTCGTGCGGTTCGCCTACGGCGGCGCCGATGTGGGTGCCTACCTGACGACCCATCCCGGGATCGACGAGATCCACATGACGGGCAGCGAGACGACGTTCAACGCCATCGTGTTCGGGACCGGTCCCGAGGGCGAGGAGAACCGCAAGGCCGGCCGCAAGACCAACGACCGCCGGATGACGGCCGAGCTCGGGGGCGTCGGCCCGACCATCGTCGTTCCCGGCCCCTGGACCGCAGCGGACATCCGTTTCCACGCCGAGAACATCGTCACCCAGAAGCTCCACAACACCGGGTGCAACTGCGTGGCCTCCCAGGTCCTGGTGCTGCCGGCCGAGTGGGAACACAGCGGACCCTTGCTCGAGGCGATCAAGGAGGTCATCCGTTCTGTGCCCCCCCGGAAACCCTATTACCCCGGGATGGACCTCCGCCACGAGAGGGCTACGAAGCTCCATCCCAACGCAGAGCTCCTGGACGATCCGGCCGAGACACCCGTGCCACGGACCATGATCTGCGACCTCGATCCAGAAGACCCCTCGGAGTACTGCTTCAACAACGAGCTCTTCGGGCCCGTCCTGTGCCACACCTCGCTCCCGGGTGCCACCCCCGCCGAGTTCCTGACCAACGCCGTCCGCTTCGCCAACGAGACGCTGCGCGGCACCCTGGGCGCCAACATCATCATCCACCCGAAGACCCTCAAGGAGCTCGGGCCGCGCTTCGAGGACGCCCTGGCCGACCTCCGTTACGGTGGAATCGGCGTCAACTGCTGGGTCGGGCTGGTCTACCTGCTGGCGCGGGCCACGTGGGGCGCCTTCCCCGGCCACTCCGATACCGACATCCAGAGCGGCAGGGGGATCGTCCACAACGTCATGATGTTCGAGAGGCCCCAAAAGAGCATCGCCTACGCACCGTTCTGGCCCTTCCCAAGGACCCTTGTCCACGGCGCCTTCCACCTCGCGCCCAAGCCGCCCTGGTTCGTCACGAACCGCCAGGCCCACGTGATCGGGAAACGCTTGACCAACTTCGTGGCCCATCCCGGGCCCCATCATCTTCCCGGCATATTTGCCGCAGCTTTGAGGGGGTGAACATGGATCTGACCATTCCGAAGACCGCTTCCGCCGATCCCTACCCGTTGCTGATCAAGCAACTCCTCCACACGCCCATGGTCTGGGCACCGGACCAGGAGATTGTCTACCGAGACAGGGTCCGCCTCAGCTACCGGGCGTTCCGTGAACGTGTGGGCCGCCTGGCCAGCGCCCTGGCGGCGCTGGGCGTCAAGCCCGGGGACACGGTGGCCGTCATGGACTGGGACAGTCACCGCTACCTGGAAGCCTATTTTGCGGTCCCCATGATGGGCGCCGTGCTCCATCACATCAACGTTCGTCTCTCGCCGGAGCAGGTCCTCTACACAATGAACCATGCCGAGGACAAGGTGGTCCTCGTTCACACGGACTTCCTGCCCCTGATGGCCGCCCTGAGAAGCCGCCTGGACACCGTCTCGCACCTGGTGCTGATGACGGACGACGAAAAACCGGGGGAGCTCCCCGTTCCCTTCGAGGGCGAGTACGAGGAGCTGCTGGCGGCCGCCGACCCCCAGTACGAGTTCCCGGACTTCGACGAGAACACCCGCGCCACCACCTTCTACACGACGGGGACGACCGGACTGCCCAAGGGGGTCTACTTCAGCCACCGCCAGCTGGTGCTCCACACCCTGGGCCTGATCGCCGGGCTGTCGACCTCTCCCCTCCATTGCCGGATCCACAGCGCCGACGTGTACATGCCTCTGACGCCCATGTTCCACGTTCACGCCTGGGGGGTCCCCTACATGATGACCCTCCTGGGCGTCAAGCAGGTCTACCCCGGCCGCTACGAACCGGCCATGATCGGCCGCCTCCTGGCCACCGAGGGAATCACCATCTCCCACTGCGTTCCCACCATCCTCCAGATGCTCGTGGCGAGCCCGGCGGTCCAGCAGCTGGACCTCAGCCGCTGGAAGGTCATCATCGGCGGCGCGGCCCTGACAACCAGTCTGGCCAAGGCCGCCCTGGACCTGGGCATCGACGTGATCACCGGTTACGGCATGTCGGAATCCTGCCCCCTGCTCTCCCTTTCTTACATGACGGCCGACATGGCCGACTGGCCCGAGGAGGAGCAGATCCGGGTTCGGACCTCCACCGGCCGTCCGGTTCCACTGGTGGACCTCCGCCTGTGGGACAGCGAGATGAACGACCTTCCCCGCGACGGCAAGAGCCGCGGCGAGATCGTGGCACGTGCGCCGTGGCTGACGCAGGGGTACTTCAAGAACCCCGAGGCCTCCGAGGAGCTCTGGCGCGGGGGGTACCTCCATACCGGAGACATCGCCACCCAGGACGAGCGGGGCTACCTGAAGATCGTCGACCGGCTCAAGGATGTCATCAAGACCGGTGGCGAGTGGATCTCGTCCCTGGATCTCGAGGAGATCATCGTCAGCCACCCGGCCGTGGCCGAGGCGGCCGTCATCGGCGTGCCCGACCCCAAGTGGGGAGAGCGGCCGGCGGCCTTCGTGGTGCCCGTTGCCGGCATGGAGGACCAGGTCACCGAGGACGCCGTCAAGGAACACGTGGCCCGGGCTGCCGAGAAAGGGGTCATCCCACGGTACGGTGTCCCGGACCGGGTACTGATCGTCCAGGAGCTCCCCAAGACCAGCGTCGGCAAGCTCGACAAGAAGAGGCTGAGGGAACGGACGAGCTGAGGACTGCCCGGCCGAAACCGCTCTCCGTCATGGTTCCCGTCGGCCGGGAACAAGCCGGGCCAGCCGTGTAGGGCGAGCGGCCGGGAGGCTTCAGGGTCCGGTGGCGTACAGTGGGGTCATGTTGGGAACGAGGGCCGGTAGATCCGGTTCATCCCCAGGGTCCACAGCGTCGTACCGAGACAGTCCGGGAGGAGGAGAGAATGCGGCGGTGCCCGAAATGTGGCAAGGAGTTGGAGGACGGCCTGACGTCCTGCGTGCGGTGCGGTGCTCCCCTGGAGGTTCCCGCGGGCCCGCCCCCGCTACCGGGACTGGATCTGCCGGACAGTTCCGGGAAAGCCACGTCTCCGGTGGGTCCAGTCCCACCCCCTATCCCATCGGCTCCAGGATCAGCGCCGGAACCTCCTTTCCCGGAACACGGGCACACCGGCCAGGCCGTCCCAACGCCCCCAGCTGTTCCGCAGGCACCATCTCCCGCCACCTCCACTCCCCCACCTCTCCAAGGACCGGCCCCGCTTCCACCGCCCGTGCCAGGCTCCCCTCCCCCGCCCCATGGGGATGCCACGGCTCCAGCCCGGGACGAGCCATCGAGGTCCGGGCAGAAAACCAACCAGCTCGACGAAACGATCGTGCTCCCACCGGTCGTGGAGAGCCCCGGTGTGGATCCCGGACACACCACCGCCGTGCCGACACCGCCGGGTGAAGACTCCTCCGACGGGGAAGGACTCGACGCCACGGTGGTGACCCCCACGGTCACACCCACCGTGGAATCAGAGCCGGTCTCCAGCACCGTGGTGCCGCCACCCCTTCCGGCGGACCACGCGGAGGAGAATCCGTCCGGGCCGGAAAAGGCCGCGGATGGCACGAGCCCACCCGAGCACGACACCAAGGCGGCCTCCTCCCCGGCCCCGAATCTCATCGAGATGGACGACGATCTGCCTGACCAGCCTCGAACCCCTCAGGCACCACACCCGGCGCCGCAGGCAAAACCACGGTGGCCGCTGATCGCGGGTGCTGCAGCCCTCATGGTCCTCCTCGCCGCGGGAGGCTGGCTGTTGGTCAGGGGCCATGGAGCTCGGGATGGAGTTGCATCCGCCGTCAAGGTCGTCCACGTCGGCGAAAACGCTACCGGGGAGGCACCCGAAGGTGGTACGGCTCCGGCGCCTTCCCGGGAAAAGAAAGTCGAGCCCAACGCATCGGGTTCGCCGCGTCGCGGCGCCCGCCCCGCAGCAGACCATGTAAGGCCAGGGCGAGAACCCGGGCGCGTGCCCAGAACCGGCGTGCTGAACGCCACCGTTGATGTCTCCGGGCTGGCCAGCTGGCCACCGCCGGCCGCCATCGTCTACGCCGGCAAGCGGTACAGGGGGCGTTCGCAGACCTTCGGTGTCGGCGAGGTTCCACACCTCAGGGGCACGAGACTTGGTGACAACGCGGCGTCCAGTCTCAAAGTGGTCGGCGGAGCGCGGGTCACCCTGTTCCTGAAACCAGGCTTCGTCGGGAGGAGCGAAACCTTCGTCAAGGACTGCCCGAGTCTCAAGGGCCGGAAGATCCGCAACAACCGGGCCTCCTCGCTCAAGGTGGAGCCACCCGACACCGGTCCCGTGCTGTGGCGGGCGGGTCCGATCCGGGAGCTCGGCGTCGGGTTCGAACTTCGGCGCTGCCGGGACGCCGTGGTGGTGCGGAGCGAAGCCCAAGCCGCCGCAACCTATGTTGTTGCCGGTGTGGTGCCCGCGACAGGCGCAAGCCTTTCGAAGCTCGTCCGGACGCGGCCTGGGCTCGCTCAGGCGCTGGGCCCTCCACAAACCGCGGCGGTCCGGGTCGCCAGGGGGAAGCTTGCCGTTCAGCTGTTTACGCGGGGTGCCGTGGTCTACGCGCCAGGTTCGAAGCGTGGCTGGTACCGGCTCGACGAGCGGTGACGCCGGTCGTTCGCCGACCGCCCCACGGCCTCAACCGAGGAAGTCCGGCCGTTTGAACGCCGGCCCGGGGTAGGAGTAGAACCCCTCGCCGGTGCTGATGCCGAGCTTGCCGCGGTCCACGTAGTTCTCCTTGAGGAAGGCGGCGTTCTTCTTGGACTGCTGATCGCCTGTTTTCTGGGCCCAGTAGGCCGTGATGGTGTACGCCGTCTTCAGGCCGATGAGGTCGAGGGTGCCGAAAGGACCCATGGGCACCTTCATGGCGATCATCCAGGTCCTGTCCACGTCCTCCGGGGTCGCGATCCCATTGGCAACGAGCGTCAGGGCCGCGCCCAGCAGGGGAACGAGCAGCGTGTTCAGAACGTAGCCGTTCTGCTCCTTTTCGATGCGGATGGGCACCATCCCGATCTCCCGGGCGAACCGGACGACGCGGTCGAAGACCCCGGGGTCCGTGCCCGGATGCCTCATGATCTCGGCGACGTTGTTGACCCAGATCCGGTTGGCGAAGTGGAGGGCGAGGAAGCGCTCCGGGCGGCCGCTGGCATCGGCGATATCGCTGGGCAACAGCGTCGAGCTGTTGGTGGTGAAGATGGTGCCAG
>CAZXNA010000035.1:0-26783 GCA_964641295.1 uncultured Thermoanaerobaculia bacterium
CAGGGAGGTGGATACCCACCTCCGCCTCCTCGTCCGTGCCGGCGTCGTCGATGCCTGCCAGGCCGCAGCAGCTCTCGAGCTCTTCGACCAGGGCCGGGCCATGATCTGGAGGCTCCTCCACCCCAGGAAGTGATCCCGGCAGGGGCAGCTTCAGCAACAGCGTCAGCGGCAGGGGCAGCGTCGGGGGGGGCAGCGTCAGCGCTCGGGAGTGTGGCCGGCAAGGAGCAGGCGTGAGCGCGGCATGATCACCTTCGGGCCGTTCATGGTCCGGCGGTGGGGTGAAGACGGCCGCGGGGCAATCCCGTACGGGGCCGCGGAGAACCCGGGACGGCGCCTACCGCAGCTCGTGACCGAAGGGGAAGAGGGCGACGGGGATCAGCTTGATGTGCTGGAGAGCAAAGGGGATCCCGATGATCGTGACGGCCAGGATGCCGGCGTGGACCAGGTGGGCGATGGCGATTTCCCATCCGAACAGGACGATCCAGAGGATGTCGAAGAGGATCTTCAGGGGGCCGTAGCCCCCCTCGGCGGGAACCACCGTCTTGCCGAAGGGGGCGAAGGTGGCAATGCCCAACCGGATGGCCTGCAATCCGAAGGGAATCCCGATGATGGTGATGCAGAGCAGCACACCCCCGAGGATGTAGCCCAGGCCGCTCAGCAGGCCGCCGAAGATCAACCACAGAATGTTCCCCAACAGGGACATGAAAACCTCCTTCAGGCGGTGGGCCACCCCGTGTCGCGCCAGGCCTCGCTCCTCGCCTCTCCGGCCGCGCCGGGAGGTATCAGGTCGTGGACCTCCTTGAACTCCGCCGCCCAGTCCATGGGGGGAAGCTCGTCGCCCACGACGAGGACCTCCGCCGCGATGGGGTTGACCGCCTCACCCACCAGTACGACCGGTTCGACCGGAGATTCCATTCCTGGGGTCCAGATCCGGTGGGGAACGAAGGAGAGCTGCCGGAAGGTCCAGAGGTAGTCGTCGAGGATCTGGCGGCGCCCCTCGTCGGTGACCCAGACGATGACCCGCCGGCCCTCCCGGAAGAGGGTCTCGATGAGCCCGGCCAGCACACCGGCCCTCTTGTCACCGGGCAGCTCGTGGAGGACGATTCGCGGCGCCACGGGCGCAGTGTACATGAGGCGGCGGCCGATCGGTGGTATGGTCGCAGCGGAGGCAGGAGATGGCTCGGAACACGGGGAACACGACGGACGGAAGTGGGGAGCGGGCGTCCTGCAGCGCCTACAGGATCCGCGGGGGCAACGCCCTCTCTGGAACCGTAACACCCCAGGGCAACAAGAACGCAGCGCTGCCCATGCTGGCGGCGTCGCTCCTGACGGACGAGCCCGTCGTCCTCGAGAACCTCCCCGCCATCCGTGACGTCGACGCCATGCTGGGCCTGATCGAGGGGCTGGGCGCCTCCGTCGAGGCCCCCGCGGACGGCAGGGTCCGGATCGAGGCCCGAAACCTCAGCGGCTGGAGGGCCGAAGACCGCCTGGCCCGGGAGATCCGCGCGTCCTTCCTCCTGGCCGGACCACTCCTGGCCCGCGTGGGCCGCGCCGCCCTGCCACGACCCGGCGGTGACCGTATCGGCCGGCGGCCCCTGGACACCCACGTGCACGCCCTGGAGGATCTCGGGGCCACCGTGAAGATCCAACCCAACCGCTACGAGCTCTCGGCTCCAAACGGGCTCCGGGGTGCCGACATCTTCCTCCATGAGATGAGCGTCATGGCCACGGAGAACACCGTCATGGCGGCGTCCATGGCCCATGGCACCACCATCATCCGCAACGCGGCCTCGGAACCCCACGTCCAGGAGCTGTGCCATCTGGTCAACGCAATGGGCGGCTCCGTAGACGGCATCGGCACCAACGTGCTGACCGTGGAGGGCCGGAAGAGCCTCAACGGCGCCACGGCGACCATCGGTCCCGATCACATCGAGGTCGGGAGCTTCATCGGCCTGGCAGTGGCCACCGGCGGTGAGCTCCTCATCCGGAACGCTCAGCCCTCCCGCCTGCTCCGGGCGACACGGATCGCCCTGGGCCGGCTCGGTATCGTCTGGAAGGATAACGGCGAGGACATCCTCGTCCCCGGAGGCCAGAAGCTGGTGGTCCAGGAAGGGCTCCACGGAGCGATTCCCAAGATCGACGACGGACCCTGGCCGGCCTTCCCGCCGGACCTGACCTCCATCGCCCTGGTGCTGGCCACCCAGGCCCGCGGCACGATCCTGATCCACGAGAAGATGTTCGAAAGCCGCCTCTTCTGGGTCGACCGGTTGATCGCCATGGGCGCCAACATCGTCCTCTGCGATCCCCACCGGGCCGTGGTCATCGGACCGTCCCAGCTCTACGGCCAGACCCTGTCCAGCCCCGACATCCGCGCCGGCATGGCCCTCGTCATCGCCGCCCTCTGCGCCGAGGGCGAGAGCACCATCCAGAACGTCCACCAGATCGAGCGCGGCTACGAGAACCTCTCCGAACGCCTCCGCTCCCTCGGCGCTGACATGGACGCGGTGTAGCTCCTACGCCTTCTCGTCATCGAGGTCGATGGGCTCTCCCATCTCGTCGAGGAAGAGCACCTCGGGCTCCAGAGTGATGCCGAAGCGGTCCCGAACGCGGCGGCGCATGATCCGGGCCAGTTCCACGACCTCGGTGGCGGTAGCCCCGCGGTCGACGACGATGACGTTGGCGTGGATCTCCGTCACCCGGGCCCCGCCGAGCCGAAGGCCCTTGCAGCCGGCCTCCTCCAGGAGCCGGCCGGCGTGGTCGCCGGGCGGGTTCTTGAAGATGGAGCCCGCCGACGGCCGCGACGGCAGCTTGGCCCGCCGCTTGCCGTTGACCTCGCGGATCCTCGTCAGGATGGAGGAGATCTCCCCCGGCTCCAGACCGAGGCGCACCCTGGTGACCACATCCTCACGCTGCCGGAGCTCGCTCCAGCGGTAGCCATGCCCGATGGCATCGGCGGGGATGATGACCGGCCGGCCGCCGGGCGGCACGACCTCCACCCAGTCGAGGATGTCGAAGATCTCGACCCCGTAGGCGCCGGCGTTCATGACGACGGCCCCCCCGACACTGCCGGGAATCCCGAACAGGCCCTCCATCCCACCGAGGCCCGCCCGTGCCACGGCGCGGCAGACCTGTGTCAGGTTGGCACTGGCCCCGGCCACCACGCCGTCCAGGTCGATCTCCCAGGAGGACAAGGTGCCCCCCATGGAGAGCACGGGGATCCGGAGACCCCCATCGGGGAAGACAACGTTGGTCCCGGCACCGAGGACGAAGTAGGAGGCGTCAACCCGCCGGAACACCGCAAGTATCTCTCCCACGGCAGCTTCGTTGTTACAACGGATGAGAAGGTCGCCGGTTCCGCCGATCCGCATGGAGCTCCAGGAGGCCAGATCGATCCGCTCGTGGATCTCCACGGCGACATCCTTTTGGATCTCCCGGAGTTCGTTCTGAAGCTCGCGGAGCGATTTCGACGACATTCTTTCTCCTCTTGGGAATATTGGCACGGTAGTTGCTTATTGAAAAGGGTGCCGGGCAACGACACCGGCAACACGCAACATACCTCCTCCTTCTTCCAGCGGGCCACGGGGCCCGCTCCTTTTTTTTCGGCATCCCCGGACGGCTCCACCGGCGTGCCGTCCCGATTCCCCCGACCGGGCCCCATCCTCCCACGGATCGCCGTCAACCCCCTCCGTTACTTCTCATGTTACGTGCCGGTAACAAAGGGCTCGTGTGCTTGCTGGAGCAAGCGGGCCAACAGGTTGTCGATTCAAGATCTTCCACGGGATTCCGCATGGCACGGCGGTTGCTCGTTCTCGGCCGGCAGAGCCCGCGAGGACGCGAGACTCCCGAGGGGAGGGCGTGTATGGAAACGGTCACCGCTTCGCTTCCTGAAATCCCGAAGGAGGTGCTGGCAACCCTGGCACCACCGCAGGTCACGCCCGAGAAGATCCAGGAGCGGCTGAGCTACATCATCGAGAAGGACCGCGTCGCCGACGATCTCCCGAAGCGATTCCTGGAGGCCTTCGCCGCGGTGCTGCAGCACACCAACTACCGTCAGGTCGTCGACAACTACGCGCGAATCCCCGCCCGCTGCGCCAACTGCACCTGCGCCTGCCAGATCTACCAGCACACCCACGATCCCAAGGACGTCCCCTGCTACCGCTCCAACCTGCTCCTGGAGGTCTACCGGCGCTACTTCACCCTGCGGGGGGTGGTCGAGGAGCACCTTCGCTCCACGCCCTACCTGACCGACGACCTGATCCTGGAGATGGCCGAGACCTACTACCACTGCACGGCGTGCCGCCGCTGCTCCCTGGAGTGCCCCCTTGGCATCGACCACGGTCTCGTGACCCACCTGGCGCGTTACGTCCTCTCGGAGATCGGTCTGGTACCACGGGCCCTGGTGATCTCCACACGCGAGCAGCTCGAGGGCGCGACTCGCAACACCTCGGCCATCCCCTGGGCCGCCATCAAGGACACCCTGGAGTTCCTCGAGGAGGAGATCCACGACGACAAGGGGGTCGATGTCAAGTTTCCCGTGGACCGAGAGGGGGCCGAGTACATCCTCTTCGCGCCGGTTTCCGACTACCTGATGGAGGCGGAGACGCTCATGGGGATTGCGACGGTCTTCCACGCGGCAGGGGACGCCGATGCCTGGACCATCTCCAGCGAGTTCCTCGACGGAATCAATTACGGGCTTTTCTACAGCGACTGGATCCTCGAGCGCTGCCTCAAGGAGGAGTTGGCGCAGCTCCACCGCCTCAACGCGAAGAAGATCCTGATCGGTGAATGCGGGCATGCCTCCCGGTCCGCCAAGGCCTTCATGAAGACCTTCGGCGGCGGGAGGAGGGCTCCCGAGGTGGTCAACATCATGGAGTACACGTGGAAGGCCTGGAAAGAAGGCAGGATCCGCTTGCGGCCCGGGGCCATCACCGAGCGCGTCACCTATCACGACCCCTGCAACATCGCCAGGACCGGCTGGATCATCGAGAAGCCACGCCAGCTCCTCAGGGCCATCTGCGCCGATTTCGTCGAGATGGAGCCCCACGGCGTGTGGAACCTCTGTTGCGGGGGCGGGGGCGGGACGGTTTCCATCGACGAGGTCCGGCCTTACCGGACCGGCGTCACGGGCGTCAAGAAGGCGGAGCAGATCCGGGCCACGGGGGCCCACTACCTGGTGGCCCCCTGCGCCAACTGCAAGAAACAGCTTCGCGAGGTCTGCGAGGACAACGGGCTCGCCGAGGTCGAGGTCGTCGGCCTCCACGATCTGCTCTACAAGGCCATCGAGCTGGACTGAGGGAGGCAGGCATGCTGGAGAGCTGGATCGCGTTCGCCCGGGGGCCACTGCTCAAGCTATCCCTCCTGGCCATGGCCGTCGGTCTGCTGCGCCAGGTGGCCCTCCAGGTCTGGGAGATCGGCTGGGCCTTCAGCCGGGCCGGAGACCAGGTGATACCGTGGCGGCTTGCCCTTCGCAGGAACCTGGAGTGGCTTCTGCCCTGGCGCTACCTCCGCCGCCGGGAGCGCGCCGCCTACAACCTCACCTCCTTCGTCTTCCACGTGGGCATCATCGGCGTGCCCCTCTTCCTCGCCGGCCACGTGGCCATCTGGCGGGAAAGCCTCGGCATCGGGTGGTGGACCCTGCCGCCGGCCCTCGCCGACTGGCTGACCCTCGCCACCATCGTGGCGGCCATGGGCCTCCTGGTGGGCCGGGCGTGGAACCGGGCCTCCCGGGAGTTGAGCCACCTGCAGGACTGGCTGCTCCCCATTCTCTGCGCCGTCCCCTGTGCCACGGGCTTCCTGACGGCCCACCCCGCATGGAGCCCCTTTGACGCCCAGCTGGTCTACCTCTTCCACCTCCTCTCGGCAGAGCTGCTGCTGATCCTCGTTCCTTTCTCCAAGCTCGTGCACATGGTCCTGTTCTGGGTCAGCCAGACGTCCACGGAGCTGGGCTGGCGCTTTCCGCCCGGCTCCGGTGAGCATGTCCGGACCACCTTGGGCCGGAGCGAGGAGGGCGTATGATCGAGCATCCCGCCATTCTCAACGATGTGACCAAGTGCATCGGGTGCGAGGAGTGCGTCGCCGCCTGCAAGAAGATCAACGGCCTCCCCGCCGAGGACCCGCCGCCCAGGATGGGACATTCCGCCGATGGGCTCTCGGAGACCCGCTGGACCAGCATCATCCGGAAGGCCCGTGGCGTCAACGTCCGCAAGCAGTGCCGCCACTGTCTGGACCCCGCCTGCGTCTCCGTCTGCCCCGTGGGCGCTCTCCAGACGACGCCGGAAGGGCCGGTGGTGTACGACAAGTCCCGTTGCCTGGGCTGCCGCTACTGCATGATGGCCTGCCCATACGGAATCCCCCACTACCAGTGGAACCGGATCAACCCCTCGGTCCGCAAGTGCATCCTCTGCTATGACAACCTCAAGAGCGGCAAGATCGACAAGCCCGCCTGCGTTGCAGCCTGTCCCAAGGAGGCGACGATCTTCGGCTCCCGCGAAGAGCTGCTGGCCGAGGCGCGACGCCGGCTGGCGGCCGAGCCCGAAAAGTACATCCAGCACATCTGGGGAGAGCACGAGGTGGGCGGCACCTCGGTCCTCTACATCTCCAACGTCGATCTCTCCTTCCTGGCCTGGGAGGACCCCGAACAGCTGGGCACCCATCCCCTGCCCTGGAGAACCTGGGAAGCCCTCCGCAAGGTTCCCTTCGAGTTCGTGGGCATGGGCGCCCTGATGACGGGTGTCTGGTGGGTGGTGGACCGGCGGATGCGCCTCGAGCGGGAGGGCGAAGGGCCGCCGGAGAGGCCTGACGCCGACCACGGGGAGGGCGAGTCCCATGAGTAGGCGGATCCAGGTTTTCAAAGGGATTCTCTGGACCATCACGGGCCTGGCGGCGGCCGTCACGCTGGTCCGCTTCACCCGCGGCCTCGGAGCGACCACGGTCCTCTCCGACGTGACCCCGTGGGGGCTCTGGGTCGGCTTTGACGTTATGGGTGGGGTGGCCCTGGCGGCCGGTGGCTTCGTCGTCGCCGCCATCGTCCACATCTTCCACCGCGAGCGTTACCACCCCGTGGCCCGGCCCGCCATCCTCTCGGCCATGCTGGGTTACGCGGCCGTGGTCGTCGGCCTGCTCTACGACCTGGGGCTTCCCTGGCACCTGTGGAGCCCCATCATCCACTGGAATCCCAGATCGCCCCTCTTCGAGGTGGCCTGGTGCGTCATGCTCTACCTGACCGTCCTGATTCTGGAGTTCAGCCCGGTCTTCCTCGAGCGGACCCGCTTTCAGCGGACCTACCGCGCCCTGCTCAGGCTCCAGCTCCCCATCATCATCGCCGGGATCTCCCTCTCCACCCTGCACCAGTCCTCCCTGGGCACCCTCATGCTGATCATGCCCTTCCGCCTCCACCCCCTCTGGTACACGCCGCAGCTCCCCGAGCTCTTCTTCGTTTCGGCCATCTGCCTGGGCCTCGCCATGGTCATCTTCGAGTGCAGCATCACCGCGTGGCTCTACGAGCGGCCGACCCATCCCCACGTCCTCAGCGGCCTCGGCCGGTTCGCCGCCTGGGGGCTGGCCTTCTACCTCCTCTTCAAGCTGGGTGACCTGGCCCATCAGGGCAAGCTGGGGTTGATCTTCGAGGGCAGCTTCGAGAGCAACCTCTTCATCTTCGAGATGATGATCAGCGTGATCGTCCCCATGATCCTCTTCGCCATTCCCGCCGTCCGCAGGAGCCACACGGGGGTGTTCATCGCCTCCTCCCTCTGCGTCATGGGTCTGGTCCTCAACAGGATCGACACGTCGGGGCTGGCCCAAATCGCCGCCACCGGCACCCGTTACTTCCCCAGCTGGACCGAGTGGACCGTCAGCCTGGGCATCGTCGCCGGTTTCGCGCTGATCTACTTCTTCATCCAGGAGCGTTTCCCCGTGGAGAAGGACCTCCTGGAGGAGGAGGAGCGCTGGCGCCGGCTCCAGCTCTTCGTTCTGCCCTCCTTCGATCGTCTGTCGCGAGGCTGGCTCGGCAACGCCGCCTTCGCCTCCCGCCGCGTCTACTCCCTGCTTTTCGTCGTGGCCTTCATCCTGGGGCTGACCCTCACGGCATGGTCGCCGCGCGTCGAGGCGACGCCCGTCGAGCGGGCGCGGGGCAATCCCCTGGCGAACACCGTTTCCACCGGGAAAACACCCGGTGCCAACGACTTCCTCATGCTCGGTTTTCCCCAGGGAACCGTCCGGTTCCCCCACGCCGACCACATCAAGCGGATCGGCGAAACGAAGTGCGGCGTCTGCCATCACCTCAACAAGCCCGGCGACACGGCCACCCCCTGCAGTGAGTGCCACCGGGACATGTACCTACCCACCAACATCTTCCATCACGTGCGCCATGTCGAGCTGCTGGACGGCAACAGCTCCTGCGATCGGTGTCACCCGGCCGGCTGCGGGCGCTCCGCCGCCACAGTCAAGCCGTGCTCCACCTGCCACTCCAGGGACATGATGGCCGCCAATGAGATCGTCACGGAGTTCAAGACCGTGTCGGCCCCCGGCTACCGCAAGGCCATGCACACACTGTGCATCGCGTGTCATCGCCGCGAGGCGACCAACCCCACCTTGAAGAGGCCCGATCTCTTCCGCTGTGCCACTTGCCACAGCAACCCCCAGCCCAGCGGGCGGGAGGTGTTGCTCGCCTCACGGAAGGCACAGGAAAAACCAGCCGTTACGACTCCGTAACATGCGGCCCCAAACGAAACGCAGGCCCGGGGTCCGATTCATCGTAAGCCATTGACGTTTCCTCCCTTGGGTTCGGTCCCACCCTCCCCTTCCGTGGCACGTCCGTTGCAGAACAATGCGGCGGAACGGCGAATGAGAGCACTCGAGGACACCGCCCCCGCAGCCCGCTGGATCCGGCCCGGATCGAAGCGGCCCCACCGTCCCCTCCGGAGGGAAGCCGGGGCGGATTCCTCCTCGAGCTTTGTCAAACCACGAGAAAGGAGAAAACATGGCTGAGAAAGAGCTCAACACGCCCTTGCTCGACGAGCTCGAAAGCGGTCCGTGGCCCAGCTTCGTCCGCGAGATCAAGAAGAACGCGGAGAATCCCATGGTCCACGACCTGCTCGGGCAGCTCGAGCGATCCTACGAGGAGAGGATCGGTCACTGGAAACACGGAGGGTTGGTCGGTGTCATGGGGTACGGAGGCGGCGTCATCGGCAGGTACTCCGACCTGCCGGAAGAGTTCCCCGAGGTGGCGGCCTTCCATACCTACCGGGTCAACATGCCCTCCGGCTGGTTCTACACTTCCGACGCCCTGAGGACCCTCTGCGACATCTGGGAACGTCACGGCTCCGGTCTGACCAACATGCACGGGTCCACGGGGGACATCATCTTCCTCGGTTCGACCACCGAGGAGATCGAGCCGACCTTCGCCGAGCTGACGGCCAACGGCTTCGACCTCGGCGGTTCCGGCTCGGACGTCCGGACCCCCAGCGCCTGCGTCGGTCCGGCACGCTGTGAGTGGGCCTGCTACGACACCCTGGCCGCCTGCAACGACATCACCCACACCTATCAGGACGAGTTGCACCGGCCCATGTTCCCCTACAAGTTCAAGTTCAAGTTCTCCGGCTGTCCCAACGACTGCGTCGCTGCCATCGCCCGCTCCGACATGTCGATCATCGGCACCTGGCGGGACAACATCCAGATCGATCAGGAGCAGGTCCGCGCCTACGCCGCCGCCGGCACCGACATCGAAAACGAAATCTGCCAGCTCTGCCCGACCCAATGCATGGCGTGGGACGGTGAAACCCTCCGCATCGACAACTCCGAGTGCGTCAAGTGCATGCACTGCATTAACGTCATGCCCAAGGCCCTGGCCCCGGGCAAGGACCGCGGAGCGACCATCCTCATCGGCGCCAAGGCGCCCATCGTCGGCGGCGCCCTCCTGTCCTCTGTCTTCGTGCCCTTCATCAAGATGGAACCGCCCTTCGAGGACATCAAGGAGCTGGCCGAGGCCATCTGGGACGTCTGGGGCGAGTACGGCAAGAACCGCGAGCGCGTCGGCGAGTTCATCCAAAGGATCGGTCTGGGCAACTTCCTCGAGGCCATCGGCCTGGACCCGGTCCCCGAGATGATCGCCCATCCGAGGACCAACCCCTACATCTTCTTCGAGGAAGAGGTCGAAGAAGACGAGGACGAGGAATAGGAAGAGGAGGTCACCATGGCCGTTGCTGAACGAAAGACCGATATCGGTCCCCCGGATTACCGGCAGTTCCTGCCGCCGATCATCAAGGCCAATTACGGCAAGTGGAAGTATCACGAGATCCCCGAGCCGGGGGTCATGGTTCACGTGGCGGAGTCGGGCGACCGGCTGTACACCGTACGCGCCGGAACGCCCCGTCTGCTCTCCGTCAAGACCATCCGCGCCTTCGCGGATCTCGCCGACAAGTACTGCGGCGGCTACCTGCGATGGACCAGCCGCCACAACGTCGAGTTCCTTCTGACGGACGAAGGGAACATCGCGCCCCTCAAGAAGGACCTCCACGAGCTGGGATTCCCCGTCGGCGGCACCGGGAATTCCATCTCCTCCATCGTCCACACCCAGGGCTGGGTCCACTGCCACTCGGCGGCCAGCGATGCTTCGGGGGTCGTCAAGTCCATCATGGACGAGCTCTACCCCCATTTCGTCAACATGGACCTCCCGGCCAAGCTCCGGATCGCCTTCGCCTGCTGCCTCAACATGTGCGGCGCGGTCCACTGCTCGGACATCGCCGTCCTCGGCATCCACCGCACGCCCCCGACCATCGACCACACGAGCCTGCCCAAGGTCTGCGAGATCCCCACCCTGGTGTCCTCGTGCCCGACGGGAGCCATCCGTCCGGCCACCGTGGAAGGCCACCAGTCCGTGGAGGTCGAGGAGGACCAGTGCATGTACTGCGGCAACTGTTACACGGTCTGCCCGGCCATGCAGATCAACGACGCCGAAAACGACGGCCTGTCCATCTGGGTCGGCGGCAAGGTTTCCAACGCCCGCTCGGCGCCCAAGTTCTCCAAGCTGGCCATCCCCTTCCTCCCCAACAATCCGCCGCGTTGGCCCGAGGTGGTCGAGGCCGTGGTCAACATCGTCAACATCTACGCCCAGAACGCGCGGAAACACGAGCGGATGGGCGAATGGATCGAGCGGATCGGGTGGCCGCGGTTCTTCAAGCTCACCGGCATTCCCTTCACCAAGTACCACATCGACGACTTCAAGCATGCCGGCGAGACCTACTACCGGACCAGCCAGCTCCGCCATTAGGAGGGATCATGAGCACAGTCACCGTGGACCAGGTCGCCGAGGCCATGTTCGAGCTCGTCACGGCAACCTACGGCAAGAAGAACCTCAAGGCCATGGACCTGACCAAGGCCATGATCGAGAAGTTCGGTGAGGACGCCGTCGACAAGAAGCTCTGCAAGCAGGCCATCCGTCAACTGATCGACTCCGGCCGGTGTATCTACAGCTATTTCGGTGGCAGTTACATCACCCTTCCCCAGGAGGAGAAGGGTGGCTGAGGTCCGGCTTGCGCGGGGGCCGGGCGCCCCCGGCCCTGGCCCCGGCCGCGCTCCCAGCCAATGAGGAGGATGTTATGAATCACGCCAAAGGACCGGAACGGATCAAGCGGACCGTGAACACCCTGCGCCACTGGCAGAAGCTGGAGCGTCAGGCCATCGAAACAACCGCCGAGCTGATGGAGAAGACGGACAACGGGTTGATCCGCCAGATCCTGGAGATCATCCGCAACGATTCGGTACAGCACCACCGTGTCCTGCAGTTCATCATCGACAGCCTGACGACCACGCCGGTCCAGCTGACACCCGAGGACCTGGCGGAGATCTGGGATGCCCTGGCCGCCCACGACGAGGTCGAGCGAGAGACCATCGAGATCGCCAAGAAGCTCAAGAAGGAATGCCGTTTCTTTGTCCAGAGGGCCCTCCTCGAGTACCTGATCATCGATGAGGAGAAACACGACCACATCCTGGGTCAGCTGGAGGAGTTCAAGAAGCATCTCTATCCCTACGCCTGAACAGAAGAACGGAGCAGGAAAGGGGAGCACCATGGGCCTGCTCAAGAAAACCAAGAAGAAGCCTCTCAAGGCCAAGTTCAGCGGCGGGGGCGGTGGCGGCAGTGAGATCTCGCCACTGCGGCCGCAGCTGGTGGAGAAGCTGCCGCCCTGCCTGGGCCACTGCCCCTCGGGTAACGACATCCGGGGGTGGCTCAAGGTTCTGGCCGAGCGGGAAAAGACCGGCATGACCGTCGAGGAGGCCTGGGACGCCGCCTGGAAGATCGAGGTGGAGACCAACCCCTTCCCCGCCACCATGGGACGGGTCTGTCCTCACCCCTGCGAGGAGCACTGCAACCGCAAGGAGAAAGAAGGCGCCGTGGCCATCAACTCCGTCGAACGGGCCATCGGCGACTGGGGCATCCACCGGGGCCTCGCCCTTCCCACCGTCGACGACGGCGGTCCCTTCCCCGAGAAGGTGGCGGTCATCGGCGCCGGCCCCTCGGGACTGTCCGTGGCCTACCAGCTGGCCCGCCGCGGCTACGGCGTCACCGTCTTCGAGTCGCTGCCCAAACCCGGCGGGATGCTGCGCTACGGCATTCCCATCTACCGCCTCCCCCGCGAGGTGCTCGACGCCGAGATCCAGCGGATCCTCGACCTGGGCGTCGAGCTCCGCTGCGAGACCGCCATCGGCAGAAACGTCACCCTTGACGAGCTGCGCTCGCAGTTCGACGCCGTCTACCTGGCCATCGGAGCCCACCGCGGCCGCACCATGGGCATCCCCGGAGAGGACGGTCCCGGGGTCTATACCGGCACCTGGTTCCTGCGCCAGGCCAACACGGGCAAGCCGGTGGATCTCGGCGAGCACGTGGTCGTCATCGGCGGCGGCGACACGGCCGTCGATGCCGCCCGGGTTTCCAAGCGGCTGACCGCGGACTCCGCCGCCGTGTCCCGCCGCATGGGCGCCGAGGTGACCATCCTCTATCGCCGGACCCGGGCCGAGATGCCGGCCATCGAGCGGGAGATCGACGAGGCCCTGGAGGAAGGTATCGACATCAAGTTCCTGGCGGCACCCATCAAGATCCTCCGGAACGGCGACGGCAAGGTCACGGGAATGATCGTCCAGCGCATGGAGCTCGGCGAGCCCGACGCCTCCGGGCGCCGGCGGCCCGTCCCCATCGAAGGAGACACCTTCGAGATGGCCTGCGACGCCGTGATCATGGCCGTCAGCCAACAGCCCGACTGGGAATCCCTCGGCAGCCGCCTTCCCGGCGAAGGGTCCTGGCTCGAAACCGACGAGTGGGGCCGAACCTCCGTCGAGGGCATCTGGGCCGGGGGCGACACCCTGGGCCTCGGCCTGGCGACCATCTCCATCGGCCAGGGCCGCCGTGCGGCCCTCTCCATCCACGCCGCATTGCGCGGCACGGCCCTGCCCGAGGAGGACTCCCGTCCCCCCATCGGTCTCGAGCGGATCAAGTTCGATCACTACGAGCCGGCCGAGCCGGCCCGGCGCCGGATCCTCTCGCCGGAGGAACGCCTGGCCCACCCCTTCGACGAGGTCGACCTGGGCATCACACCCGAGCAGGCCCTCGCCGAGGCGGCCCGTTGCCTCTCCTGCGGCCTCTGCTTCGACTGCGAGAAGTGCTGGATGTTCTGCCAGAACAACTGCTTCAAGAAGGTACCGGAGCCGGTTCTCGGACACTACTTTCACGTCCACCTGGAGACTTGCGACGGCTGCAAGAAATGCTGGGAGGAGTGCCCCTGCGGGTACATTGACGGCGTCTGAAGGTGAAACATGCGGCTTGAAACGCCCCGCCTGATGGTCGCCGGACTCTCCGGTGACAGCGGCAAGACCCTCCTGGCCATCGGCCTCTGCCGCGCCCTGGCGGGGCGTGGCCTTCAGGTGGCGCCCTACAAAAAGGGTCCGGACTACATCGATGCGGGGTGGCTCGGCGCGGCGTCCGGCCGGCCGGGCCGGACCTTGGACACCTTCATGATGGACCCGCCAGCCCTCGGCACATCGCTGGCCCGCTCCGCCGGTGCCGACCTCGTCCTCATCGAGGGCAACCGGGGCCTCTACGACGGGTTGGACGCCGAAGGCAGTCACTCTTCTGCCGAGCTGGCCAAGATACTCGATGCGCCGGTGGTTCTGGTGGTCGACGTCACCAAGACCACCCGCACCATCGCGGCCCAGGTCCTCGGTTGCCGGGAGTTCGATCCCGAGCTTCCCATCAAGGGTGTGATCCTCAACCGGGTGGCCACCTCCCGCCAGGAGGCGCTGATCCGCAAGGTCATCGAGGATCGCCTGGACGTCGAGGTCCTCGGGGCGGTCCCCCGGCTCACGGAGCCCGATCCCCTGCCCGGCCGCCACCTGGGCCTGGTGACAACCCGGGAGCACCCCAGCCTGGAGCGCGCCCTGGAGACCGCCGGCAGGGTCGTCTCCGGCCACGTGGACCTGGACCGTCTCCTGGCCGTGGCGGCCACGGCCCGAGCCATAGAGCTCCCCGAGATTCCCGCCGAACGGCGGCGTTCCCCCGTGCGAATCGGCGTGGCCCGGGGACGCGCCTTCAACTTCTACTACCCCGCCAACCTGGAGGCCCTGGAGGCGTGCGGCGCCATCCTGGTGGACTTCTCTCCCCGCACCGAGAGCCACCTGCCCTCCGTCGACGCCGTGTACTTCGGCGGCGGCTTCCCCGAGGTCCACGCGGGCGCCCTGGCGGACAACGCCTCCCTTCGCCGGGAGATCTTTGTGGCGGCCCGGGACGGCCTGCCCATCTGGGCCGAGTGCGGTGGCCTGATGTTCCTCGCCCGGGAGCTCCGCGTCCAGGGTCATCCCTACCCCATGGCCGGCGTCCTCGACCTCGAAATCGAACAGACGCCCTGGCCCCAAGGTCACGGGTACGTGGTGGCCACGGTTGACGGAGACAATCCATTCCTCGAGCCGGGAACGGCGATCCGGGGCCACGAATTCCACTATTCGCGCCCCATCTCCGGCTCCGATCTGGAGAACACCGTTTTGCGACTGGAGCGCGGCCAGGGTCTGGGGCAAGGACGGGATGGCATCGTCAAGGACAATCTGTGGGCGTCGTACCTGCACGTCCACGCCCTGGGCCTCCGGAGCTGGGCGCCGCGGTTCACCGAACTGGCACGTCGGGCACGGACCAGCCGGGATCCCCTGCGCATGCCCGGTGCCCTCGGCGGCGCCGGGGCCGGCGTCAACCCCACCACGGGAACGAAAGGCCAGCACCAGAATGAACGATGAAGGAGGAGGAATGACGACCCCGCAGACCTCGAGGGAACGAATCGAGCACTGGCAGCAGCGTATCGACGCCGCCCCGGATTCGGCACCCGCCCACTTCAACCTGGGGCTCGCCTACACACGGGCCGGAAAGATGACCTCGGCCGAGCGGGCCTACCAGCGGGCCGTCGAGCTCGATCCCGGCTTCCTCGAGGCCTGGGTCAACCTGGCCGGAGTGTTGCTTCACCAGTGGCGTTTCCAGGAGAGTCTCGAGGCCAGCCGGAAGGCCGCCGAGCTCGACCCCAACCTGGCCAAGGTCCACTTCGACATGGGACAGGCTCACCTCTACCTCGGCGATGCCGAGGCTGTGGTCCGCTGCAACGAGCGTGCCCTCGAGCTGGACCCCGAGCATCCGGCGGCCAACTACTTCCTGGCCGTCGGGCTGCTGGCCACGGACCAGGTGGAAAAGGCCCGCCGGTACCTGGAGCGGGCGCTCCGTCTGGGGTACAGACCGGCGCCCGAATTCCTGCGGGAGATGGAGAAGAAGGCCCGTGGCGCCGCTTCACCGGGCCGGGAGAACAGCAACCAACGGGATCTCAATCCCGGAAACCAAGGAGGTTAGAAGATGCCAACCTTTGAACATGGCGACATCAAGATCGAGGTCGATGAGGACGGCTTCATGCAGGAGCCCGATGCGTGGAATGAGGCGGTCGCCAGGGCCCTGGCCACCACCGAGGGTGTGGACGAGCTGACCGAGGACCACTGGAAGGTCGTCAACTACCTGCGGGAGTACTACCTCCAGTTCGGCGTCGCTCCCATGATCCGGAAGCTCTGCAAGGAGACGGGTTTCAAGCTCAAGGAGATCTACGACCTCTTCCCCTCGGGCCCCGCCAAGGGCGCCTGCAAGGTCGCCGGTCTGCCCAAGCCCACCGGCTGCGTCTGACACGCCTCTCGTGAGACGCCTTCGAGCTCGTCGGCGCACCGGGTCCAGCACCCGGCGCGCCGGCGGTCCGATGTCGATATTGGTGCGGACGGGCATCCAGGGCCGGTGGTTCAGGCTGCAATCCCCACGATGTTCAGGCAAGAAACGATGATCTTCATCCTCCTTGCCGGTGCTGGAGCAGCCCATGTCGTCAGGAGGGGGAAGGTGGGGAATGGGATGTGAAGGGTGATGCGCGCAAGGTGAAAGGAGGATCCTGTTCACCCTCCCTCCCCTCGGCCTGATCAGAACCCGACAGGCGCCCAACTCAAGCCCGCAGGTCCGAAGGTACCACCTGAAGGTGCCCGGCGCCGTCTCCCCCACCGAGGGCTCTCCTCGTCAGGCCCCTGTCTCATTCGGTGATCCAACTTCCCAGGGGAGCAGGACAAGCGAGGGGAAGGTCAGTACGCTGCCAGCTCGCCGATCTCGGACTCCACTGCCTCCAGGATCTCCAGGCTGGCCACCGCCTCCATCATGGCATTGTGGTCTCGGTAAAGGGGGCGGTCCTCGTCCAGGTGATCAACGCGGCGCCGGACGGCGGCGTGGGCGGCGCGGGTGCCCTTGCCGGGGGTGAAATCGCGGAAGTCCAGCGCCTGGGCGGCCGCCATCAGCTCGATGCCGAGCACACCCGCGGCGATGTCGAGAATCTGGCGGGTCTTGAGCGCGGAGTTCATCCCCATGGACACGAAGTCCTCCTGGTCCGCGGCGGCGGGAATCGACTGGAAGAACGCCGGGGTGGACAGGATCTTCTGCTCCACGATCTGCATGTCGGCCGTGTACTGGCTGAGCATCAGGCCGGAGAACATGCCGGCCCCGCGAGTCAGGAAGGGGGGCAACCCCGCCGAGAGCGCCGGGTTCGTCAGCCGGTTGAGCCGCCGCTCGGAGATGGTGCACACCATGGTGATGGCGCCGCCCAGTGTGTCCAGGGGGAGGCTGACGGGGGTGCCCTGAAAGTTGGCGCCCGTCAGCACAACCCCGTCCTCCGGGAGGAAGATTGGATTATCCCCGACACCGTTGGCCTCGATCTCGATCTGCTGACGGGTCCACCGGAGCTGGTCCCGGGCGGCGCCCAGCACCTGGGGCGTGGAGCGCATGGAATAGGCGTCCTGCACCCGGACCTTCTCCTTGCCGGAAAGCAGCTGCGACCCCTCCACGATCCGGCGGATGTTGCCCGCCGAGGTGATGGCCCCGGGGAAACCCCTCAGCTCGTGGAGGCGGGTGTCGTACGGCTTCATGTTGGCCTTGAGCGCCTCCAACGTCATGGCGGCCGCGATCTCCGCCTGCTTGAGCCACCGCTCGGCGTCGTACACCGTCAGGGCACCGATGGCGGTGATCAGGTTGGAGCCGTTGATGGTGGCCAGCCCGTCGCGGGCCTCCAGCCCCGGCACGGGGATGCCCGCCCGCTGGAGGGCGACGTTACCGGGCAGCAGCTCCCCCCGGTAGTACGCCTGCCCCTCGCCCATCATCAGGAGGGCGATCTGGCTCATGGGGGCGAGGTCGCCGCACGCCCCCACGGAACCCTTGGCGCAGACGTGCGGCGTGACGCCTCGGTTGAGCATCTCGATGAGGGTCAGGGTGATCTCGGGGCGGCAGCCCGAGTGGCCGTGAGCGTGGACGTTGGCCCGCAGCAACATGGCGGCCCGCACCTGGTCCTCCGGCACGGGATCACCGATCCCGGCGGAGTGGTTGTAGATCAGGTACTTCTGGAACTGGCGGAGCTGCTCGTCGGAGAGCACCACCTCCGAGAACTCGCCGATGCCCGTGTTGACGCCGTACATGATCTCGTGCGAGGCGATCCGCTGCTCCAGAAACGCCCGGCACCGGCGAATCCGTTCCAGAGCGTCCAGATCGAGCGCCACCTCCTCGCCCCTGCGAGCCACCGCCTCGATGCTCTCGATGGTGAGCGAGCTGCCGTCCAACCTGACCGTCATGGAGACCTCCTCCGCCGGCCCGCAGACGCGCCGCAGCCAGCTCCCCGATTATTCCCCCCGCGCCCCCGGAGTCAAGGCGCACCGGGATTCCGGATTCACCGTGAGGAACGGAACTTCGAAGGGCAGGAGGGTACCCGGCAGATGAATCTGGCCCGGATCATTCATGGGTCTTCTGCTTCAAGGGACCATGCAGCGCACCCGGCGGCGTTTTCTCGATTCGCTCGCTCGACGTGCCGCCCGGTGTGCCCCACTCCCGCCGGTGTCCGTGGAGCCAGACGCTCCCGTGTGACGAACGTTACCCAAACGTAACATCTGCGATGTTTCCAGGAATAGGTCGTGCTTGGTAAGTAACTCATCTTCCACCACTTGTCCGTCAATCTCCACCACATTCCCACCCCCCCATCTGGCACGGCCGTTGCACCGCTTCCGGCGGGGAGGGGGCATGTTACGAAGCGCGCACCCATCGGAGCTGGCCGGGACCGTTTCGGAGCGCTGGATCGAGAGGATCTTCGCCACCTACCCGCCGGAGACGGCCCGGTTCCTGGCGGGAGAGCGGGACCGATTCGCCAACCCGGTCGGCCACGCCGTCCGCGAGGCGGCGGCCGTGCTGGTGGGGGCGCTCTGGGACGAGACCACCGGCGAGGCCGTTGACGAGGCCCTGGACCGGATCCTCCGTATCCGGAGCGTGCAGGACCTCTCCCCCTCCGAGGCGGTCGGCTTCGTTTTCCTCCTCAAGGGCGTCCTCCGCGAGACCCTGGATGGGGACGCCGACGTGCCGGACTCCGCCGAACTGCTGCGGCTGGAGCGCCGGCTCGACGCCATGGCGCTGCGTGCCTTCGACATTTACATGGGCTGCCGGGAACAGCTCTTCGAGGTCCGGCTCCACGAGCGGGACCGTTGGAACGCCGTTGCCCTGAAACGAATCGGGAAGCAGACCCGTGTTGCTCGGCGGCTTTCGTCGCGAGAGCACGGAAACGATTGCCAGTGTGACGTTTCGACCGAGGCGCCGCCGAGGCGTGCTGACAGCACGTCGCAGGCGCCGCCGGGAGAAACGCCTCAACGACAATCGAATCCGGAATCTCAGCAGGAAGCCGGCGAGGAATACGGGTCAAGGCCGGGGGTGGGTGTCTCGTCCGGGATGACCCCCTCGCCTGAATTGGGCCCGGGTTCTTCAGAGGGAACCGAAGCGAAGGTCGGGAGGCGCAATGAGCGGTGACGTTCTCGCACGAGGCGCGAGTGAAGGCGTACTGGAGGTACGTCGAACGAGCGCATCGAGAAAACGGCGCCGTGGATTGCGCATCGCGCTCTGCAGCCGGTTCCCTGTGGAGAGCCCGGGCTAGGGAGGTGTAGGGCATGAAAGCTGCCCAGGCTTTGCTTATCGTCGGCCTCCTCTCGGTCCTCGCGTGGATCGGGTCCGGCACATTGCCGTGGGTCTTCGCCGTCGTTCTCCCCTACGTCGCGGCGGGGATCCTCCTTCTGGGAATCGTCGCCCGCATCGTCCTCTGGGCCCGATCACCCGTGCCGTTCAAGATCCCGACGGTCTGCGGCCAGCAGCGGTCCCTCCCCTGGATCCGCCATCAACGGCTCGAGAGCCCCTACACCTCCTGGCAGGTCGTCCTTCGCATGGCGCTGGAGATCCTGCTGTTCAGGTCCCTCTTCCGCAACACCCGGACGAGCCTCACCTCCGGCCGGCGCCTCGTCTACCAGCCGGACAAGCTGCTCTGGCTGGGCGCCCTGGCCTTCCACTGGAGCCTCCTGATCGTCCTGCTCCGTCACCTCCGGTTCTTCCTTCAGCCGATCCCGAGCTGCGTTCAACTGCTCGAGTCCGTCGACGGGATGTTCCAGCTCCTGGTCCCCACTCTCCTGGTGACGGACGCCGTCATCGTCATCTCCCTGCTCTACCTGCTGGCCCGCCGCTTCTTCAACCCCCTGGTCCATTACATCTCCCTGGCGGCCGACTTCTTCCCCCTGTGGCTTCTCCTGGGCATTGCCGGCACCGGCATCTTCCTCCGGTACGTGGACAAGACCGACCTCGTGGGCGTCAAGGAGCTGACCCTCGGCCTCGCCACGCTGCACCCGGCTCTCCCCCAGGGCCTGACCCCGCTGTTCTTCACCCACCTCTTCCTGGTCTGCTGTCTCGCCGTCTACATCCCCTTCTCCAAGCTGCTCCACATGGGCGGCGTCTTCCTCAGCCCGACCCGCAACATGCCCAACGACAACCGGGCCCGCCGTCATGTCAACCCGTGGAACCGTCCCGTCCCCGTCCACACCTACGCCGAGTGGGAGGAGGAGTTCCGGGACAAGCTGGAAGCGGCCGGGATTCCGCTGGAGAGCAAGGAATCATGAGCAAGACCCCAGAAGAGCTGCTGCAGATCCAGTACCGTCCGCCCCGCACGGACTGGATGGACCCCACCGTCGACTTCGAGGCGCGGCGCGGCACCTGGTCCTATCCCGGGGCCGCCAAGAACCTCGAGTACCTGGGCCTTCCCAACCCACGGGAGTGGTCCCCCACCGACAAGGACTGGAAGCTGCCGGAAAACTGGCAGGAGATCGTCCACCAGGGTTTCAAGGATCTCCTCCAGCGGTTCCGCACCCTGCGGATCTTCATGGACTGTTGCGTCCGCTGCGGCGCCTGTGCGGACAAGTGCCACTTCTTCATCGGCTCGGGGGACCCCAAGAACATGCCCGTGCTCCGTGCCGAGCTGCTGCGTTCCATCTACCGGAAGGACTTCACCGCGGCGGGGAAGATCCTCGGCAGCCTCGCCGGCGGCCGGACGCTGACACCCGAGGTCATCAAGGAGTGGTTCTACTACTTCTACCAGTGCACGGAGTGCCGCCGCTGCTCGGTCTTCTGCCCCTACGGCATCGACACGGCCGAGATCACCATGATGGCCCGGGAGCTCCTCAACCTGCTGGGCATCAACATCAACTGGGTCGTCGAGCCCGTGGCCAACTGCCACCGGACGGGCAACCACCTGGGCATCCAGCCCCACACCTTCAAGGACAACGTCGAGTTTCTCTGCGACGAGCTCGAGGACATCACGGGGGTCCACATCGAGCCCTCCATCAACCGCAAGGGCGCGGAGATTCTCTTCATCGTCCCCTCCGCCGACTACTTCGCCGAGCCGGGCATCTACACCTTCATGGGGTACCTGCTGCTCTTCGAGCACATCGGGCTCGACTACACCCTCAGCGCCTACGCGTCCGAGGGCGGCAACTTCGGGCTCTTCCTCTCCCACGACACCATCAAGCGCCTCAACTACAAGATGTACGCCGAGGCCAAGCGTCTCGGCGTCAAGTGGATCCTCGGCGGCGAGTGCGGCCACATGTGGCGCGTCGTGCACCAGTACATGGATACCCTCACCGGCCCCGCCGGGTTCCTCGAAGTCCCCCGTTCGCCCATCACCGGAACGGTGTTCGAGAACGCCGCCTCCACGAAGATGGTGCACATCTGCGAGTTCACCGCCGACCTTCTCCGCCACGACAAGCTCCGCTTCGATCCCTCCCGCAACGACTGGGCCCGGGTGACCTTCCACGACTCGTGCAACCCGGCGCGGGGCATGGGACTCCTGGACGAACCGCGGTACGTTCTGAAGAAGGTCGTCAACCAGTTCTACGAGATGCCCGAGAACACCATCCGTGAGCAGACGTTCTGTTGCGGCAGCGGGGCGGGGCTCGGCAACGACGAGAACATGGAAATGCGGCTCAGGGGCGGTCTTCCCCGGGCCAACGCCGTCAAGTACGTCCACGAGAAGCACGGCGTCAACGTGTTGAGCTGCATCTGCGCCATCGACCGGGCCGTTCTGCCGACCCTGATGGACTTCTGGGTGCCGGGTGTCCAGGTGGCCGGCATCCACGAGTTCGTCGGCAACGCCCTGATCATGGAGGGCGAGAACGAACGGGAGACCAACCTGCGCGGTGAACCGATCCATGGAGACGGGGAGGAGGAAGCGTGATGTACGACGCCGGCAAAATCGTGCCGGGGCTGCTGGTCTTCGCGGCCCTCTTCACCTTACCGGTGTGGCTCGGCGTGGGCCGGAAAACGAGTGCCCAGGCCCCCAAGCTGGAACTTCCAACCCAGTCCCGCCGATGCGTCGAGGACACGCTGACCATGCGGGCGGCCCACATGGAGCTCCTCAACCGGTGGCGTGACCTCAGCGTCCGCGCGGGCGACCGTTTCGTCACCACGGCCGGGGGCCAACGGTTCGAGCGGAGCTTGACGCGAACCTGCCTCGGCTGCCACCAGGACAAGGCCGCCTTCTGCGACCGCTGCCACGACTACATGGGCGTCACACCCTACTGCTGGAACTGCCACGTGGTCCCGGCCAAGGATACGCCGGTCCAGGGAGGTGCATCATGAGCGTCGATCGCCGGACCTTCGTCAAGCTGGCCGGTCTGGCCGCCGCGACCACGGCGGGCGCCGTCAGCCTGCCGCTGGTGGGGCAGGAGACGGCATCCGGACCGGAGGCGCCCTTCCGGCGGTCCCTGGAGGGCGAGCGATGGGCTCTGGTCGTCGACCTGGCCGTCTGCGACGACCACCCCGGCTGCACCGACTGCATCGAGGCGTGCAACCGCGCCCACAACATCCCGCAGATCCCCGACCCGAAGCACGAGATCAAGTGGATCTGGGAGGAGCCCTTCGGCGACGCCTTCCCGACCCAAAAGAGCCGCTACCTGGCGCCCGCCCTGGCCAAGGCGCCCGTGTTGCTCCTGTGCAACCACTGCGACAACCCGCCCTGCGTCCGTGTCTGCCCAACCCAGGCCACCTGGAAGCGGCAGGACGGCGTCGTCATGATGGACTGGCACCGCTGTATCGGCTGCCGCTACTGCATGGCCGCCTGCCCCTACGGCTCGCGCAGCTTCAACTGGGTCGATCCCCGGCCGTACATCCCGTCCATCGATCCCGGATTCCCGACGCGGGAGCGCGGGGTCGTCGAGAAGTGCGATCTCTGCCAGGAACGCCTGGGCCGCGGGGAGCTGCCCGCCTGCGTGCAGGCCTGCCCCCACGGCGCCCTGAGCTTCGGCGACCTAGGCGATCCCGAATCCCCGGTCCGCCGGCTCCTGGACACCCGCTTCGCCATCCGCCGCAAACCTGGCCTCGGCACCGAGCCGCAGGTCTATTACCTGGTGTGAGGTCACCATGCTCGAGAAAGCTCTCTCCGGAGACCGGCGCTACTGGACCTGGGTGATGTTCCTGCTGGCGGTCGTCGCCGTCGGCGGCCTCTGCTACCTCAAGCAGCTCCAGACGGGTCTGGGCATCACGGGGATGTCACGGGACGTCAGCTGGGGGTTCTACATCGCCCAGTTCACCTTCCTCGTGGGCGTCGCCGCCTCTGCGGTCATGGTGGTCCTTCCCTACTACCTTCACAACTTCAAGCTCTTCGGCCGCATGACCATCCTCGGCGAGCTGCTGGCGATCTCGGCCGTCACCATGTGCCTCCTGTTCATCGTCGTCGACCTGGGCCAGCCCCAGCGAATGCTCAACATCATCCTCCACCCAACGCCCCACTCGATCCTCTTCTGGGACATGATCGTGCTCAACGGCTACCTGCTGATCAACGTCACCGTCACGAGGGTCAGCCTCCTGGCCGAGCGCCGCGGCGAGGCGCCGCCCCGCTGGATCAAGCCCATCATCTACCTCTCCATCCCGTGGGCCATCAGCATCCACACGGTGACGGCCTTCATCTACTCGGGCCTGGCCGCGCGGCCATTCTGGCTGACCGCCATCATGGCGCCCCGCTTCCTGGCTTCGGCCTTCGCCTCGGGTCCGGCCCTGCTGATCCTCCTCTGCCTGATCCTCCGGAAGGTCTCCGACTTCGACGTGGGGCTCGAGGCCATCTTCAAGCTGGCCGAGGTCGTCACCTACGCCATGGCGCTCAACGTATTCTTCATCGGCGTCGAGCTGTTCACGCCCCTCTACAGCGGGCTTCCCGAGGACGTCGAACACTTCCGCTACCTCTTCCTGGGCCTCGACGGCCACGCCCGGCTGGTACCGTGGATGTGGACCTCGGTCCTCCTCTCCCTTCTCTCCCTGGCGCTCCTGCTCAATCCGCGGACGCGGCGGGCCACGGGGACCCTGACGGCCGCCTGCATCATGGTCTTCGCCGGCGTCTGGATCGAAAAGGGCCTGGCCATGGTGGTGACCGGCTTCATCCCCAACCCCCTCGGCAAGATCACCCAGTATTGGCCGACACTCCCGGAGCTCCTGATCACCCTGGCCGTCTACGCCGTGGGGGCCCTGATGGTCACGGCCTTTTACAAGATCGCCCTGACCGTCCGCCGGGAGGTGGAGCCGTGAGGCAGCCGATCCGCGGCCGGCCCACGTGGACCGGGGGCTGAGATGCGCCGGATCGTCGTCGTCGGCGCCTCGGCAGCGGGCCTCCGGTGCGCCGCACGCCTCAAACGGCTCCGGCCCAGCTGGGGGGTGACCGTCGTCGAGGAACGGACGGCCTTCTCCGACGCCGCCTGCGGTCTCCCCTACGTCCTGTCGGGGGACATCGACGATGTGGACGAGTTGCGGCGCACGAGCTGGGGCGCCCTGCGGGATCGAAGGTTCTTCGAAGAGGTCAAGGGCCTGGAGATCCTGGACGGCTGGCGGGCCACCGTCATCGACACCGAACGGCACCGCCTGGCGATCCGCTCGGGCCGCCTGGAGCGGGAGCTGGCGTGGGACGAGCTGGTCCTGGCCACCGGCGCCCGGCCTCGCCGCCTCCCCAAACAGCCCCGCCACGCGCTGGTCCGGTGCTTCCACACCCGGGACGACCTGATACCCCTCAAGAAGGCGCTGATCGAAGGCCGGATCGGCCACGTGGCCGTCATCGGGGCCGGCCTGGTCGGCTGCGAGCTGGCCGAGGCCTTCCTCTCCCTCTGGGGCGCCGACGTCACGCTGATCGAGGCCGCGAACGCTCCCCTGCCCATGATCGTCGACCGCGAGATCGGCGCCCTCGTGGGGGCCCACCTGGAGGCCCAGGGGGTCGAGCTCCTCTGCGGCAGTCCCGTCCGGTCCATCCGGGTCGTCGATGGCCGGGTCCGGATCACCGTCGGCGACGCAACCGTGACCGCCGACGCCGCCGTCGTCGCTGCGGGGGTTGAGCCATCGGCCGACCTGGCCGCCCACGCAGGTGTCGCCCTCGGGATCACCGGCGCCATCGCCGTGGATTCCAGCCTGGCGACCTCCGTCGAGCACATCTGGGCCGCCGGCGACTGCATCGAGGTTCGTCACGCGGTCACCGGCGAGGCCGTCTACCTGCCCCTGGGCTCCCTGGCAAACCGGCAGGGGCGCGTTCTCGCCAACATCCTGGCGGGCCTTCCCGATCGTTTCGGGCCCGTGGCCGGCGCCACGGCCGTCAAGGTGTTCGACCTCCACGTGGCCGCCGTCGGCTGCTCCGCCGCCCAGGCCCGGCGTCACGGGCTCGAAGCCCGCACCGTTTGGCTGACCACCGAGGACAGCGCACACTACTGGCCCCAGGCCGAGGAGCTTCACCTGGAGCTCGTGTTCGATCCAAGGAATCGTGTCGTGCTGGGCGTCGCCGCAGCAGGCCGGGGCGAGGCCGTCAAGAGGATCGACGTGGCGGCTCAGTACCTCCTCCAGCGCGCCACCATCGATCAGCTGGCCACCCTGGAGCACGCCTACGCTCCACCATTCGCCCCGGCGCTGGACCCCCTGGCCGTCGCCGCCTTTGTCGCCCAGTCTTCCCTGGAAGGCCTCGAGGGCGAGAGCCCGACGGCGCCCTTCGGCGACCGGGCGATCCTCGATGTGCGCCTCCCCGAGGAGAGGCGCGCGCAACCCGTGGATGACGCGGAGGTCCTGGAGATCTCCTTCGAGGAGCTTCGCCGCAGGATCAGCGAGCTTGACGCCGGCCGTTCCTGGCTCGTCCTCTGTGAGCGCGGAACCCGCTCGGCCGAGGCCGTCCGCTGGCTCCGGGAGCGGGGCCTGGACGCCACCTACCTCGGGGGTGGGATGCTGTGGCGGACGGCCGCCGGGATGGGAGGCCGATCATGACGACCGCTCCACCCGTACTCCAGGTGGGAATCGACCACCGTTCCGTCCCGCTCAAGCTCCTGGAAGCCAGCCAGACCGCGGCGGGCTCGGCCTCCACCGCCCCCCTGCTGGCTGCCGGGATCGCCGGAGCCGTCGCCGTTGTGACCTGCCACCGTGTGGAGCTCTACGTGGAGCGGCCGGGAGACCTCGACGGTTCCGAGCTCTTCGCCCGGTGGCTGGGACAAGAACTTCCCGTGGGGGGCGCCGCCTGCAGGAAAGGACCGGACGCGGCCCGCCACCTGCTCCGGGTCGCCGCCGGTCTCGAGTCGGCCGTGCTGGGCGAGGACCAGATCCTGGGACAACTCCGCGCCGCCTACCGGGCGGCGTGCGCACGCCATCTCCCCGGACCGCTCCTGCACCGGCTCTTCCACGCCGCCTTCCGCACCGGAAAGAGGGCCCGCAGCGAGACCTCCATCCAGCGGGGCAGTCGCTCCCTGGCCGGCTGCGCCGTCGGGGAGCTCCAGCGGCAACTGGGAGGGTTGGCGGGCCGCTCGATTCTGGTCCTCGGTGCCGGAGCCATGGCCCGCCTGGCAGCGTCCCGCCTCGTCCGGAGGGGGGCCGGGACCGCCCGCCACGCCAAGCGGCC
>CAZXNA010000036.1:0-26566 GCA_964641295.1 uncultured Thermoanaerobaculia bacterium
GTGGGCTCGTGTCGACCCGGGTGGCCCCCGCCGTGCGGGGGGGCGTACCCGGGCGGCGCCAGGCTGGGGGGCGCCGCCGCCCCGGCCAGCGAGGCCCGGACGGGGGCCGATGGCGGGGGCGTGTGGCCCCGGCCCGATCCCACCGTCTCCGGCCAGGGCCAGGCGACCTCTCCGGCCTGCCGGAACCCGAGGAGCGGCCAGCCCGCCACCACCGCCGCCAGCAATCCGGCGATCACGGCGGAGCTCCGGAGCCATGGCAGCTTTGGGAGAAACGCCGCTGCCACCAGCAGGCCGGCCGGGATGGCGACGGCGAGGGCTCCCGTCATGTCTTGTGCCCTGACGAGGAGTGCGAGGGCCGCGAAGCCGAGGGCCGCGGCCAACCTGCGCCCCTCCCCCCGTAACCAGCGATCGAAACCGGCGCCGGCCAGGGGTAGCAAGAGCACAAGTGCCAGGACGGCGAAGCGGGATGGGTAGCGGATCAGGGATCGTGTCAGCACGAGATAGAGCTGGCCCGCCCCGAGGGCCGGGAGGCTCGCCAGGACGGCCAGGGTTCCGCAGAGTCCGGCAATCCAGAGCCTCCGTCCGATCCCGAGCACGGCGATCAGAAGGAGCGGTGCTCCCAGGAAGAGGCTGGCAGCCCAGGGCGTCCCCGGACCCGCCTCTGGAACGCCGGGAACGAGGACCCGTGTCCAACCCAGGGGAGAGACCGAGCCCGAGAGGTACTGGATGGCCGCCCCGCCTCCACGGTCACCTTCGAGAACCCAGGCGACGAAGGGAACCAGTTGAACAGCGACAAGCAGCAGGGAAAGCCCGACGCCCGCGAGTGCGGCTCTTTGGCGACTGCCGGCGAGGGCGATGGCCATGAAGACGCCCAGTGCCCAGACGACGGGCTCGCCCGCCAGCCACCCCATGGCGCAGGCGGCCGCCGTCGCCGGAACGGTCCAGCGCCGCGGGGACCGCGCCGCGAGGATCATCCACGGGACCCAGACCAGGGCCTCCAGATTGTTGAGCATCCCCACCGTGGCAAGGACGGCACCCGAGGACCAGGTGGCGGCCTCGGCCACGGCAACCCCGGCCGGTCCGGCGCCGAGCCTTCCGGAGAGCACGCCGATCCCCAGGGCAAGGAGCGCCAGGTGCAGACCGATCTCCAGGGAGAGACCGGCGGCCGGACCGAGGACCAGGTGGATCCAGGCCGGGGGGTAGAGAACGCCGGTCTCGGGGTTGGCGAACCAGGCCTCGGTGCAGCCGTTGGAGCCGTTGAGCCAGGGCGCCTGCCCCTGGAGGAGCCGGCGCGCTGTGTGGGCGCGTATGGGCGCGAAGAAGCCCGGGACGTCCCGGGGTTCAGGTACGTGTCCCAGGAGCGGCGCCAGGGCCAACAGAAGCGGGATCCACCACAGCCGGAGCTTCACGGCAGGGCCTCCTCCAGCTGGCGCCACTGCCACGGGGGTGCCCACAGGAGATCGCGCTCGTACGCCTCGAGGACCCTCCCCCGGAAGCAATCACGGGCCTTCCGTGCCGCTTCGAGATCACGTCGTGCCATCTCCACCTGTCCGGAGTCGAGATCGATCCGTGCCAGGAGGAGCCAGGCCCGGACGCAGTTGGGTTCCTCGGTGACGGCGCGGGAAGCCAGCCGCCTCGCCGGCTCCAGCTGTCCCATCTGGCGCTCGAAGGTCGCCCAGTCGATCCAGTACCAGGGGAGGTGGGGCTCGAGGCGGCAGGCCTCCTGGAAACCCTCCCGTGCCCCGAAGATCGACGATGGATAGGCACCGAGATCGGTGACGAGCCGGGCGTTGACCCTGCCGGAAAGGGCCCAGGCCGGCGCGGCGCCGGGATGTACCGTGACGACATGCTCGCTCCAGAACAGGGCCTTCCCGGCGGTCTCCCAGGACCAGCGGCCCTCCTGGGACAACGCACGGGTGACGACGGCCCGGGCCGGCCGGTCGTTCCAGGGCTCCAGGCGAAGCATCCGGAGCGCGGCTGTTTCAGGGGATGGGCTGGAGGCGGTGATCCATCGTGCCAGGGACGGCTGGAGGGTTGTCCAGGCCATGACGCCGGCGGCGACAGTGCCCCGGAGGACGGCCAGGGCCGTGGAGCGATCGGTCGAGGCGTCCTCGGAGCTTCGGGGCACCAGGAGGCCGGCGACGACGGCCCACCACCAGAGAACCCCGGGTTCCTGCAGGTAATCGTGGAAGGTCGCCAGGACGAGGCAACCGGCGAGAGCGGCCAGGCCGGCGCGCAACTCAGGCCCGTCAAGGGAACGGTGGAGCGCCACGATGGCCAGCACGGCGATCGCCACGGCGAGGAGAGCGCCGACGGCGCCCGTGCTGACCAGGATGCCGAGCACGGAGGATTCGGCGCCGGCCATGTGGCGGGCGTGGAGGGAACAGCCGATGGTTGTCGTCAGGCGGACGGCACCGCTGGCGTCGTACAGCCCCCCGGGGGAAACGCCGGTCAGTGGGTGCTGGGCGAAGAGCCGTAGGATTGCCCCCCAGATCTCCAGGCGGAACCAGGCCAGGGGATCGGGATGGGTGGCAAGGCGCCACCAGATGACGGCGGTACCTGCGGTGCCGGCGAGAACACCGCCGATCCAGCGGGCGCGGCCCGGGAGCAGCAAGAGGATGACCACCACCAGGGCCGCCAGTCCGGCCCGGGAGCCCGTCAGGCCGAGAGCCAGGATGAGGAACGGTGTGCCGCCGAAGCGGAGCATGGGGGAAGGGGACGTGGCCACCAGGGGAAGGAGAGCAACGAGAACGGCGGCCGTCAGGTTGGGGTTCTCGAAGACGCCTCCGGAGAACGGAGAGCCCTGGAAGGGGCCGACCCAGACGACTCCTGCGCTCACGAGAAACGCGGTGGCGCTCAGGATGGTGAGGAGCTTGTGGCGGGAGGAGGGTGCCGCGCGCCGGACCAGGGCAAAGAGCAATGCGGCGGCGGCCCACATGCCCACAGTCTGCTTGGAAGCCAGATAGTTCGGCGAAACGAGGATGGCGGAGACTGCCGACCAGGCGAGGAAAAGCCCGAGCGTCCGCTCGAGACGGTCAGACCGAAAGGTCGGGGCCAGCAGCGTGGAAGCAAGGAGGGCCAGGAGGAGGCCAGTCACGGTTGCCCCACGGTTGGAGAACGATCCACCGGCGGCAACGAGGGAGGCGGCCGCCGCCACCGCTGTCAGGGCGGCCAGGTTTCGTACGTTCACCGCTCCGCTCCGGTCATGGACCCTTCGGGACGCCGGTCGAGGGGCAGGAAGGTCCGTGCCTCCCAGGCGTCGCGTGAGGCCTTGGGGAAATCGCCGTTTCGAACGGCCACCTCGGAGGCGATTGAGGCCAGCGCCGCCGAGTGGGGCCGCCACCATCTGGCGCGGGCCAGGGCGGCCGCCAGGGCCTCCGCCGTGTCCCCCTGGGCGGAACGCGCCGCCTCGGCCAGTTGCCGGGGGAAGGGACGCCAGGGCGCAAGGTTGAAGGCCCTCAGCTCTCCCTGCACGACCGCGGACGGGGCCGTGGCAGCCATTGTGTGCGATTCAACGGTGCTGGAGGCAAAGCTCAGGCCGAAGAAAACGGCTGCCAGACATGCCGCCAGGCCCGGGATCCATTGTCGGCCTGTCAGGGCGTCCTGGGGCTGTTCCTCCCTCAGGACCGCCAGCGCCCAGCCGGCGAGCACGGCCCAGGTGACGGCGATCCCCGGCTCGAAGAGGGAGAAGTCCACCAGGTTGTGGAGAGGGATGACCAGGAGTGCGGCCGCCAGCGACCGGTGCCCGCTCCAGAGGCGGCGGGCCACCGAGAAGATCCAGCCGTAGAGGAGCAGGAAGAAGATCAGACCCGGGACGCCCATCTCGGCCAGCCATTCCAGGGGAAGGCAGTGGGCGTGCTGCGGGTGGTTGGCGACGGGGAAGGGGACGGTGAGGGCCGCCTGGCCGAACCCCCCGAGACCCACTCCCGTGATGGGGGCGCTGGTCCAGACCCACAGGGCGTTGTGCCAGTTTTCCAGGCGCCACAACATGGGTTGGAGGTGGAGGAGGTCGGGACGGAGCAAGAACACGGCGACGAAGGCGCCGGCGAAGACCGCGAGAGTCAACCGGTAGAGCGCGCCCTTTCCACTCCGCCAGACGGCGAGCAGGGCGAGAACCGCGAGGCCCAGACCCAGGGGCGAGCGCGTCAGGACGAGGCCCAGTGCTGCCAGGCACAGGGCGACCGTCCATGGGATGCGGTGGCGCTTCCCGAGGACGCCTCCGCCCGCCAGAGGGACGGCCGTCGCCAGGAGGACGGCCAGGTGGCCCGGGTGGAGCTGAGAGGCGAAGGCCCTTCCTGAGTCCAGGCGAAAACGGGCGGCGGCCCGAAGGCCCTCGGGCAGGGTCGAGAGGCTGGCCCGTGCCAGGTCGAATCCGGTGGTCACCTGCCAGAGGGCCCAGAGCCCCAGGAGGGAAACCCCGGCACCGAGGATCAGCGCGTCACGGGATCCTGGTGCCCGTGCCGACGCGCCCGCGATGACGGCGAGCACCAGGGCAGCCAGCGTCAGCTCCGTCAGGGCCTGGCCGCGGTCCCAGCCCGTCCACAGTCCCACGGTAATCCAGACGGCCACGGGTACGAGCCAGCGTGCCCGTGGAGAGAAACATGGACGGCTCGCGGGTTTTGGGAAGAGGAGCAAGACGGCGAGTGCCAGGGCGATCAGTGTACCGGTCAACGGCCACGACGCCGTACCCGTCCAGGCCGCGGCGACGGCGAGGAGGGCGAGGAGGGCGGGCAGTTGCATGGGCTCAGCCTACCAGACGCACCCTAGGAGAAGGACGAAAAAAAGGGGCGCCGAAGCGCCCCTTTCGATGGTCGTATGGTGCCGACCGATTAGTCGATCTGCATCCCCTCGGGCCACTGGATGAACTGGCCGCCGGCGTAGACGATGTCCTTGTTAAAGTTCGTCGTCCTGGTGCCTGCATCGTAGGTCCCGCCGTCCGCAGCGTCGTCCTTACCGTAGGAGATAATGGTGTAGTTGTTGCCGAGGGTGTCGATGGTGACGTGGAAGGCATGGTTCCAGCCGTCGTTCCGCGGCATCTTCTTGACATAGGTCGGCTCGATGTAGGCCGACAGGCCATCCAGATCATCCGTGAAGTTCCTCGGATAGAAGCTGTTATCCACCTGGTACTGCTCGATGCCGGTGGCGATGGTCCGCATGTCTGCCATGGTCCTCTTCTGCCGGCCACGGTTGATGGCGTTCAGCAGGTTGGGGATCGCGATGGCGGCGATGATGCCGATGATGGCGACCACGATGAGCAACTCAATCAACGTAAAACCACGATCTTTTCTCATATGGGGGTCCTCCTTTCCCATTTCCGCCCGATAATAAGCAAGTATCGTGCCAGGTGCAATGGACGTCCGACCAACAAAAAGTGACAAAAAACGTCACTGGAACGGCGGAGAATGTCAATCCGGGGCGTCATTGGTACTGAAGGCCCTCGGGCCATTGGTAGAACTGCCCGTTGACCAAGACGATATCGTCGCCGGTCCGGTGGGTCGGACCCCCCGGCCACGGCAAGGAGGGTGCGGAGTCTCCTCCCCGGGAAGAGAGCGTGTAGCCGCTTCCGTTGCTGGCGTAGCCGACAGGGTTTGACCATCCGTCGAGAACCGGTACCGGTTTGACGTAGGTGGGCTCCAGATCCCCTGAAATGCTGGACACGGGACCACCGTCACCAGCCGGATAGAAACCGAAGTCGGTGTTGTAGCTCTCCAGGGCAATGGCGATGGTGTGCAGGTCGGCCATGGTCCGGCGTTGTCTCGCCCGGTCCAGGGTGCCGATCATGGCGACGGTCCCGATGGTCGCAAGGATACCGAGAATGGCGACGACCGCCAGGATTTCCACAAGGGTGAACCCGCGCTCCCTCCCGTTCATGCCAGCTTCCCAAGCAAGACGCGTTCCAGGAGCATCAGAGCCCTCTTGCCACTGTGGGGCGCCTGGGCGGATGTGTGATGGCGCGAAGGGCGTTTCTCCGGAATCAGCTCGTAGAGATGAAGGCGGTAGGAGGCCGACTCCTTCCCCGGAACAGGGAAGGTGCCCACGAGCCGGTAGGAGTCGGTGAACCAGGGGCTTCCCTGGAGCTCCTCGAGGGCCGAGGGGAGGGCGACGACGTACGTCGGTTGCAGCGACTCGAGGAGGGCGGGCGCGATGGATGTGCCGGAACCGCGCCCCTTCGCCGTCTCGTGGGCAAACGCCAGGGCCGGGGGTGTGACCAGGCCCCAGGCGTCCAGCACCGGTCCCCGGTGATAGACGTACCCCAGGGCCCCGATCTCGTTGCTGAGCACCGAAGAACCGTCGGGAGCGTGGCCGTTGAGCCATTGTGCGGCGGCGGCGTAGGCAAGAACCCTGGCCCGGTAGGGCGTCGTCACGCCGTAGGCCGCTCCGGGCCAGTTGGGGAGCGTCATGGCGCCGGCTGCGCCGAGAAGCCGGGTCCCGAGAACCAGGGCCAGAAGGAGCACGGGCGTCCACGACCATCGGGGGTTTCGCCGCCCGATCCATGCTTCGAGGCCGGCGGTTCCGGCGATCACGGTGAGCCACCAGGGGATCAGTACCATCATGGCGTACCAGGGAAACCAAAAGGGGTTGGCCAGCGCGTACCCTCCGGCCGCCGCTGCGAACCAGACCGGAATCCAGAAAGCCGGAGGGGCCAGCCAACCCCGGGAAACCGCCACGAGGACTCCGAGCATCAACCCGATGGTCACGACAAGGGCCGCCAGGCCACCCGTGCCCACAAGACCGGTGCCCGGGAGCGTTGCGGGTCCGCCGAAGATCCACCCGGCCATCAGGGCGAGAAGCTGCCGGGCTGTCGCTCCACCGTCCGCCGCACCGGCCGCGTGGACCTTGGCGAGCACCGACTGGGGTATGGGAGATCCGAAGTACAGGGTGGCGAAGAGCGCCCAGGAGCCGAGGATCAGGGAGACGATGCCGGGGACGGCCACGGGGCTTGGCCTGTGGGAACCCCACCACCAAAGGGCGAAAACCAGGAGGAGAAGGAGCCCCTCGGGGCGCACGAGAACGGAGAGGGCCACCATGGCGGCGGCCGGCACCCACCGGCCGTGGACCGCCAGTGCCAGGACCCAGACGGTGACGCCGGCAAAGAGGCAGACCTCCATGCCACCAAGCCCCATGGTGAGGACCTGGGGGGAGAGCAGGACCCAGGCGGCGCCCAGCTGCGGCAAGGGGAAGGGAAGTGCCAGCCCGCGGAAGAGGGTGTACCCTCCCGCGGCGGTCAGGAGGATCCAGAAGCCATTGAGAAGGACGGCATCCCTGGGCAGGGCGCCGGTGCCGGTTGCCCGGCCCGCTGCGGCGAGAAGAAGGGCATGGGCCGGTGAGGTGGTCCCCAGGACCCGTTCACCCGGGTTGAACACGAAGCCCTGGGTCTGGTCCATGTTCCTCGCGTAGCGCAACGTGATGAAGGCATCGTCCTCGGGGAGGATGGGAGCGAAGGCGAAGACGAGGACCAGGTGGAGCGTCGCGAGGGCGAGGAAACCCCACACGAGGGCTCGAAGAAGCTCCTCCCTCCGGAGCGAGGTCGTTGTGGTGTCCGGAGCGTTCGTGTGGTCCACCGGCCGATTGTAGCCCCTTCCATCCGGAAACTCCGGTGGGAACGGCGCAGTTCTCGATGCGGAAACGGACGATTCTCCTGGAAGATCGAGGAAGGCAAGGGTTTCCGCGGAAGCACACTCGCGTACGCCGCACAAGGGAATCCGTGGGCTGACGCCGAGATTGGAGGAGAATCGTTCGTTTCCGGACGAGAACCGGTCCGGACCGGTGCTATGCTCACCCCGACCATGGGGAGAGAAGCTCATCGCAGTGTGGCCGCCCGACGCGGCGTGCTCGCGACGCTCGCTGTGGGTGTCCTCGTGGCCCTGTACGCCCCGGGGCTCGTCGGCGGCGCCATCCCCTGCTTTCGGGACCTCCTCTCCCACCACCTCTGGTGGCATCTGGAGGCCGCCTCGAGCCTTGCGGCTGGCCACCTTCCCTGGATCGATCCTGCCATGGGCGCCGGTGCTCCCCTCCTGGCGGATCCCAACACCATGGCGCTCTACCCGGGCACCCTTCTTTTCGTCCTCCTCTCTCCGGCCCTGGCCCTGACCCTCCACTTGCTTCTGCACCACCTCCTGCTGGCCCTGGGCGCCTACCTGTTCCTGCGACGCCTGGGACGGCCGGCCCGTGCAGCCCTGGCCGGTGCGGCCTTCGCTGCCGGCGGGGGTCTCGCCGTTTCCCAGCTGGCCTTCACCAACGCCATCGCCGTCCTGGCCTGGGCGCCCTGGCTGGCGTGGACGGCCGTACGGCTGCCGGAGGAGGGGAGGAAGCTGTCACGGCGCCTGGCCGCCGGCGCCTGCTTTGGGGCCCTCTCGGCCATGGCCGGCGAGCCGGTGCTGACGGGCCTCTCCTGGTTGGCCTGGGGAGTGGCGCTGGCGGCTGGAAACACCTGGAGCCGCCCGCGTGTCGCGCGACGGCTCCGGCTGGCCGCCGCTCCGGTTCTCTCATTGGCCCTGGCCGCCCCCGTGCTGCTGCCGGCATCCGCCATCCACCGTGAGAGCGAGCGGCATGTCCTGGGTCTTCCGCCGGGTTCCGTGGCGGCGGACGCATTCCTGCCGCGCCGGTGGCCGGAACCCCTGCTGCCGCACCTCTTCGGGGCTCCGGGGCCCTTCGCCCCGGACGGTTCGTGGGCCCAGCCGTCCTTCGGCTGGCTTCGCTACGAGGTCAATCTCCACCTGGGAACCCTTCCCCTGGCACTGCTGTTGCTGGCCGGATGGAGCCGGAGGAACCGGCTCTGGACCGCGGCCACCCTGGCGGCAGCTGCACTGGCGACGGCTCCCGGGCTGGTGGGCTTGCTGGGACGGATGGTCCCCGGCCTGGGAGAGTTCCGGTACAGCATCAAGTTCCTCGTGCTGGCGCACCTGGCCCTGGTGCCGGTGATCGCCCGCGCCGTTTCGGCGGCGCGGGCGCGTCCCGGCGCCTTCCGGAAGCGGGCGGCCGGGACCGCCGTGCTGCTCCTGGCCCTGGGCCTGCCCCTGGCGGTTCCGTCGTCCGCCCGGGCCGTTCTCTCCAGACTCTACCCGGCCTCCGCTTCCAACCTCTCCACCCCGGGCGTCGCCGAAAGCGTGGCCTCGTCGGTCCGTTGGGATCTGGTCCTGGGGTTGGTCCCTCTGGCGGCCGCTTCCATGGCGCCGGCCACCGTGCTGGTCCCGGCCCTTCTCGCGCAGCTGGCCTTCGGCGGCGCTTCCATGTTGATCTGGGACACCCCGGGCCCGTACCTCGACCCTCCGCCCCTGGCGGAGAGGGTGACGGGAGATTCTCGCGTCGTCGAGGGCATCTCCTTCCCCTTTGATCGCCTCCATCACTCCCCGGTGCCCGGCCTTGGTGCGCCGGTTAGCAGGGCTCGTGTGGGAGCTGCGCAGATCTGGCGCTATTACGGCGCCGTCCACGGCGTGCGATACCGGGGAGACCCGGGCCCGGATGGCATGGGACCGTGGCGAGTGGCGGACTGCTCCCGCCGCCTGCGGGGCACCACGCCGGGGCTCCAGGCACGGGCCGTGCGGCAGCTGGGAGCGTCCTGGCTGCTCCTCTCGGGACGTCTTCCCGACTCTCCCGATCTGGTGGAGATCCAGCCGGTCCATGCCGGAGGTGCCACCGTTGAGCTTCACCGGCTCCGGGCGCCGACGCCCAGGGCGTGGTTGGCCTCCCGGGAGATCGTCACGGACTCCAGGGACGCGGGCTGGCAGCTTCTGCTCGATCCCGGCGTGACACCGGGGCGGGATGCCGTCGTTCTGGGACGCCGGCCGGAGGTCCACGATCTCGCGGAAGGCACGTTGAGGCTTGAGGAAGAGGGTCCTTCCCGCTGGCGAATCGCCGTCGACTCGCCGGAACCGACCCTCTTGGTCCTGGATCAGGCCTACTCGGGGTCGTGGCTGGCGCGTGCGGACGGGCGGCTGCTCTCGACGCTCCCGGTCAACCTGTGGCAGCTGGGTGTGCGCGTCCCACCGGGTGCTCACGAGCTGGTCGTTGCCTGGGACCGGAGACCGTTCGAGAGGGGAGTTGGAGCAGCCGCGGTGGCGTTGCTGATCACCCTTCTTCTGGCGGTGGGGCCTCGTCCCAGCTGGCGTCGTCCGATTCCCACCGATGGGACGGGGCCCAGATCCCCGGCCAGTCCACGGGAGCCGTCACCCTGACCTGAGTCGCCCGGCACCAGTAGTCGTAGGCCAAGCCATTGACCGAGTGAACCGCCACGTCGAGGACGTACTTTCCGGGTGCCAGCTCGAGCCTCGGGTAGTGGCATCGGACCTCCCCGTCGTGGTCGAGTTGCCGCGGCTGGAACCCGTCGAGCCAGGTGTTGTGGCCCGCCACCTGGGTCCCATCGGACCGGTGCCAGGCGATGCCGAAGGCGAAGTCTTCGACGGGCCTCCGCACGGCGTAGCGGATGTGCACGGTGGCGTCGGCTCCCGAGGGGAGCACCCGGAGCGGTACTCCGCCGCTGGAAAGGGAGACCTCGAGGATCTCCACATCTCCCGTTCCCCAGCGCCGCCCCTCCTCCAGGACCCGGACGTGCTCGCTGCCCTCCATGACCTGCTCGCCCTCGGCCACGTCGCTGCGGTACCGGGCGACGACGGCATCGGCCGGTCCCTCCTGGACGGTTCGGCCGTTCCGAAGGTAGACGGCGCGATCCGCAAGACTGGTCACCAGTTCGAGGTCGTGGGAGACGATGACCAGAGTGACCCCCTGCCGCCGCATGCGGGCGATTCGGTCCAGACAGCGTCGCGTGAACGCCTCGTCACCGACGGCCAGGACCTCGTCGATCAGGAGAACGTCGGGCTCGACGGCAACGGCCACGGCAAAGCCCAGCCGGACGAACATGCCCGAGGAGTAGGTCTTGACCGGCTGATCCATGAAGTCGCCGATGTCGGCGAAGCGGACGATCTCGTCAAGCTTGGCCTCGACCTCGGGACGGGAGAGCCCCAGGAGCATTCCATTGATGATGATGTTCTCACGACCGGAGATCTCCGGGTGGAAACCGGCCCCCAGCTCGATGAGGGCGGTCACCCGGCCGTCCACGGCAATGGTGCCCCGTGTGGGGCGCAGGATGCCGGTGATCAGCTTGAGGATGGTCGACTTGCCGGAGCCGTTGGGGCCGATGACGGCGACGGCTTCGCCGGGAGCGATCTCGAGGTTGAAGTCCTCCAGAGCGGTGAAGCCGCCCCCGGCACCGATCCCCCGCAGCAGGTCGCCGTGGAGGAGGGCCCCCTTGAGGCTGTACAGCCGGCCGCTGCGGCCCACCCTGGGGAACACCTTGGTGACGCCCGAGAGGGAGACGCTCCCCGTCATACGGCCTCCACCAGGGTGTCACGAAGCCTCGAGAAGACCCACGCGCCCACGCTCCAGGTGACGATTCCCATGAGGAAGGCGATTCCCCATGTCTCCACCGGAGCCGGCCGTCCGTCGAAGGCGACACTCCGGTAGATCTCCACCAGGGAGGCGAAGGGGTTGAGGCCGAGGATGCGGCGCAGGGTGGGTGGGAGACCGTCCAGGGAGTAGATGATGGGCGAGCCGAAGAAGAGGAGGTTGAGCAGGTTCCCGGTCAAGTCCCGAACGTCCCGGAAGTGAACGGCGAGGGCGGAAACGGCCATGGCAGCTCCCCCCGTCACCAATACCCAGGGGATCAGGGCCAGGGGGATCAGCGCGACGGTCAGGGGAAAGGGGTGGAGATGGAGGAGAGCTCCCGCCACGAGGGCCAGCAACAGGACCGGCAGTGCCAGAAGGTGGTGCACCAGGTGGCTCATGACCGTGACGGCGGGAAAGATCTCCGGGGGGCAGGTCACCTTGGCCAGCAGTGGACCGTTGTCCACCAGGGTGATGGCCGAGTCCAGGATGGCCCCGGAGAAGAAGAGCCATGGCAGCAGTCCGGCGAAGAGGAAGAGGGCATACGGCTGGGCCCCCGGCATTCGCGGCTGGAAGACCGTGGTGAAGACGATGGCGTACACGGTCAGAAGGAGCAGCGGGTTGAGCATGGACCAGAAATAGCCGAGGAGCGACGCCCTGTACCGTGCGGCCAGCTCGCGCCGGACCAGTACCAGGACCAGGGCCCGGTAGTGCCAGAGAAGTTGGAAGGTCCTCATCCGCCAGCTGGCTCTTCTCTCCCTACGTTCCGTTGCCGGCGGATTTCTGCTTCATGCCCAAGAGTTCCTGGACCTGACGGAGGATCCTCCGCCGCTCCTGTTTCAGGTAGACCTCGTAGCTGAGGACCTGGCCGTCCTTGATGATGAACATCTTGGGGTAGTGCTTGACCTCACCGTAGTCGTTGAAGAGGATCGGGCCCGTGACGCCCTTGAACTCGCTGATGCCGAAGTGGAGGGCCTTCTCGATCTCGGGAGTCTCCGGAGGCTTGGCGATTCGCATGACCTCGATGACGATCCGCATGGCGTCGTAACCATGGGCCGCGAAGATATCCGGGGCACGCTGGTAGGTGTCCATGTACCGCTTGACGAAGCGCTGGGTGTCCTCGTCCTGGGAGGTGCGGTCGAAAGGCGGCAGGGGGAAGAAGACCCCCTCGGCCAGGGGACCGAGGTCCTGGATCGCCTTGCCCGTGTAGAGGGCTGACGTGGTCACGATGCGGCCGTCGTAGCCTCGCTTCCTCAGAAAACGAATGCCCCGTGCAATATCGTCGGCGTAGCCGATCAGGTAGACGGCCTCGGGTTGTTCCTTCTTGAGAGCGCCAACGGCATCGGTCTCCCAGCCTTCCTCATCCACAGGAACCCGGCCGACCACCTTTCCGCCGAGCTGTTCCGAGTACTTGCGAAGGAACTCGGGCTCGATGCCGCGCGTGTAATCGTTATTGCCAATGAGCAACAGGGTCGTCTTGGCTTTGAGAGTCTCGAAGATGAAGCGGCCGGCCCGGCCACCCTCCAGCTCGTCCGAGGGGTAGATACGGAAGAACAGCTTGCTCTTCTTTGCCAGGTCGGGAGCCGAAGCCGACGGCGAGAGACAGACGACGTCGAGCTTCTCCAACTCGGGGATCATGGTGCGCGCCTCGTCGCTGGTGGCACCGCCGATGACCATCTTGACCCCGCGCTTGTCGACCATTTCCTTGAGCTTGGTGACTGCCTGGGCCGGGTCGGAACCCGTATCCATCCAGACGAGCTCGAACCCCTGGGGGAGGCCCTTTACCTCCCTGGCTTCGGCCAGGGCCACGCGGATCCCGCTTTCGATGGATTCGCCGTAGCTCGACGCATTCCCGGTCGTTGGCAGCAGAATGCCGACCACTGGGTTGCTGCCGCAGGCCGAAAGGCCCAGGGTTAGGCCAAGGTAGGTCAAGACGGTTGCTATCTTTTTCTTCCGGAGAAAGGCCGCCATGGTCACACCTCCACCGCACACGGCATGGTCCCAGGGTAGCACAAGCGACGCCGCCGCGTTGTCGGTGGGACGACGACGGGGCTCCCATGGCTCATTGCCGGGAAGAGGCTTCCGTCAGGAGCTCGAAGGCACGCTTGCGGCTGAGGCCGAGGTGGGAAGCCGTCCAGCGCAGGGCCTCGTTGCGGCCGTAACCGCGCCGCACGGCTTCCCGGTAGACCGCCAGCGCGAGATCGGCGTCCACCGGCTCTTCGGTTTCCTGCGGTCCGGCGTCGGAGTTGGAGGGACCGACCACCAGGACGTATTCCCCCCGGGGTTGACGGGTCTCGGGAGATTCGGCCAGCTCTTCCAACGAGCCCATGGTGGCGCGCTCGTGGAGCTTGCTCAGCTCGGCCAGAAGAGTGGCGGGACGTCCCGGGCCCAGAACCTCCGCAACATCCCGGAGCTCTCCACCCAGCCGGTGGGGGGAAAGGAACAGAACGATGGTTCCGGGAAGCCCTCGAAAGGTCTCCAGTTTCCGCCGCCGGCCTCCCCGGCGGGGCGGAAGGAAGCCTGCCAGGGTCGCCGGGAGGGTCGGTTGGCCCGAGGCCGCCAGCGCCGTGGTGAACGCCGAGGGTCCCGGGACGCTACGGACGTCGAACCCCTGACGCCGGGCTTCGCGCACCAGGAGAAACCCCGGATCGGAGAGGAGCGGTGTTCCGGCGTCGCTGACCAGGACCACCTGGCGGCCGCCTTCGAGCGCCTGCAGAACCTCGCCCAACCGTTCCCGCTCGTTGTGCTCGTGGAAGCTGATGGCCCGTCCGCCAAGCTCGATGCCGGCAGCCCTGGCCAGCTTGCCCAGCTGCCGCGTATCCTCGGCCAGGATCAGATCGGCGTCGGCCAGCGTCGAGGCGGCGCGGGGGGAGAGGTCCTTCACGGTGCCGATGGGGGTGGCGACGATCCACAGGCATCCCCGGCTTTCGTCGAGCCGGTGGTCTCCACCGGGACCGGATCGTCCTTCTTCGTTTCCCATGGGTTCTCCTCAATGCCTTCAGCTTTCCGTTGCTGGACCAACTGGTATCATAGCAACCGTGCGTGTCCTGTGGCATCTCGAGGTTTTCTGGGGCCTTGTCATGGCCGTGATGCTCTGCGTCACCGCCGGGGCTGCGGCGGAGCTGGTGGACGAGGTGGTGGCGGCCGTCGGTCACTCGGCCATTCTCGAGAGCGACCTCGAGTTGGCGCGGATTGTTCACCTGGTGCCGGTCGGCGGACTGTCGCCGGAGGAGGCGCGCCGGGCCGTCTTCGAGGGGCGCCTGCGGCTGGAGATCCAGTACCGCGACCTGGAAGCCTCCGGCATCGTCTACCGGCTCAAGATCGATCGGGAGGCCGTCGTTCGGGAGCTGGAGAGACGCGCCGGGGGCGAGAAGGAGCTCCGGGCCGGTCTGGAGGAGGTTGGACTGGAGATGGAGGACGTCCGCGAGCTGGCCCTCCGGGTTGGGGCGGTCAACGCGTACGTCAACCAGCGGTTGCGGCCGAGGGTACGCCTGTCCCTCCAGGAGCTTCGCACTGCCTACCAGGAGTCCCTGGCCCTGGAGATCACGGCAAGGGGAGGGACACCACCGCCCTTCGAAGAGGTTCGGGATCAGCTTCACACGCTCCTGGTGGAAAAGAAGCTCAACGGCGAGATCGAGCGATGGATCCACGAGGCGAGGGCGCGCCTGGAGGTGACGATCCTCGTGCCGCCCGAGAGAGTCTTGACGGTCAGAGGGTCGGACGCGCCACCCCTTCAGTGATCTTCCCCGGCGTCCCGGTGATCTTTGGCCAGACCTCCCCGTAGGCGTGCTGGGCCCAGAGAACGTCGCCAGTGTAGGATCGCGTGGCGCTGAATCCGATGGCCGCCAGGAACCAGGCGTCTCCGCTGGAGGCGCCGGCCGTCCGGAGCCAGAGACGAGCCTGGGGTTCCCCCGCATTGTAGGCGGCGATGGCCACCGCTTGGCGTCCTCCGAAGACCTGGAGGAGCCGGGCCAGCTCCGCCGCCCCGAGGCGGAGGCCAACGGGCGGCCGGAAGAGGTCGTCGGGCGAGGGCGGCGGGAGATGGAGGCGGACGGCCACCTTCCGGGCCGTCTCGGGCATCAACTGGGTCAAACCCCTGGCACCGACCGCCGAGAGCGCACGTGGGTTCCAGCGGGATTCCTCTCGCGCCACGGCCGCCAGGAGGGACCAAGGGATGCCGTGGCGGCCGGCCGCCTCGGCGACCGGTCCGGGGAAGGGGAGGGGGAACAGGCTTCGCTGCAATGGCAGCGGGATGATGTCAGCGGGGAGACCCGACCCGAGCCGTTGAAGGGCACCGTCGGCCAGGCGGATGGCCCAGTAAGGGTTTCCGGCCAGAAGGAGTTGCCGGGCCGACCACGTCGCTTCGAAGGCGGTGGCTCCCGGGAATCCCCGGGGATCCCAGCGGCCGGCCTCCCCCGCGAGGCCGCCTTCCCAGAGTTGGCGGGCTAACGGAGCCCGCCAGGCCATGGTGGCGGCCTCTCCCCGGAGGCCCAGGATCTGGCCGACGGCTTGGCGGAGCGCGCCACGGTCTCCGGGATCGGTGACCAGGGTGGAAAAACGGATCACCGCCTGCCGGAGTGACGGCGGTCCGGCTGAAAGCTCTGCACGCATTTCGGCGCCCCACCGCTGCCGCTGATCGGGCGGCAGCTCCCTGGCGAGACGAATGGCTTCGAGGGCCCAGAATCCCTGGAGACGGGTCTTGGATGCGGCCTCGAGGAAGGAGACCGCCTGGGGAATCTTGCCCTGATCCAAGGCGGCCTCGGCGGCAAGGACCAGCGCCGGGCCGCGCCAGACACGGCCGCTCACCGTGGTCAGGAGTGCGATGGCATCGTCGTCGTCGCCCCGGGAGTGGGCGTCGATCGCCCTGAGCAGGAGCCCGCGGTCCCGGGCCGTCCTCCGGCGGACGCTGGAGAGAACTTTGACGGCCGTCCGCCCATGTCCCCTGGCGAGTTCGAGGCGGGCCAGGAAGAGCCGGCGGTCGTCGCTGGGGCGGGTCTGGAGGGCCTTTCGTGCCCTTCCTGCCGCGGCGTCGAGGTTTCCGGCCAGCTCCAGGGCCCGGCCCTCGTGCACCAGGAGGCTGGCGCGATCCTCCCGGCGCCTTGCCGCGGCACGGGCCTTCCGGTACCAGGCGGCGGCCTCCCGCCAGCGTTCGAGGCGAAAGGTACATCGTCCACGCAGGAACCGGGCCCGCCAGAGGACGACGCCCCGGTGACCGGTGGAGGTCAGACCCTCGAGAAGTTGGAGGGCCTCGGTGTAGTGGGCGTGCCGGTAGAGGGACCGGGCCACGAGCCAGCGTTCCTTCGGCGTGGTGGGGCCCAGGGTGGGAAGGACCTCGGCGGCCCGGAGATCGGCGAGATCGGTTCGATCGGCTTCGAGGATCTTCTGGAGTTCCCTGTGGCGGTGGTTCCCGGTGATGGCCAACTCCACCTCGATCAGCCTCCGGGCCCCCCGGGGCAGCCTGCGAAGCTCCCCCCGCAGGCGCGAACGGGTCGTCGCCGACACTCCGGCATTGACGGCCCGAGCGGCCACACGAGCGGCGGCCCGCCGGAGCTCCCTGGAAGGTGAGTGTCGGAACAGCGGGAGCACGAGCTCGACGCCGCGTTCCGGTTGTTCCGTGACCAGCATCTCCGCCAGCTCGATGCGGGCGACGGGGCCAACGATCGCGTCGTCGAGGGTCGTTTCGAGGTAGCGCCTCCGGAGCTCCGGCTCCCCCGAGCGCCGTGCGGCTTCCGCCGCCACCAGGGCCTGGACGCCGGTGACCGGGAACTGGGCCTCGCGACGCTGGGCGATCTCCAGAATCGTCGACCAGCGGCCCTGCCGGGCCAGCTCCCTCAGCCCCCCCACCGCGAGGGCGGACAGGGGCGTCAGGATCAGCAGGGCCGTGGCGGCGGCGGTTCTCCCGCGCATCACGTACTTTTAGCACGAAAGGGAAGGGATTATTCATCCAGGGTGGGTGTGACGCCGCAAAAACGACCTGAGCACCGGCGGAATGGATTGGTGGATCGGAACGTTTCATGGATAATGCGAGCGGCGTCCGGCTCAGGGACGCTCTCATACGAGGAGGAATCCCGCAATGATGACACATTCGAGGCATACCAAGGTCATGATCATCGGTTCCGGCCCGGCGGGTCTGACGGCGGCCATCTACGCGGCACGCGCCGAGCTTCGTCCCGTCGTTGTTGAGGGGATGCAGCCCGGTGGACAGCTGACCATCACCACCGAGGTCGAAAACTTTCCCGGTTTTCCCGAGGGGATCATGGGGCCCGAGCTCATGCAGCGGACCAAGGCTCAGGCGGAGCGCTTTGGCACGCACTTCGTCTTCGACCAGGTGACGGGCGTCGATCTCAATTCCCGGCCCTTCAAGCTGGCGACGGCCAGCAAGGGGGACTGGAGCTGTGATGCCCTGATCATCGCCTCGGGTGCCTCCGCCCGGCTGTTGGGCCTCGAGTCGGAGAAACGTCTCATGGGCCACGGCGTCTCGGCCTGCGCCACCTGCGACGGGTTTTTCTTCAAGGACAAGGAAGTCGTCGTGGTCGGCGGTGGCGATACGGCCATCGAAGAGGCCATCTTCCTGACCCGATTCGCCACCAAGGTGACCGTGGTTCACCGGCGCGACGAGCTTCGGGCTTCCAAGATCATGCGGTACCGGGCTTTCGAGAACGACAAGATCCGTTTTGAGTGGAACTCCGTGATCAGCGAGATCCTCGGCACGCCAGAGACCGGCGTCACGGGGGTTCGTCTCAAGGATACGATCACCGGAGAGGAGCGGGAGCTTCCCACCGACGGCGTGTTCATCGCCATCGGCCATCAGCCCAACACCTCCATCTTCAAGGGGAAGCTGGACATGGATGATGTTGGTTACATCCGGACGAAACCCGGAACCACCCGCACCTCGGTGGAAGGAGTCTGGGCCTGCGGTGATGTTCAGGATGCCTACTACCGGCAGGCCATCACCGCTGCGGGAACCGGCTGCATGGCGGCCATCGACGCCGAACGCTGGCTCGCGGAGCAGGAGAGCAACGACTGACCGACGCCGGCCGCACCTCCAGTGGGATGGAGCGAAGGGCGTATTCGAGGAAAGGAAACAGAGATGATTACGTTGACGAAACAGGCCGCGGCCAAGGTTGGCGAGTTCGCCTCCCAGATGCCCGAGGCCAGGGACAGGGATCTGCGGATCTTCATCCAGGGCGCTGGCTGTTCGGGTTTCGCCTACGGCTTCACCTTCGATGAGAAGCAGGACGGCGATACGGTGGTGGAGGCCGGCGGCATCAAGGTGCTCATCGATCCTCAAAGCGCGCCCTACCTCCAGGGATCCACGGTGGATTACGTGGACGACGAGCGGGGCTCGGGTTTCACCGTCGACAATCCCAACGAGGCCGCCATGGGCGGTGGTTGCGGCGGCTCTTGCAGCTGCGGCTGAGGGGGCATCCATGGAAGCGGCACCCCAAAAACTCCGCGTTATCCGGTTGGGGCACCCGGTGCTCCGGAAGGTGGCCGAGCCGGTCCCCGAGGATCTCTTCGACACGGGACGGCTGCACAACCTGGCCATGGATCTGATCCACACCATGCGCGTGGAGGAGGGCGTCGGCCTGGCGGCACCCCAGGTGGCCGAGTCCCTCCGCCTTTTCGCCTACTGGCTGCCGGGGGAGGACGAGCCAGAGGTCGAGCCGACGGTCATCGTCAACCCCGAGATCCGGCCGGTGGGCGAGGAGATTGAGGAGGGCTGGGAAGGATGCCTCTCGATTCCCGGCCTCCGCGGGCTGGTCCCGCGCTATCGCAGGATCAAGATCAAGGGACGGGCCGTGGACGGCAGCCCCATCTCCAGGACGGCCGACGGATTCCACGCGCGGGTCATCCAGCACGAGTTCGACCATCTCGACGGCATCGTCTTCCTGGACCGAATGACGGCCATGCGTTCCCTGGCCTATGAACCCGAGTGGGAGCGGTACGTCCTGGCGGCAGAGGACGACCAAGCCTCGGGAGAGTGACCCTCCAGCGAAGACTCGCGGCTCCCGGCGGCAGGTCTGTCCGGGGTACGGGCCGGGCTGAGGGGTGTTATGGTTGCGGCGTGTGGAGGGCCTGATGAAGCGGCTTCTTCTCGTCGTTGTCCTGATCGTCATCTTCGCTGCTGGCGTGTTTCTGTCCATGGTCCGGGTGCCTGCAGACGGCGGTGCCTGGTGTGCCGGGAGTTACCTGGGGCCGGGCCTGCATTTCCGGGCGCCGTGGAAGGCCGTCCACCGATATCCCGTGGGTGAGCAGAGCGTCGAGGTCGTCCGGGACATCACGGGACGCGAGGGCGCCAGGGAGCAGTTCACGGTCACGCTCCGGTACTCGTGGGACATGGAGCGACTCCCCGGCGCCCCTGTGGACCCGGAGGCCCTGTCGGCAGCCATCGAGAAGAAACTCGGGAGTCTCGACGGCAAGTTTTCTGGGGCCACCATCGGCCGCCAGGTCAACGCTGCGCTGCCCGGGCTGTTGTCGGAGCTTCCCATCACCGTGGTGGAAGTGCGTGCCACCTACCCCCGCATGGCCTTCGAGGAGCTGGCTGCGGCCGCCCGGCCCACGGGGGAGAGGGTCGTACTCGTCGGTCTCGATGGGTTGGACTGGGTGCTCCTCAACCGCCTGATTGCCGAGGGGCGTTGTCCCACCTTCGCCCGGATGAAGCGAAGGGGGGCGTGGGCCGATCTGGTGTCCCACAAGCCGGTCCTCTCGCCCCTGATCTGGACCTCCATGGCCACGGGCCGGCTCCCCGAGGACCACGGCATCCTGGACTTCGTCGTCAAGGATCCGAAGACGGGTAAGGACATCCCCATCACCAACCAGTTCCGCAAGGTCCACGCCTTCTGGAACATCCTTTCCTACATCGACACGCCGGTCAACGTCGTCAACTGGTGGGCAACCTACCCGGCGGAGCCCCTGGACGGCATCATGGTCTCCGAGCGGCTTTTCTACCAGCTCTTCGGAATCCGGCCGCCCCTGGACGATCCGGCCAATGTCTACCCGCCGGAGGTGCTCCAGGAGATCCTGCCGCTCCTGGTGTCGGCCAACGACATTGACTACGACGAGGTCCGCCACTACGCCGGCATCAGCCGGGCCGAGTACGACCTCCACGTGAAGGAGGCGGCCCAGGCGGAGAACCCCTTCGAGGATCGGATCAATCACCTGCGGAAGATCCTCGCGGTGACCCACGGTGTCTTCAACATCGGCCGATGGATGCTCGAAAACCACCCGGCGAGGGTGCTGGCCCTCTACATCGAAGGGACGGACACCATTGGGCACCGCTTCGCCCACTTCCTCCCTCCAAAGCTCTCCTGGGTCAGCGAGGCAGACTACCGCCGGTACCACGACACCATGGCCCGGTATTACGAGCTGGTCGACCGCGAGCTGGGCCGTCTGATGAAGAAGGCGCCGGCGGACACCACATGGATCATCACCGCGGACCACGGCTTCTTCACCGGCGCGGCACGCCCCCATGTCCTGCCCGACGACTTCGCCATCGGCGCTGCCCAGTGGCACCGCATGGTCGGCGTTTTCATGGCCCAGGGGCCCCACGTCCGGCGCGGAAAGATCCCCCACGCCGATATCTACGACCTGTGCAGGACCCTTCTCTGGCTGGAGGGCGCCCCCATCTCGCGGCAGCTCAAGGGCCACGCCCTGGTGGACATGATGCGGCGGGACTGGGTCCGGGCGCACCCGCCGGTTTACGTGGACAGTTACGAGAAGCTGCCGAGGACGTGGGAGGCCGAGGGCGCGCGTTCCATCATGGACGAGGCCCGCCTCAAGGAGCTTCAGGCCCTGGGTTACCTCTCGGCGGCCGGCGAGTCCGCCGCCAAGCAACCAAAGGGGGAGCAACCCTCCGGAGGCACGCAGGTTCCTGCCGCTTCAGCGGAGGCTCGGCGGGGAGGAGGAACCGGCGGTCTGGAGGTCAAGCCGACGGAGCTCTACAACCGGGCCAAGCTGGCCGAGGAGCGTGGGGATCTTGAGAAGGCCAGGAAGCTCTACCTGAAGACCCTGGAGCTGGAGCCGGAGTTCGCATTCGCCATGATCAATCTGGCCCGCCTGGAGGAACGTCTGGGTGACGGCGATCAGGCCATGACGTGGATCACCAGGGCGCTCAAGGTGCCCCGGAGCCAGTTGCCTTCCTCGACGCTGGTGGAGTATGTCCGCCTGGCGGCCGCTGTCGGACGGGCCAACGAGGCGCTGGACGCTCTTGGCGACCTCAAGGCCCGGTGGGGGCAGACCGCCGATTTCGCGGCGGCCCAGGGGCTGGCTCTGCAGAAGCTGGGACGGGACCAGGAGGCCCTCACCGCCTATGAGGTGGCCCTGGCACGGGATCCTGGTAACTCCTCGGCCACGGAGGGACTGCTGGGACTGGCCGAGAGGGGGTTGCCGGTGGATGTGAACGCCGTGCTCGAGGCCCACTACAACGCGGTCAAGGGGGAGCTCAAGCGGCTCAATGCCTTCTCCGTCATCTGCCTGCGGCACCGGCAGGCCGCCTGGGCGGAGAAGGCACTGGGGACCCTGCTGGCCAGCGATCCGACCAACGCGGGCCTGCTGTCCAACATGGCGGCCGTGCTGCAGCAGCAGGGCAAGCTCCAGGAGGCCGAGAAGATGCTGGAAAGGGCGACGGCGGCCCGGCCGGGCGACGGCAGCCTGCGGTACAACCACGGTGCGACTCTGGCGGCCCTTGGGCGGCTGGACGAGGCCCTGCTCGAGTTCCAGGAGGCGGCACGGCTCGGCAAGACGGGGCCCAGGGTCTACGCGGCCCAGGCCAAGATGCTGGTCCAGTTGGGCCGCATCGACGAGGCGAAGAAGGCGCTCCAGGAGGGCCTCCAAAAGAACCCGGGAAACGCCCAACTCCAGGATCTGGCAAACGCCCTGGCGGAATAGGGTTCACCCGTCTCGGCACCACTCCCGGGCGTTCTGGAAGAGTCTGAGCCACGGGGAGGCCTGGAGGTCGCGGCGCCACAGGGGGGGCATCCAGCCCCATTGCCACTTCAGGAAAGTCCGCTCGGGGTGGGGCATCATGGCCAGGTGGCGGCCGTCGGGGGAGCAAAGGGCGGCGATGCCGTGGGGCGAGCCGTTGGGGTTGAAGGGGTAGGCCTCGGTGGGTTGGCCATCATCGTCGGCGTAGCGGACCGGCGCCAGCTCCTGGGCCAGGACCCTGTCGAGGACGGCGGGATCGGGGAAGTGGGCACGGCCCTCGCCGTGCTGGAGCCAGATACCCAGGGTGGAGCCCTCCATACCCCGGAGCAGGATGGAAGGGCTCGGACCGATGGTAACCGTGGCGAAACGGGACTCGAATCGCCCCGAGGCGTTGTGGATGAAACGCGGCTGGGCCGTCGTCTCGAGGCCCCGCCAGGGGACCCAGCCCAGGAGGGCGAAGAGCTGGCAGCCGTTGCAGACGCCCAGCGTAAAGGTGTCGGGTCGCTCGTAGAAGGCATCGAACTGCTCGCGCAGGGCGTCGTTGAAGCGGATGACGCCGGCCCAACCCTTGGCAGAGTCCAGCACGTCGGCGTAGGAGAAGCCGCCAACGGCCACGAGGCCGCGGAAACGCTCCAGGCTGGCCCGGCCCTCCAGCAGGTCGGACATGGTCAGGTCCCACGGCTCGAAACCGGCCAGCCGGAAGGCCGCCGCCATCTCGCGGTCCGAGTTGGACCCCTCCTCCCGCAAGATGGCCACGGCTGGGCGCTTCGGGGCCTCGAGGATCGCGGGCGCCGTGGGCGTCGGAGAGAATCCCAGGTGGTAGGCGGGCGCCCTCCTATGGTGCAGTCCCTCCTTCTCCCGTGCCACCACGGCCGGATCGGCCTGGAGCCGCTCCAGCTGGAACGAGGTGGCCTCCCAGGTGTCCCGCAGGTCGCGCAGGTCCGCATCGAGGGCCGTGCGGCCGTTGACGGCCACGCGGACCCGGGGTTCGGCGAGGGTGCGGCCGATGGCCAGGGCCGGCACGTCGTTCTCGGCGAAAGCCGCGAGGGCGGCGTCCAGGTCGTCCTCGTCCACCTCCAGCACCAGACCCAGCTCCTCGGCGAAGAGCACGGCCATGGGGTCGGCGTTCTTTGGGGCGGTGACGTCCACCTCGACCCCGCAGTCGCCTGCGAAGGCCATCTCGAGGATCGTCGTGATCAGGCCCCCGTCGGAGCGGTCGTGGCCGGCCCGGACGATCCCCTCGGCCAGCAGCTCCTGGACGGTCTCCAGGGCGCGGCGGAGGATCCCGGCGTCGTCCACGTCCGGGGTTTCGTCGCCAACTTGGCCGAAGACCTGGGCCAGTGCTGAGCCGCCCAGGCGGTAGCGGCCGCCGCCCAGGTCCGCGTAGAGCAGCCGTCCGCGGCCGGGCAACTCCAGGTCGGGGGTGACGACCCCGGTGATATCGGGGCAGGTGCAGTAGGCGGAGATCACCAGGGCGCCGGGGGCCTTGACGGTTTCTGTGCCGCCGTCCGCCGTGGGTGCCAGGGCGGCCATGGAGAGGCTGTCCTTGCCGCCGTCGACGGCGATGCCCAGCTCGAGCATGATGTCCCGCATGGCCACGGCGGCGTCCCACAGGGCGGCACCCTCGCCGGACAGCTTGGCGGCCCACATCCAGTTGGCCGAGCAGCGCACGTGCTCCAGGGCCGTCAGGGGCGCCCACACCAGGTTGGTCAGCGCCTCGCCGACGGTGAGACGGGCCATTGCCGCCGGATTCAGGAGGCCCTTGATGGGTTGCTCGCCGATGGCCGTGGCTCCGCCCGTGGTGGCGAAGTGGCTCTGGGCGATGACGGCCACGTCGGAGACGGTCAGCTGGAGGGGGCCGGCGCACTGCTGCCGGGCGACGAGGCCCGTCACGGCCCGGTCCACCTTGTTGGTCAGGAAGCGCTTGGAGCCCACCGAGACCAGGCGGAGAACCCGGTCCAGGGCGCCAGCGGCGTCGAGATCCGGCGGGAGCTCCAGGGGGCTGGCGGACGGTGTGTGCCGTTCGAGCTCGAAGGTCTTCTGTGGCATCTGGCCCAGCACGTCCTCCAGGGCAAGATCGACGGGCGTCGTGTCGTCGCGCTCGTCATGGACGACGATGCGGCCGTCGCCGGTCACGTGGCCGACGAAGGCGAAGGGGACCTTCTCCCGCCGGCAGAGGCCTGCGAAGAGCTCGGCATGTTCCGGACGGATCAGAAGGGCGTCGTTCTCCTGGTACTCGGCGCCCCAGATCTCCAGAACGGAGAGGGTCTCGTCGCCGACGGGGATCCGGCGGATCTCGATACGGGCGCCTTCGGGTTCAACGATCTCCTTGAGGACGTTGCAGTTGCCACCGGCGCCCTGGTCGTGGATGGAGATGATGGGATTCCGGTCTCCCAGCTCCGAGCAGGCCCGGATGACCCGGTTGAGCTTCTGCTCCATCTCGGCGTCGCCCCGCTGGACGGCGTTGAAGTCCAGCTCGTCTGGGTTCTCGCCCTGGACCATGGAGGAGGCGGCGCCGCCCCCCATGCCGATGCGGTAGGCAGGACCGCCGACCTTGACCACCAGCATCCCCGGCTCGGGCGCGCCCTTCTCGCTGTGGGTGTGGTCCATCAGCCCGATGCCGCCGGAGAACATGATGGGTTTGACCCACTCCCGGCGCTCCCCGTCGGGCAGTCGGAGCCCGAAGGAGCGGGTGAATCCCTGGATCAACGGTTCCCCGAACTTGTTGCCGTAATCCGAGGCGCCGTTGGACGCCTCGATCTCGATCTCCAGGGGTGACGCCAGATTGGAGGGGTAGAGAAAGGCCGGATCTTCCCAGGGAAGCGGGTAGCCGGGGATGTGGAGGTTGCCGACGCAGTAGGCGGCCGTTCCCGCCACCACCAGGGAGGCGCGACCCGTGGCGTGGCCGTCGCGGATGCGGCCACCCGTGCCGGTCTCGGCACCGGGAAAGGGCGCCACGCCGGAGGGGAAGTTGTGGGTCTCGGCGGTGAAGGTGATGTCCAGGTCCAGCTCGCGCAGGTCCAGGAGGCCCGGACGGCCGGGTTCCGGCGGCGTCAGGGTCTGGACCGTGAAGCCGCGGATGGAGCTGGAGTTGTCGCGAAAGGCGATGACGCTTGGCTCCGGGTTGGCGTCCAGGGGGGCCCGCACGACCGACATCAGGTGCTCCGGCATCTCCTCGCCATCGATGATCAGACGCCCCTTGAAGAACCAGTGGCGCGAGTGCTCGCTGTTGGACTGGGCGATATCGAAGAGCTCCACGTCCGTCGGGTTGCGGCGAAGCTTCTCGCGGAACACGTGGGTGTAGTACTCCAGGTCCCAGTCGTCGAAGGCCAGCCCCAGCTCGGTGTTGAGCCGTTCGAGGGCTGTGCGCCCCTCCTCCAAAACGGGGATTTCGCGGACGGGGGCGGGCTCCGTGCCGGTTTGGAAGCTCGTCAGGGGCTCGGGATAGCGGCACTCGGTCATTCGGTCGTGGACCATGGCGGCGAAGGCCGAGATCTCGCCCTCCGTCAACGGGCGGGATGTTCGCAGCAGGTAGCGCCGTGAACGCTCCATGCGCCGGACCTTGGTCAGCCCGCAGGCGTGGCAGATGGAGACGGCGTTGGTGGACCACGCCGTCGTGAAGGTCATGCGGGGGCCCACCTCGAGGATGGTGCCGGCCGACGGGTCGAGGAAACTCCGCTCCCCGAAGCCCTCGGGCTCGAAGGTCTCGGCCAGGAGCCAGCGGAGCAGGGCGCTCTCCGTCCCGGTCAGTGGGGCGGCAAGCTCGATGTTGAAGCAGAACTCGTTCTCGATCGCCTCCATGTCCGGGGTCACTTCGGCCCGGGCGGCGGCCAGCAAGGAGGCGGTTTTCGAGGTGGAGAGACCGGGCGCGCGAAAGAAGTGCACGACGTCCATGGCGAGGTTGTACCAGGGTTCGGCCCCGTTGACCAGAGCCTGGACGGGGGAAGGAGCGGGGTGATCGCCCTCTTGCGGGGGTGAGGTTCTTCCATCTCCGGCGGCCTCTTCATGGCGGGCGCGAAGAAGCCCGCGATGAAGCGCGTCACGGCCGGCAAGGGGGCCGGGAGGGATGGAATCGTGTGGATGGCCCCCCTGCCGGCCGCTCCGGCTGCCTCCTTCGATGGCGAGCGCCTGCTGCGGAGGGTGTTCCCGTGGGTTGCCCCCCATCACGTTCCGCCCAGTGGGTCTTCGAGTATGGATGCGCTCCCACGAAACTCCATGGACCGCACGCCCCGTTGAACGCTTCATTCCGCGCGGCGATGGT
>CAZXNA010000037.1:0-26244 GCA_964641295.1 uncultured Thermoanaerobaculia bacterium
AAAGTCAACCCCTTTCTGATGAATTACCTACCAAAGGCATGTCAGGAGGTCTGGAATCGGGAATCCGCGCCTTCGGGGTGGACAATTCCCTGTACCGGCTCGGCCGGTGGGTTGCCCTGGGAAGGGGGGGGATGCCCCTTGTCCTGGCGGACGCGGGAGCCCTGCCCTTCGCCGAGGGGACGTTTGGGACGGTGATCTCGTCCGGCATGATCGAGCATGTGGGAGTCCGGGAAAGCTCCAGCCCGTACCGTGTGTCGGCCGAGCCAGACCGTGACCGCCAGCGGGAGCGCGTTCTCTCCGAGATGATACGGGTGACGGAGCTGGAGGGGCAGACGGTCGTCGACTGTCCCAACGGAATCTTCCCGGTCGACTTCTGGCACGGGGATACGATCGGCTCGTTTCGGCTCCATTCGATCCCCGATGTGCTCCTGCCAACCCCCGGACAGTTTCGTTTGTGGGGCCGCCGGCTGGGCTTCCGTCCGAAGTACCGGCCGCTCGCGGGCCGGTTCCGCTTCCGTCAGGTGGGGCGCCACTGGTGGGGCCGTCTGCTCAGACCCATGATGTCCCTCTATCTCGGAGCGCTGGATCTGCTGGTTCGTCTGGGGGGCGGTCGTCTGGCCGCACCGGCTTACCCCTATCTCGTGGTCCAGCTCAAGCGGGAGCGCAAACGGCCGACGGTGTGAGGCGCTGAAACGCCTCCGTGTCCCTGCCCCCGCCTTGGTTCTCGAGTGGCGGTGATATGATGAATCGGGTGTGGCTTGCCCCTCACCACAAGAACTCCCCGGAGGTGCACATGGCGTTTGACGGTTGCGAGAAGATCTGGATGAACGGCCGCCTGGTCGATTTCGAGAAAGCCACGATCCACGTCCTTTCCCACGTGATCCATTACGGGAGTGGCGTCTTTGAAGGGTTGCGGGCCTACGAGAACGAGAAGGTCGGGCCGGCCGTCTTCCGGCTGGACGACCATGTGGAACGGCTATTCCAGTCGGCCAAGGTGCTTCGCATGGAGATCAAGTACGGCCGAAAGGAAATCCGCGAGGCCGTGCTCGACACACTTCGTGTCAACGGGCTCAAGAGCGCCTACATTCGTCCCCTGGTCTATCGCGGAATGGGAAGTCTCGGCGTCGATCCGACCAGCTGTCCCGTGGAGGTCATGATTGCCGCCTGGAACTGGGGCGCCTACCTCGGCAAGGAAGCCCTGATGAGCGGGGTCGATGTGCGCGTGTCCTCCTGGACCCGGATGGCGCCCAACACCTTCCCGGCCATGGTCAAGTCGACGGCCAACTATCTCAACTCCCAGCTGATCCGCATGGAGGCCAACATGGACGGCTACACCGAGGGCATCGGCCTGGATGTCAACGGCTACGTCTGTGAGGGCTCGGGAGAGAACGTCTTCCTGGTCTACGATGGGAAGCTGCTGACACCTCCGCTGGGGAACTCGGTGCTCAAGGGGATCACCCGCGACTGCATCATGACCCTTGCCAGGGAGATGGGGATGGAGATCCAAGAGCGCCACGTGCCGCGCGAGATGCTCTACCAGGCCGAGGAGGTCTTCTTCACTGGTTCGGCCGCCGAGGTGACCCCCATCCGTTCGGTCGACCGGATCCCCATCGGCAGCGGATCTGCGGGGCCCATCGCCAAGGAGCTCCAGAGGCGTTTCTTTGCCATCGTTTCCGGGGAGGAGGAGGACCGGTACGGCTGGTTGACTCCCGTGAACCAGTAGCCCCCGGATCATTGACGACCATATTGCAGGACGCCACGGTGAACCGTGGCGTCCTGCATTTTCTTGGTCAGGTTGAAGGCACGCCAACGCCTTTCGCTCCGAAGGCCCGGGTCTGCCGGCTCGGCAGCCGAACCCGTGTCCGGCGCGAGGAACCATGGGCACGCCGGCGCGTGCCGTTGGCCAGGAACCCTCAGCAATGACCGGGCTACGACTCGAGGCGATCCGTCGGATCCAGGAGAACCTGGGGGTTGAGAATGCCACGGGGGTCCATGCGCCGGCTGACATCCTCCATGAGGGCGCGGCCCAGGGGGCCGGCCTCTGCTTCGAGCCAGGGGGCGTGCCAGGAGCCGACGCCGTGGTGGTGACTGATGGTGCCCCCGGCCCCGACGATGGCCCCCATTGCGGCTCGTTTGACGGCGGCCCAGCGGGCGATGTTCTCATCGCAATCGTTGTCGGTGCGGTAGAAGAACGTGAAGTAGAGGGAGGTGCCGTCGCGGTAGGGGTGGGAGATGTGGCACAGGAGGGCCGTCGCCTCGCCCCACGGGTCCAGGGCGCCGGCCACGGCAGCGGTGACGGCCGTGCGGAGGTCCTCCACACCGGACCACGGCACGGCCGTCTCGAAGGTGTCGGTGGCATAGCCCCTGTCGAGGAGGGCGTCGCGCATGTAGGGGTGCCGGAAGCGATCGGCCAGCCAGTGACGACCGGGCCCGCTTCCGGCGATGACACCGTGGTGCCGGCGGCAGACGGATCGAGCGCAGGAGAGGATGCTCCGCACCAGCTCGGGGCTGCCAGCCGCGCCGAAGAGCAGGAGGCAGGAGCCATCACCGATCTTCCGTGCCCGGAGGTAGCGCTCGACGAGGGGGGAGAACCGGCTGGACGCCAGGCCGATGGCCAGCGCGACGCGTGTCTCTGCCGGATCGGAGAGGCGGATCATGCTCAGGGGGACGCCGGTCTGGACCAGCTCCCGGACCAGCTCCAGGCCGTCCTCCCAGGTCCTGACGAAAGCCGCCTGGACGACCTTCCGCTCGGGTTTCGGGTACACCCGGAGGGTGACCGTGGTGACAACCCCCATCCGTCCTTCGCTTCCGGTGACGACGGTCCGGAGCTCGGGTCCGGCTGCGGATCCTGGCAGCGGCGCCAGATCCAGGCGTCCCGCCGGCGCGATCAGCTGGAGGCCGGCCACCATGTCTTCGATTCGGCCGTAGCCCAGGGATTCCTGGCCCGAGGAGCGCGTGACCACCCAGCCGCCAACGGTCGAGAGCTCCCACGACTGGGGGAAATGACCCAGGGTGAAGCCGTGAGCCCCCAGGGCCGCCTCGACGGCGGGACCCCGGGTGCCGGCTCTCAAAGTCGCCAGCAGGGAACGATCGTCGAGACGCTCCAGCCCGGCCAGGCGGTCCAAATCCAGGCTCAGTACGGGGCCGACCCCCGACGGGACGTTGACACCGCCCGTAACCGAGGTGCCGCCCCCCCAGGGAACGACGTGCACGCCATGACGATCGCAGGCCTGGAGGATCGACTCCACCTGGATGGCGTTCTCCGGGTGGCAGACGGCATCGGGAGGTTGGATCCTGAGCCCGGAACGGAGGCGCAGGATGTCCGGCAGACCCTGGCCCCTGGCGTGGAAGAGGCGGTCCAGACCATCCGTCGAAACGGGGACGGGGAGGGGGGGGAGCTTGCGGGCTCCGGGGATGGCCACGTCGCCGGGGTTTACACGGGGCACGGGCTCGCCGCGGCCGAGCCGCTTTTCGAGCCACTGGAGAAGGTGGGCCGACGGGGGATAGCCCTCATTCTCGAAGCCCCAGGCCGCGAACCTGCGAGCCGGTGTTTCCGGAGAGACGTCCATGGGGCTCAAGTATAGCCTGGGACTCCGCGGGAGGATCCGGCTGACTTGGAGGGGGTGGGACTTCTGCCAACTCCGGCGCCTGGCGGCGTTTTTCGGCCGCTGCTGCTTGGGACCGTCAGGCCCTTTCCCAACGCAACCGTTGGTCCGGGTTTGACCTGGGCGTCGCCAGACAGTACTGTATGCGCGTCATGGGACGGAGGCAGTCATGGAGATTACGGAAGTACGAATCAGCCCTGCCCGGGGCGGTAAAGTTCGGGCCTTTGCCAGCATTGTCATCGACGACTGTTTCATTATCAACGACCTCAGGGTGATGGAGGGGCGGGAAGGACAGCTGTACGTCACCATGCCGTCCAGGAAGACCCGCAACGGCCAGGTACGCGACATCGCCCATCCCCTCAACAGCGAGACCCGGAAAGTGGTGGAAGATCGGGTGCTTCGGGAGTTCCAGACAGCCGTCGAGAACCTCGTGGTTCCGGAGCGCGCTGCGGGGGGCGGAGGGGCCCAGAAGGGTCAGGAGAAGCCCATGAGCCGGCTGGCCACCAGGCTTCTGGCCGACGATTACTGGACGGGCGAGGGTAGTGGACGGCCCGATGACGGCCGCCGCTGAGGGAGAGCTCTGGGGCTGCGATACCGGGCCGGCGGAGGTCTCCAGACGATTGGGGCCGCTAAGAGATGCCGATGCCGCAGATTCGGCCAGCTTGGGTTATACTCTGCCGCGCTTGGGGCGTCGGCAAGTGGTAAGCCACCGGTCTTTGGAACCGGCATTCGCAGGTTCGAATCCTGCCGCCCCAGCCAGGAGAGATGAGAAGGCATGCTGAAGGAACACCCGCTTCTCGTGTTTTCGGGACGGAGCAATCCGGCTCTGGCCGGGGCGATCTGCGACTATCTGCAGCTCCCGCCTGGACATATTCGCCTGGGGAACTTCTCCGACGGCGAGATCTACTGCCAGATCCAGGACAACGTCCGGGGCTCGGACGTCTTCATCGTTCAGTCGACGGGGCGCCCGACCAACGAATGGCTGATGGAGCTCCTGATCATGCTGGATGCCTTCCGCCGGTCGTCCCCGACACGGGTAACGGCGGTCATTCCCTACTACGGCTACGCCCGGCAGGATCGGAAGGACAAGCCACGGGTTCCCATCACCTCCAAGCTGGTGGCCAACCTGATCACGACGGCCGGGGCCAACCGCGTGCTGACCATGGACCTTCACGCATCCCAGATCCAGGGGTTCTTTGACATTCCCGTGGACCACCTTTACGCGGCGCCGGTCCTCATCGACGCCATCCGTGCGGCGAACCTGGACCGTCTGACCCTGGTTTCCCCGGATGCCGGCGGGGTCGAGCGGGCCCGGGCCTTCGCAAAGCGCCTCAAGACCGACCTGGCCATCATGGACAAGCGCCGGCCCGAGGCCAACCAGGCCGAGATCATGAACGTCATCGGTGAAGTCGAGGGTCGCGACTGCGTGGTGGTCGACGACATCATCGATACAGCCGGTACTCTCGTGAAGACTGCCGAAGCGCTGATGGAGCGTGGAGCTCGGAGCGTGTATGCTGCGGGCGTCCACGGCGTGCTTTCCGGACCGGCCGTGGAACGAATCAACAACAGCACCCTGGAACGCGTCATGGTGACGGACACCCTGCCGCTCGGCGAAGAAGCTGCTGCGAGCCCGAAGATCGAGCAGCTTTCGGTGGCGGTGCTCCTTGGAGAGGCGATCCGCAGGATCCACGAGGGAGCGTCCGTGTCCAGCCTGTTCGTCTGAGGGTGAAGAGGGAGAGAGAGAATGACAGTGACCGAAGAGAAGAAGCAGGACATCGTTATCGAAGTGGAGCGACGTGAGGACACCGGCAAGGGCGCTGCAGGCCGGATGCGCAAGGAAGGGAAGATCCCCGGCGTCGTCTATGGCGGTGGCATGGCACCCTTCGCCATCACCGTGGACCGGCACGCCATCCAGGAGCTCCTCAAGCAGGAGAGTGGCGGCAACACTATCTTTCTGCTCAAGCTCAAGGGTGGCAAGCAGGAGCGGCGCACCATGATCCGCGAGATCCAGATCGATCCCATGACGCGGGATTTTATCCACGTGGACTTCATCCGGGTGACCAAGGGGCACGCGCTCAACGTGACGGTGCCCCTGGAGCTCGCCGGCGATTGCGCCGGTGTGCGCCACGGCGGCGTCGCGGATTTCATCACGCGCGAGATTGAGATGGAGGTCCTGCCCCGGGAGATCCAGGACAAGATCGTCGTGGACATCTCGGACCTGGACGTGGACGAGCACATCACCCTGGGCGACCTGAAGCCCCTGCTCCCCAAGAGCGCGAAGCTCCTCAGCGATCCCAACGCCGTGGTCGTCCGGGTCACCATGCCCCGCGTGGCCCGCGCCGAGGCCGAAGAAGAGGCCGAGGAGACCATCATCACCGAGCAGGCAGAGCCCGAGATCATCGGGGCCAAAGGTAGCAAGGAGGAGGGGGCCGAGTAGGAGCCATGGCTGTCGAGCTGGTGGTCGGTCTTGGAAACCCCGGCGAGGAGTACGAAGAAACCCGCCACAATGTTGGTTTCCGCGTCGTCGACGAGATCGCCCGCCGGCTCAGGGCCGGCACCTGGGAACGCCGTTTTTACAGCGAGGTCGCATCGACCTCCAGGGGACGGCGTGTCTGGCTCGCGAAACCCCGGACCTTCATGAACCGATCGGGCGAGGCCGTGGCTTCACTGCTCCAGGGGCTTGGAGTTCCCGCATCCGATGCCCTCGTCATCGTGGACGACGTGGACCTTCCCCTGGGAAGGCTGCGCCTCCGTCCCTCGGGAGGTGCCGGGACCCACAACGGTCTCCGTGACATCGTGGAGCACGTTGGGCCCGGTTTCGCCAGGCTTCGGATGGGTGTTCGTGGGGAAGCTCCCTGGGAGAACCTGGCGCAGTACGTTCTTTCTCCCTTCGATGAGGAGGAAAGGGCGCTGGCCGAGGACATGATCAAGCAGGCGGCCGATGCGGTGGTCGTCAGTGTTTTTGAGGGGCTGGGACGGGCGATGAACCGTTTCAACCAGCCTGCATCGTCAACCCAACCGGTGAACTGAAGGAGGAGCCCGTGGACATGAACCAGCTGTTGTATCTGTTCCCCGTGGCCGGCGTGCTGGCCCTGCTGTACGCCTGGTGGAGAACCATGTGGGTCAACAAGCAGGATGGCGGGACCGATCGCATGCGTGAGATCGGCCAGCACATTCGTGAGGGGGCCATGGCCTTCCTCGCACGGGAGTACAGGGTGCTGGCGATCTTCGTCGTCTGTGTCGCGATCCTGTTGGTGCTCGGTAACAAGGGGAACAACCGACTCGTCGCCCTCTCCTTCGTCGTTGGTGCCTCCTGTTCGGCCCTGGCCGGCTTCTTCGGTATGCGTGTGGCGACGGCGGCCAACTTCCGCACGACCCACGCCGCGAGAACCTCCCTGGTCGCCGGCCTCCGGGTCGCCTTCAACGGTGGCTCGGTCATGGGGATGTCCGTGGTCGGACTCGGAGTTCTCGGCCTCAGTGTGCTCTTCATCATCTACACCAGGATGTTTGGTTCCACCATTCCCGATCTCAACAACGTCGTGCTTCCCGTCATCTCCGGATTTTCCCTCGGTGCCTCATCCATCGCCCTCTTCGCTCGCGTCGGTGGGGGCATCTACACCAAGGCAGCTGACGTCGGCGCCGACCTTGTTGGTAAGGTCGAGGCCGGGATTCCCGAGGACGATCCTCGGAACCCCGCCACCATCGCCGACAACGTCGGGGACAACGTCGGCGACGTGGCCGGCATGGGCGCCGACCTCTTCGAGTCTTACGTGGGCGCCATCGTCGGCTCCATGGTCATTGGTGGCGCCATGGGCTCCCTCAACCTGGTCGTCCTGCCCTTGATGATCGCGGCCATCGGAATCCTCGTTTCCATCCTGGGCACGTTCATGGTCCGGAGCAGCGAGGACGGCAATCCGCAGGCGGCTCTCAACCGGGGCACCTTCGGGGCCGGCATCCTGATGACGATCCTGACCTGGTTCATCCTCGTGTACATGGTTCCCGAACCTGTCGTCCACGCGGGCAGGACCATCACGAGCACGGGGATCTTCATCGCGACCATTGTCGGTCTGGCGGCCGGCATCGCCATCGGCCTGATCACCGAGTACTACACGGCCGAGTCCAAGGGGCCCGCCCGTGGCATCGCCAAGGCCTCGGAGACCGGTCCGGCGACCAACATCATCGCTGGCCTGGCAGTGGGCATGCGCTCGACGGCGCTGCCGCTGATCTGTATCGCCCTGGCCATCGTCCTTGCCAGTCATTTCTCCGGTCTCTACGGTATCGCCATTGCTGCCCTGGGCATGCTGTCCACCACGGGCATCCAGCTGGCCGTCGACGCCTACGGTCCCATCGCCGACAACGCCGGCGGCATCGCCGAGATGTCCGAGCTCCCCAAGGAAGTGCGGGGACGCACGGACAAGCTGGACGCCGTGGGCAACACCACGGCCGCCATCGGCAAGGGCTTCGCCATCGGCTCGGCGGCACTGACCGCCCTGGCGCTGTTCTCGGCCTTCTCCCAGACGGCCAAGGTCGGCGCCCTGGACATCACCAACGCCAAGGTCATGGCCGGCCTGTTCATCGGCGGCATGCTGCCCTTCCTCTTCTCCTCCATGGCCATGAAGGCGGTCGGGGAGGCGGCCTTCGACATGATCGAGGAGGTTCGCCGCCAGTTCCGAGAGATCCCCGGGTTGATGGAAGGAAAGGCCAAGGCCGACTATGCACGATGCGTGGACATCTCCACCGCCGCGGCCATCAAGCGTATGATCGTCCCCGGACTCATGGCCGTCATCACGCCCGTCGTCTTCGGCTTCTACGACAAGTACATGCTCGGCGGACTGCTGGTCGGCGTGACCGTTACCGGCGTTCTGATGGCCATCTTCATGGCGAACGCCGGCGGCGCCTGGGACAACGCCAAGAAGTACATCGAGTCGGGCGCCTTCGGTGGCAAGGGTTCCGAGCCCCACAAGGCGGCCGTCGTCGGCGACACGGTCGGCGACCCGTTCAAGGACACCGCCGGGCCGTCCCTCAACATCCTGATCAAGCTGATGTCGGTGGTCGCCCTGGTCATCGCGCCGCTGATCGTCTGACTGGCTTTGGAAACGACAGCTTGGGGCCGGCCCTTCGGGGGCCGGCCCCTTTTCTTCTGCCGGTGGGGGGCGCCATCCGCGAACCATGCCAGCCCGCCCACGTCTGGCGTGACGATGGGCCCGGCGAAGGCGCACGATTCAGGCGCCGAGTTTTCCCCGGACTCCGACCGCTGTCGCCCCGACCTACGACCGACGTCTCTCCCGGTGGGTTCGGCGAGGTCGCCAGAACCGGGGTGGATACGAACAGGCAGGTCACGGGGAAGGCAACGGTCCAACGGTTTTTTCTCGGGAGTGGCATCACGGCCTCCTTCTTCCCATGGCTACAGCCCGGGGCGCCATTGCCCGGCGAGGTCCACGGGACAGCCTCGAGTGTCGGTCCGCGGGAGGAGAAAGTCCGGGGCTGCGAGCGGGGTTTTCCGGGGAGTTTCCGGGGCACCGGGGGGTGACATGAGCCGGCGCGATGCACCGCGCCTGCGGCGTGGACTCGTTGCCCCGCTCGACGTGCGGGCCGGCACGCCTTCGTTCCCGGCCCACGCCGTCCGCCTCGCGGCCCCCGGGCCTCAGGCCTCGGCAGCCCTCCGGGCTTGGCTCGTGTCCCTACCGTGTGAAGGCAGCACCGGGCACCGCACCCCGTGCCTTTCGCCATGAACCGTCATGAACGATCCAGAGCAACGGCCCGGTGTCAGGGCCTGGTGTCTTGGCCGGTTGTGCTGTCCCGGCCCCAGTGAAGTACATCCCGGAGTATGGACCACCGCGGGCCTTTTTCCCGGGCTCCTTCGCCGAGGATCCAGTGGCTGTAGAAGCGGTCGATGGTGCCTTCCGTACGTTTGAGCTCGAGCCACTGGTTGAGGAAGTCCGTCAGCTGGAGGTCCCGCTGGGCCACGGCGTAGGCCACGGGGACGTGACTGGCCAGGGGATGGGGTATGGCGACGGAGAACGAAGGGTAGAGCAGGGTCCACGCGGATCCGGCCTCCGCCGAATACAGGAGGGCATCGATGTTCTTGATCTCCCCCTTGAGATAGGGGCGTGGTGAGCGTAGAGGAACGATGGTTGCGTTGGGGAGGACCTGTTTGATGGCGCGGTTGATGGAGGGCAGGGACGTGACAACGCCCAGGCGGAGCCGGGGGATCTCCCGGACCTTTTCCATGCTGGAGAAGGTGCCCCGTCTTGAATCTGGGACGATGAACGCCGCCGTCAGTTCGAGGTACGGCCGGGTCAGGGACATCTGCATGGCCCGTTCGGGGGTCACCACCAGGCCGGTCATCAGGAGGTCGCACGTTCCGGTCCTCATGCTTTCGACCAGGTTGCCGGGCTGGAGCCGGACGAGCTCGAGGTGGACGCCGAGGTCACGCGCCAACTCGTTGGCCATCTCCACGTCGAACCCGACGAGTTGTGCGTCCTCGTTGACGAAGGCGAATGGGAGGTGGTCCGCCAGGTAACCCACCCGGAGGAAGCCCCGCTCCCGGATCTCCTCCAGGCGGGACACACCGGGAATGTGCTCCGGCGGCGGCGGGAGATGGTCTCGGAACAGGCGGGTTGGGACCGGCTTGTCGAGGAGAGACATCTGGACGAAGGTCGTGTCGCCCCTGTAGGCGCCGGCCAGGGAGTGGGCGAGCCAGCTCCGGACGCCGACGATGCCCACGATGCTGACGATCGCTGTCACGACGGCAAGTCGCAGGAGGGACGGGAGCTTGAGCTTGAACCGCCCGGTCAGGATGGCCGTGGCGATCACCGTCAAGGCCACCAGGTGCATGGCCCCCAGGACGACGCGGATGCGGTCCGTGTACACCGTCGAGACGACGAAGAGCTCGAACATGTCGGCGGGGATGTGGACGAGGTCCAGGAGAAACGGTATCCCGACGATGGGCGCGACGAAACTGGAGACCAGCCCGGCGCCGAGGAAGACCGCAACCTGGGAGGGGTGCAGGGTCAAGCCCAGGTACCACGCGGAGAATGGCACGAACATCATGATGACGAGGGTCCCCAGGTTGGGGAATGGGTAGGCCAGGGGCATCAGGATGTCGGCGGAGGCATCCACCTCTGGATCCTCGATGCCCTCCCTCGCGAACAGGCGTTTGGCGTCATCGATCAGCTGGGGGAGGACGACGATGATCTTCCCGGTGGCGAAGATGGTCAGGAGGGTCGCCCGGAACGTGGAGAGAACCTCCCTGTGCTTGAAAGGGGTCGTGGCGGCGATCAGGGCCGGCAGCACGAGGAAGCTCAGGATGAGGGCCAGGAGGGTGTAGGTGATCAGGTAGGCCTGGAGACGGCCGACCTCCTCGAGGGTCATGGTGCCGGCCGTCGACGCCGCAATGGCGAAGACGCCGTAAGGCGTCAGCTTGACGACCATCTTGTTGATCCGATTGATGGCCGCGGCAAGCACATCGAGGGCATCGAGAAGGCCGGCGGTTCCCGGGAGGCCGACCAGGGCGACACCGAGGAAGATGCAGAAGACCACCACCGCCGGAACGATGTTCTCGGCGAGGGACGCAAAGGGATTGGCCGGAATGTAGAGGTGGATGAAATCCGGTTTTGGCGGGCTCGTCACCATGCTCGTGCTGAAAAAGGAGGCCGAAGTCCATTGGGGGAAGAAGAGGGGAACGAGGAGAACGGTCAGAATGCCCAGACCCAACAGGAAGGTCAGGATCCCCGCGGCGACGAAGACGAGCCGCTTCCCTTTTTCCAGGGAGAGGCGTCCGATGTTGGCGACGAGGGAAACGACGATGTAGGGCAGGACGGTCATCTTCAGTAGGGCGATGAAGGCGTCACCGAAGATCTTGACGTGTCCTGCGGATTCGCCGAAGAACAGCCCGACGGCGATGCCGGCCACGAGGCCTACGAGGATGTTCCGGGAGAGCTTGCCCGTCCCGCGTCCCCCGGCGTCCGGGGCCCCTGCTGGTGGTTCCTTCTGGGCGGTGCTCTCGCCAGGTTCTTTCCCGGGAGATTCCATGCCTACGAATCACCACGAACGGTCAACACGGGAAGCTCGGAGCGGCGCACGACGGCTTCCGCCACCGACCCGAGGAGCATCTGCTCGATGGGAGAAAGGCCGCGGGAAGCGATGACGACCAGGTCGTGCTGGGCGGGGTTGGCCGCCTCGAGAATGGCTTCCGTGGCCCGCCCAACGGTCACTTCGACCTTCCAGGGGAGCTCCTCGAGCTGCTCGCGGGCTAACTTGTCGAGGGCCTCCCGGGATCGTTCCTCGATCCGGTCCATCATGTCGTCGGGGAAGATATCGACGGCGTAGAACTCGGGGTAGATGACGGGTTCGATGACGTGGATGAGGGTGACGCTGGCTCCCAGGGTGGAGGCCCATGCGGCGGCCGTGGAAACCGCGGTGGTGGCCGCCTCGGAGAAGTCTGTCGGGACGAGGAAACGGCCTCCCTCCAGACTCCGGGCGGAGGCGCTCGGGCGAACCGTAAGAACCGGGATCGGACAGCTCCGGACGACGCGCTCCGCCACCGACCCCAGGAGAAAGTGCTTGAGCCCACGGCGCCCGTGGGTGCCCATGACGACAAGGTCGCAACCGAGATCTGAAACGGTCTCACAGATCGTCTCGGCCTCCGAGAGCCCCCGCACCAGGTGGGGGTGAACGACCACCTGCCGGGTGGCATCCCTGGCGTTTCCCAGAACCTCGCGGGTTCGCTGGTCTTCTCGGGTCATCAACCGTTCCAGCTCCCGGTGGTACTCCTCCTCGTGGTGGGGATCCTCCAGAAGGACCCTGACGTGAAGCAGGTGGATTTCGGCGGCGAAGCGCCTGGCCAGGTCGAGGGCCAGGTCGAGGGCCCTCTCGGCCGTCTCGGAAAAGTCCGTCGGAACGAGGATCCGTTGTGCTGGTGCGGACATGGCGACCTCCGTACACGTAGTATACCCACCTTGATGCCGTCTCGAGGGAACCCTGTCCGGTTCTCGGGCGTGTCCATGGCAGCTGCTGCTGCCGGCGAACCATCGCTCATTCAACGAAACAACCCGTCTCCACCTCTTCAATACCTCATCTTGTTCACTTCCTGGTCTCCGAGCGTGATACCATGCAAATGGCACGACGAGAACAACTGAAGGTCACTGGTCACCTTTGCGGTGGGATGGTGTTTCGTCGGCAATCTCGGGAGGATGATCGAGATGATGGAGCGCAGAAGGAGTCATCGGGTTCCTGTTCCCAAGGATCGTTTCGGCCGGGTCAAGGCGACCGTTCCCGCCCGGATCGTTGACATTTCCCGGCACGGAGTTCAGCTAGAAGTGCCGGCGGCGCTGCGGCCGGCGGTCGAGTGCGACCTCTCCCTGCCCATGGGGACGAGGGATCTCCGGATCCGGGCTAGGGTTCAGCGGTGCCGGGCCATGGGCTTTTCCGGAGCGGCCGAGGAGAAGAGGCTGGTCTACCGGGCGGGTCTGGAGTTCGTTTCCGTCGCGGATTCCGACAGGGAGGCTCTCTTCCATCTCGTCGAACACCTGTCCGCCGATTCGGAGCCGTCGGAAAACCCATCGAAGCGCGAAGGGCCGATCAAGGTCAAGATCGACTCGGCCTTCATTCGCCGTCTTCAGGAGTGAGCAGGCTCGTCAGTAGCGGGGATCCGGCGAAAAGAGCATCTCGATGTCCAGCCGGGGGAACGTTCGCTGCAACTCCCCCCGGAGGTCGTCGAGGGTCTGGCCGAGGGATGTATCGTTGATGACCAGGCAGGCCGCCTGTCCCGTGCGGCGGTAGCGGCAGAAGACGACGAGGCGGCACCGGTCGGGCTGGTAGCGGAAGCGCTCGACGAGCCCCGTGCTGGAGATCGGCGATCCGATGGCCCGGTCCATGACCCGATCCAGGATGGCATCGAGGATCTCCGGGAGGGCCTGGGGGTCGATGCCTTCGGTGCACTTCTTGCGGACTACCACGGCACTCCGGTCATGCTCCTGCCGGGTGGGGAAGAGGGTTCCTCCCAGACGGCGCCAGAGGCCGGCGCGCGCCGGGATCCGGGACCGTCACCCGGGCAAGGAACCGGCGGGAGGCCCTCCCGGAACTGGCGGTGATCCCTGTTCCGGCGCTTCATTGGGTCACGGGAGTCGGTCCCGGGGAGACCGAGGTGATGGCATCCTCCGCCTGCTTCTCGAGAGCTCGCTCGCCGGCCTTCCTGCGGTCGCGGATGTACCAGCTGCTCAGGGAGGATTCCCTGACGCCGCGGATGACATTCTCCAGGTCCAGGTAGATCTGGGGATCGTTGAGAAAAGCCCCGGCGCTTCCCTCACCCTGGTCGAGCTTGTCCGCAATGGAGCGGAGGGAACGGATCAAGCTCTGCAGGTCGTCGAGGAAGTGGTCGGCATACTCCTTGTCCTGCAGGAGACGCGGCAGGGTTCCCTGCCCGGATGCCAGCTGTTCGGCGGCGGCCGCCAGCGCCTGGGAGCCATCGTGGAGAGAGGTGAGGGTTTCCATGGCCAGTCTGGCGCCCCTGGGGTCCCGGAGGACGGCGGCCCACACCGTGTCCTCCTGGGCCATGTCCCTGGCCAAGGTCTCCGAAATGCTTCGGATGGCGGCCGAAGTCGCCGTGAGATCATCGAAGACGGCCGAGGCCGTCGCATCGTCCGAGACCATCCGGCCCACGAGGCCGTGGCCGGCCTCGATCCGTTCCGTGATGCGCCGCATGGAGGCGATGGTCTTGGTCAGGTCCGTCCCGGCTGCCTGTCCCTCCTCGGAAGGTGCCAGGAGCTGCCCGAGGAGTCCCTTGCCGGTCTCGGCGCGTTGGAGGATCGTGCGCAGGCTGGAGGAGATCGCCAACAGGTTCTCCATCAGGTCCTCTCCACCCGCGAGGAAATGCTCGAGCTCGGCGGGGTTCTTCCCCGTCACGAGGCCCCCTTCAAGGACCCGCCGGGCATCGGGGGACCCGCCGGAGAGCTTGAGGTAGCGGTCGCCGAGAAGGCCCTCGGTCTTGATCGATGCGACGGTGTCCTCCCGGATACGATTGGTGTACCGGGCATTGACCGTGAACCGGACGGTGATGCCTTTCCCGATGGCTTCCTCGGGGAGCTCGACGGACTTGACGTAGCCGACGGTGACGCCGTTGAGCTGCACGGGCGCTCCCGACTGGAGGCCCAGAACGTCCTGGAAAACGCTGTAGTACTGCGTGTGCCGGATGAAGAGCTGTTGCCGTTTCCCGATGATGAAGATGCCGATTCCCAGGACGATCATGGAAACCAAGACCATCAGGCCGATCCTGAAATTCTGCCGTGTCTCTTCAAGCATGGGCACCTCCAGCTTCGAAGAACTGCCGGACGGGTTCGGGACTTTCCAAGGCGGCGTCGCCTGGGGATCCACTGTAGATGAACTCCCCCTCGTGGAGGAACACGACGCGGGTCGCCACCCGGACCACCAGGGGGATGTCGTGGGTCACCACGATGGAGGTGACGCCGAGGGTCTCGTGGAGCCTTCGGATCAACTTGGCGATGGTGAGTGCTGTCACAGGGTCAAGCCCGGTGGTGGGTTCGTCGTAGAGAATGATCTCGGGCTCGACGGCCAGGGCACGCGCCAGCGCCACCCGTTTTCGCATTCCTCCGGAGAGCTCGGACGGGTAGAAGTTCTCGATGCCGTCCAGCTGGACGAGCTCGAGAAGCTCGGCGATCCGGGCGCGAAGCTCCCCGGGGGTCGGGTTTTCGTGCTCGAGAATCGGGAAGGCGACGTTTTCGAACACACTCATGGAGTCGAACAGAGCGCTCCCCTGGAACAAGTAGCTGACCCTGGTGCGAAGGGGAAGGAGCTGCCGCTCCAGGAGCTCGGAGACCTGATAGCCGAGAACCTCGATCCTCCCGGAGTCCGGACGGAGCAGCCCGTTGATCAGCTTGAGGCTGACGGTCTTTCCCGAACCCGATGCGCCGAGAATGACCAGGGTCTCTCCGCGCCCCACCTCAAGGTCGACGCCGCGGAGGACCTCGTTGCTGCCGAAGGCCTTGGAGACACGACTGAAGGTAACCACGCTTTCCATGTCAGAAGCTCAGGAACAGTTTGGTCAGGAAAAAGTCGCCGATGAGGATGGCGATGGCGGCCGCATAGACGGTGTTGGTGGTTGCACGGCCGACCCCGTCCGCCCCCCCCCGGGCCGTCAGGCCGTTGTAGCAGCTGATGACGCCGATGATGAAGGCGAAGAATACGGTCTTGCCGATCCCGGAACCGATGTCGTTGATCACCATGTTTCGGAAGACATGTTGGAGGTAGAAGGCTGCCGTCGTGCCCTCCTCGAAGACGGAGATGATCATGCCGCCGAGGATTCCCAGGGCATCTGCCAGGATCGTCAGAATCGGAAGGGAGATGATCACAGACCAGATTCGTGGCGCGACGAGCTTTCGAATGGGGTCGGCACCCATGGATCGCATGGCGTCGACCTGCTCGGTGACCTTCATGGACCCCAGCTCGGCGGTGATCCCCGAGCCGACGCGCCCGCCGACCATCAGGGCGGTCAGGACCGGCCCGAGCTCCCGGACCAGGGCCATGCCGACAATCTCGCCGATGTACAGGCTGGCGCCGAAGGAAGAGAGGGCATAGGCCGTCTGGAGAGCCAGCACCATTCCCGTGAAGAGGGCCGTGATATTGGTCAGATTGAGGGACCCGACACCGAAGTGGTCGACGTGGCGCAGGATTTCCCTCAAGTTGAGCGGAGGAGTGAACATGCGCAGCAAGGCCCTTCCCGCCAGCCGGGTCGAGGCTCCAAGGTGGAGGACGAGGGACTCGGGATCGTGCACGGTTTCGGCTCCTAACTGGGCATTGACGATCATATCCGAGGTGGGGGAAGGTTGCTACAATAAGGCTTCGAGAAAGGAGAGTTGCTGTGCAGATCATCGAAGGGATGCTCGAGGCCTCCGGGTTGCGTTTCGCCCTGGTGGTCAGCCGATTCAACGAGGCCATCACCTCCCGTCTCCAGGACGGGGCGGTGGATTGCCTTCTCCGGCACGGCGCGGAGGAGGAGAACATCACCGTTTTCCGGGTGCCGGGGGCCTGGGAAATCCCCATGCTGGCCCACAAGCTGGCGGAGGCCGGTGAATTCGATGCCATCGTTGGTCTGGGAGCCCTGATTCGCGGAGGGACGGCCCACTTTGATCTGATCGCCTCCGAGGTCACCAAGGGGCTGGCCCATGTGGGGTTGGGATCGGGGGTCCCTGTCACGTTCGGCGTTATCACGGCGGATACCCTGGAACAGGCCGTGGAACGTGCCGGAACGAAGATGGGGAACAAGGGGTGGGACGCCGCCCTGGCGGCCGTCGAGATGGCCCGGCTGTACCGGGGAATCAACGGGGAGGCCTGAGTGGGTTCGCGCCGCAGGGCACGGGAGCTGGCCCTCCAAATGTTGTACCAGCACGAGGTGACGGGAGAGGCTCCGGAGATCATCCGGGGCGACTTCGACGACTGGAGGAGGGCACCGGAAGGCGTACGGCGTTTCGCCGATGAGCTCTTCGACGGAACGCTGGAGCACCTTGAGGAGATCGACGGAAAGCTATCTCACCAGACGGCCAATTGGAGGCTGGACCGCCTCGCGGCCGTGGACCGCAACATCCTGCGGATCGCCATGTACGAGCTCCTCTTCAAACACGACACGCCGCCGGCGGTGGTCATCGATGAGGCCATCGAGGTGGCGAAGCGTTTTGGGGCGGAGGACTCCGGAAGGTTTGTCAATGGCATCCTCGATGGTTTCATCAAGGGGAAGGCGCAGGCATGAGAAGCTGGTTCGCGGCGGCGCTTCTGCTGCTGGCAGCCTCAACGGCAGCCGCCGGTGAGGCGAGCTACATCGTCGAGGCCGCCGTGCTTCCGGAGAACAGGGCGGTCAACGGGTACGTGCAGCAGGTCAGGGTGCTGGGGCCGGGCCGGGCCCAGGTCGACGTGGCCACCGGCCTCGATCCCATCGGGGCCGGGGGCTTCACCGTCGGTCAGCCCCAACCCGCCGGGGGGACCCCAATCTGGTTCCGTCTTCCGCAATCCCTGGACCGGCTGGTGGCTGCCGAAAACGATCCCTGGGCCCGGGCCACGCGGGTCCTCCGCTGGGTGATGGAGCACGTGCACGTGGATTCCGCGCAGCAGGCGCCCCAGGATGCCGCCAGTGTGCTGGAACGGGGAAGCGGTCGCTGCTCAGGTCTGGCCAACGCCGCGGCAGCCCTGCTCAGGGCTGCCGGCTTCTCCTCCCGGACGGTCAGCGGCGTTCTCGTGTCGGAGGGGCGGGTTGTACCCCATCGATGGCTCGAGTGCCGGCTGGAAGGGGCCGGCTGGGTCCCGACAGACCCGACGCTGGGCCTCTGGGTTGTCACTCCACGTCACGTGGCGTGGCCGGAAACGGTGAGCGGGAGGGTCACGGTCCGGGCGATCGGTCCCGTCGGGGACGACCTGAGCCAGGTCTCCCGTGCCTGGGGATGGCCCATCCGCTGGAACCGGGGAGCCGTTCTCAGGTGCCGGGTCGTCGGATCGGCGTCCACGGCACCTCTCATGGCCGAGCTTCGCGGTCCCGACGGTGAGCTGAGGCGGCTTCGTCTCGGTCGAGGCGCCCAGTTCGGCGGGCTGCCGCCCGGCCGTTGGTTTTTGACGGTACGGATGGGCGGTCGCGTCGTCGAGCGATGTACCCTTCGACTGGAGGAGGGGCGGACCGTCAGCTACGCCATCAGGGTTCCGGAGCCGGAGGTGGGATGATGCGAAGAAAGCTCAAGGGTCGCCTCGACAATCTCGGGTTGGCCGCCCTCTTCCGGCTGCTCGGCGCCACGGGGGCATCCGGCCGGCTGGTCGTGGAAACGGCCGGGGGTTCCTTTTCCCTTGAAATCCGCGGCGGAAGAGTGCAGCGGCCCGATGTGGTTCTGGTACGGGAGGTTGGCAGGTGCCTCGACGAGACGTCGGGAAGCTTCAACTTCGACCCCCAGCCCTCCACCGGCACGCTGGAAAACGGTGTGAGCATCGGGACCTTCCTCGATCTGTGCCGGCGCCGGGTCGCCCCCGAGAAGAGGCACTTCGCCTCCGATGTCGACGTCGAGAACCTGTTGACCCACGAGCTGATGGTGGAGAAGGATACCGGAAAGACGAAGATTCATCTCCTTCCGACGGCTGCACCGGAGAACCCCCTGGAGGATCTCGTATCCGAGTTGGAGGATGCAGCGCCTGAGGAGCTCCTCTTTGCCCAGGTCGGCGTCGTCACGACGGACCCGCGGCTGTGGCGGGGATGGATCGAGCGGGAGTGGCGCCATCGGGGCTGGGAGCTCAAATCACTTGGGATGGCGCTGGAGGTCCCGCTGGGCGAGCTCGATGCGCTGGTCGTCCACCATCACCTGGCCGTGACACGGGTCGGTCGCGAAGAGGACTGGCTGGAGCTTCTGCGACGGGCCTCCGGCTCCAGACGCTCAGTACCGGTCATCTGGATCGGACCCCTCGGAGACCCCGTGTGGGTGGCACGTCTCGTCGAGGCTGGAGCTTCGTTCCTGCTCCCGGCGCCGGCCGGAGAAGGGGGCGAGGTCTGGAAGAGGCTCCAGGAAACCGTGACGCGTGTGGTGGCGCGTCTGGTGCGCTGGGGGGGGCGCCGGGGCGATGGAGACGGCCAGCCAGGCTCGATCGAGCTGGTGGAGGCGCTCGTTCGCGGCAGCGGTCCCGGCGAGAAGGTTGGTGTCCTCCTCCAGATGGCGTCGGGCGCCCTGCGCAGCGGGGCTGTCTTCTCGGTGGAAGAGACCTCCATCCGATGCCGCGCCGGCTTTGGATTCCCCTTGAACGCGGAAGCGACCGTCCTTCCGAGGGGCATCGCCTTTCTCGAAAAGGTCATTCGCTCGGAAGAGGCGCTGGCATCCGTCGATGCGGATGCCGCCGGGGCCCGCCAGCTGGCCAGGGTGCTGGGCGTGGAGCGGCTGCCGTCGGGGTTGGTCGTCATCCCCCTCCAGGGCCGTGGGGAGACGGCTGGCCTGCTGGTGGGCGAGCGGAAGGACGTTCCGACCGAGGAGCTCGAGGAGCTGGTCCTCATCGCTCGTCGCATCGGGGGAGCCTTCCTGGGATCCTGAGCGGGCCCTGTTCTGGGCGTCCGGGCCCCTGTCGCCTTCGTCCGAAACCATATCGTACCGTGTGGCATGGTTCCGTTTCAGTGGGGAATCCGGAGGGTGAACTGTTTCCAAAAGTAGCACTCATCGCCGGTGAGGCGAGAGTGTAGCGGGAGTTGACGTTCATCGAAAATGCTGGCATAATATACCCATTGAGGCGTTTCAGACCAGTTCAAGCCTCGTTGGAACAATTTGATGAAGCGGCATGATGTGTCATATTCTGAGACAAATGTGGCAACTCAATAGAGTGTGCCTTGGGGAGGGGCCATGGTGACGTTGGCCGTTGAGAGCAGCAGTGGCAGTGAACTGACCTACCAGCTGGCGAAGGACTCCATCAGCGTTGGAGCGTCCAGCCGGAACGACGTTGTCATCCGGGCCCCGGGCGTGGCTCCGGAGCATCTCGTCATCCAGCGGAGTGGCGATGTCTTCACCTTCCTGACAAACAGAAGACAAACCGTTGCGCTCAACGGCGAGCGCCGCTCCCGCGGTGTGCTGCGCGTGGGTGACAAGCTGAGGATCGGTACGGCTGTCATCGTGTTCCACGGCCTGGGCACCGAAGACGTCGAGGTCGTCGAGCGTGAAGAAGAGGTGCAGGAACCCGGGGCCCCCGTTCCGGAAGAGCCCGAGCGGACCACCCCGCCGGTTCCGGGCCACGGGCGTGCCGAGCTCCTCCTGAGGAGCGAGGCTCATGGCCTGGCCGAGGTGCGGCGGCAAATGGTCGAGGTCTTTCGCAGCGGCCTGCACGCGGACCTTCTTCCCCCGTTGAAGGCCTTCTTCGAGATCTGCTTCGCCGGCCGGCAGGCGATGCTGGCGTGGGCCGGTGAGAACGGGCGCTTCGAGCCCATCGTCTCCCTCTGGACGGCGGAGATCCCCCGTCTGCCCGACCGTGTGTTCCAGGGGTTGTCCACCGGTGGACGTTTCGCAACCCTCCACCTGGGGAGCCAACAGATCTTGATCTATCCCGTCGATCAGGGAGAGCTGCGGACCAACGCCTTCGTCATTCTGGAAAGCTCTCCAGAGACTTCCCAGGACGACGAGCTGCTGCTGGCCGAGCTGACCCGTTTTCTGGCCGTTCACTGGGAGCGGGTGGAACACTCGAGCTCCCTCTACGGAGCCTGGGAGAGCTCGGCGTTGCGGGCCATCGAGGAACACATCGTCGGCACCTCCAACGCTGTCGGCGTGCTGAGGAAAGGTGTGCTCACGGCGGCCCGGGGTCTGGAGCCGGTGCTTCTCTCGGGGCCTGTCCAGAGCGGCCGCTCGACCGTCGCGCTGCTGATCTCCTCGCTTCATCCAACGGGTGAGCTGCCGGTCCACGTCTTCCAGGGGCGGCCCGGGGATGCCTCGGCTCTTCGGAAGGAGCTCTTGGGAAGCGAGGCCGAGGGGATCGAAGGGTTGGTTTCCCGAGCCCGTGGAGGAACCCTCCTGATTCGGGACGTGCAACTGCTTCCCCTGGAACTGCAGCGGGAGATCAGCGCCCGGGTCCGGGAGGACTTGGAGAGGGCCTACGGTCCGGCGATCCGGTGGATGGCGACCACCGGGAACGACGTCTTGGCGCTCGTCCAGGAAGGTGCTCTCGACGGAGAGCTGTTCAGTGCATTCCAGAGTCACCTGCTCAGGGTTCCATCCCTGGCCGAGCGCCGGGAGGATCTCCCCCTTGTCATCGTGTCGCTGCTCCACCGCCTGGCCCGGGAGCAGGGGAAGGAGATCCGCGGCATCGAGCTCGAGACCCTCAACTCCCTCGTCAGCCACGGTTACGGTGGAGAAATGGGTGAGCTGGTGGCCGAGCTGAGGCGTCTGGTCTCCGCGACACCCGACGGCGAGATGGTCCAGGGTATTGTACCGCTGGACCCCTCGCGGTATCCCAGGCCCTCGGGGGACGAGGGTATGGTCCAGGTGACCCGGGCGGATCTTCTGGAGAACGACGATCTCAAGCTCGTCATCTCCGGTGTGGAGCGGATGATCATCGACCGGGTTCTGCGGCGGACCATGGGGAACCAGAGCCGGGCCGCACGGGAGCTCAACCTCTCCCGTGGAGCGTTGATCGCCAAGATCAAGGAATACGACATCCCCGACTACCGGTACCTTCGCCGTCAGAAGAGGTAGCCCAGCTCACCTGGGCTTTCTGCGGCCCTTGGTGTCCGTTTTCTCGGCCGGGACCGCCGACAGGAGCTCCCAGTTGAAGGCGACCCAGAGGATGAAGGGCGCCCCCAGACGGATGGGCAGGTCGGAGAAGTACTGGAGGAAGGCGTAGGTGTTCCGGGCCACGGCGCCGTAGTGCTGAATGCTCCACGGCCCGAGGCTGGTGGCATAGAGAAACTCCACGTGAAATACGAGGTTGAGGGCCTGGAGGGCGAAGAGGGTGGTCCATGCCATGAACAGCCGCTCCAGCTGGAGCCGGGAAAAAGGTCGTGGTAACGCCAGAAAGAGCGCCAACAGGATGATGGTGTTGAAATGGATCTCGGTCAGGGGCAGGGCGGGAAGGTGGGAGCCGCTTCTCAAATCGGCCCGTTCCAGCCTGGCATGGTGATCCTCGTTGACGATCCGGGTGACGTGCGGGTATTCGAACGAACGGATGAGGAACTGGGAGAATCCGCAGACACCGGCGTCGAGGGCGGGGCGCACACCGACCCACACGACGGCGGCCACCACGGCGGCCGGGATGATCCGGCGTAGGAACGTGCTTCGGGGGTCAGCGGTCTTCATTGGGAACCGCTATGGAGTTGGCCCACGCGACCCAGAGCGCGATACCGGAGAGGATGACAATGCTCTGCCAGACCACCACGTGAGCGTTGTTGAAGTATTTCGGGAAGAAGGCACCGATGTAGTACAGGGAGACGATCCGGATGAGATTGATGATCTGGATGCCGACGATGCCTCCGATGACCCCGATCAACCTGGCGCGCCAACCCGTTGGAAAGGCCAGGACTCCCGCCACGAGGATCAACGTCGTGATCAACCCGTTGCATCCGTTGAAGATCGAAACGGAGAACCTCGGTGAGCTCAGGAGGCAGCCACGGACGGTGAGGTCCTCTCCCATTCCCCGTAGGACCAGGCCGGCTGTCCGGGCGATGAAGGCCGTGTAGGGGTCTACAACGGCGTCGTTGACCGGCTTGAGAGCGATCAGACCGAAGGCCAGTGCCACGAGCAGCAGGAAGGTCACGAGGAATCGGACCTGCGGCTGGAGGCGACGGCCTCGCGTGTTTCCCGGGACGGTGTCTTTGACCCCCATCTCAACTCCTCATTGCCGCACGGACCAGGGCCCGGTGAAGCTCCGTCGCCGAAGAGAATCGCTGGGAGGGATCCTTCTCCAGGCAGCGGAGGATGATCTCGGCAAGCTCCCTCGGTAGACCCGGCTTGAGCTCGACCGGGTCCGGGGGAGTCTTCTTCAGGTGGGCGTCGATGACGTTCCCACGGGGGAACGGTGGGCGCCCCGTGGCCAGGTGGAAGAAGGTGGCACCGAGTGAGTAGATGTCGCTGGCCGGGCTCGGTTCTTCGCCCCGGATCTGTTCCGGCGACATGTAGAAGGGCGTCCCACAGATCCTGGAGCTCGATTCCGCGTCGGTGTCCAGTCTGGCCGCGATGCCGAAGTCGAAGATCTTGACCTGGTTTGCCGCCGTCAACAACATGTTGCCGGGCTTGAGGTCGCGGTGGACGACCCGATGCGTATGGGCGTAGGCGATACCGTCGGCGATCTGAACGAGGATCGGGAAGAGGTTGGAGGCGACCCGTTCCGGTGCGCGGCGAAGGAGATGATCCAGTCCTTCTCCCTCGACGTACTCCATGGAAATCAGGAAGCCACCGAGGCCGGGCTCGAAGTCGAAGACCGTGACGATGGCGGGGTGATTGAGGGTCGCTGCGGCCTTGGCCTCCTGCTCCAGCTGGGCCGCCTCCGCTGCAGAGCTGGTCCGGACGACCTTGATGGCGACGATCCGCTCGAGTCTCGTGTCGCGCGCCTTGAAGACGACCCCCATGCCGCCACGGCCCAGCTCGGTGATGATCTCGTACCGCTCCTCAACACCCTCTCCATGGGATGCGATGGCTGTCGGCGTCGGCGTGGTCGCGAGCCGGGCTTCCCGTTCCCGAGCCTGACGGATCTCCTCGGCCAGCCGGTGGGCTTCGGTGGAGGAATAGTCGAGCTCGAGGACCCTGTCCAGCTGGAGCTGAGCCACCCGCAGGTCCCCCACCTTGATGAGATAGCGGACCAGCTCCAGGGCGGCTTTGGTCCGATTGGGTGTCAGCGCAACCCCCACGACCGTTCGTTGGAGACAGGCGATGGCTTCTTCCATGCGGCCGGCCTGTTCCAGCTCCCTGGCCATGTGGAGGATGACTTCTGGGATATCGGGGACTGGTCCCGGGTGTTCCTTGAGCAGATCCCAGGCTTCCAGGAGTTTGCCAGCGTCGCGTAGAAGGCTCAGGGCCTTCTGGAGGTTGCTCGCCCGGGCCATGGACCCGGCCGCTGCAACGAGATCGCCCGCCTTTTCGTACAGCTGAAAGGCCCGTTCGTACTCTCCGGCCCGGTCGACGCAGCGGGCGGCGTCGTGAAATGAACCGGCGAGCTCGTACATATCTCCCGCCTCTCCCCAGCGGCCCAGGCGCTCGAGGAGGGACCCGGCGAGCTTCCACTGCTCGTTCCTCGACGCCACGTCCGCCGCCTCGGCCACCCGGTCGTGGGCCAGCAGCAGTCCCACGGCCTCGTCGACACGGCCAACGTGAAGCAGAACCTCGAGCCGCTCATCATCCATCCTTTCCCTTTCGAGGAGGGGGAGCAGCTTGGCAGCCAATCGTTCGAGCTCGGCGCCAATGGCGTCGGACCGGGAGCCGGACACCCGCTCGTGCTGCTGGGCCAGGCGGCGCTCCGCCCGGTAGAGGAGACGGGTCGCCTCCCTCGAATGACCGGCAGCTTCGAGAATCTCGGCGGCCTGCTCAAAGCGCCCCAGCCGAATCAGGCTCTCGGCCGCCCGTTGGGGCTGCTTGGCTGTGGCCCAGGCGGCCGCGGCCTGTTCGTAGTTGCCCTCCTTCTCCTCGAGGAGAGCCCGAAGCTCGTGATCTCGCACCGCTTCGGCGGCACGGCACGCCGCCTGAAACTCGCCAGTCGAGGGGTTGACATGACCCTTCTCCAGGGCCAGTCTGGCGGTCCGGGCGGCGCGCGCCGGCTCACCCGCCTTCATCCAGGTCGTTACGGCCTCGCCCAGGCGGCCGCGGTCCATGTACCAGCTGGCGAGGGCCTCGTAGCAGGCGTTGGCGCCGGAACTGTCCCCGGCCGATGTGTACAGATGAGCCGCCTCGATGAGGAACTCGCCGCCGGCTTTCCGGTACAGCTCGGCGGCCGCCGTCGTTCGGCCCATCTCCCGCGCCACCCTCCCGGCATCGGCCCACGCCCTGGCCTTTTGGAACTCCACGAGAGCCCTTCGGGAGTTGCCGGCCTGGAGGTAGAGCTCGGCGGCACCACGATGGTCGCCGTTCCGGGCGAGTCGGCTGGCGAGACGGCTGTTCGCGTCGTCCGGGGCCAGGAGCAGGTAGAGGCTCCAGAGGAAGAAGGTCGCAGCAGCGATTCCGCCTGCCAGTGCAATGGGACGTGTGACCCACCGCACCGCGAGACGCTGGAGCTCAACGGACCCCAGCAGCTGGGCCACCTGGCTCAGATTGCTGAGAGCAACGAAGGCGAGGCCCAGGAGAAGGGGAATCAGCCATGCCCGGCGCCGGCCCTGTGGGATGGCCAAACCGAGCACGATTCCGACGAGGGGTCCGGACGCAAGCACCCGGTCATTCTACCCGAAATCGGCGTCGTCCGAGGATCACCGGCCGGTCTCGCCGATAGCTGCCCGTTGGGCACCGCCATGCGTTTCCCGGGAAATTCGCGGGGATCTTGGCTTGAAATTTTATAACGAATCACTCATATTCATGCCCGGAGGAGGCCGTGAGCAGAAACTACTACGAGATTCTCGGTGTTTCGAAGGGGGCCAGCGAGGCTGAGATCAAGAAGGCTTACAGGAAGCTGGCGCGAAAGTACCATCCCGACGTCAACCCGGGAAACGCCGAAGCCGAGAAGAAGTTCAAGGAGATCCAGGAGGCTTACGCCGTCCTCTCCGACAAGGAGAAACGAAACCAGTACGACACCTTCGGCAGGGTGGACGGCATGGGGGACCGGGGCTTCGATCCCTTTTCGCAGGCTCGGGGCGGGACTCAGTGGCACGAGGCTGGGCCGTTCCGCGTCGGGGTCGAGGGGGTGGGTGGCTTCGGTGGATTCGAGGATCTGGGGGATCTCTTCAGCCAGATCTTCGGGGGCCGGCAGCCCCGCCGCCAGGCCAAGGCCCGTCCCCGCCGGGGCCAGGACCAGGAGCTGTCCGTCGAGATCGATTTCAGCGAGGCGGTCCGGGGGACCACGGTGCTGGTGCCGGTGCAACGCCAGGTTCGGTGCACCACCTGTGGTGGCTCGGGAACTGTCCGGGGAGCCCAGGTGTGCCCCGCCTGTCGCGGCGCCGGGGTGGCGTTCCCCAGCGAACGCCTCGGGGTGCAGCTCGCCCGGCCCGTTATGCCAC
>CAZXNA010000038.1:0-26186 GCA_964641295.1 uncultured Thermoanaerobaculia bacterium
AGATGGGGCACCCCTCACTGCCAGTCGATTCCATCCAAGAAGGTGCCTCAGGATTCACCCCTTGACTTCCGCGGCCTACTCATAGAAGGCACCAAGATTTAGAGATTCGGCTTGATTCCCGCTCTCCCGCGGCGGGAAACGCCGGGAGTGAACTGGTGCCGGGGGAGCCATGCTGTTCCTGGACAGCTGTTACGATGGAGCTCGGAAATGGGTCACCACACGGCGAAGAACATCGAAATGCACCACAATCCGGAACGCCGGATGCAGGATCGGGAGTCCGGTGGGACAGGAGGTTCGATGCGTACGTACCACCACCTGGGGATCCCCACAGCCGAAAAGAGATGCGGTGAGGTCCATCTCGAGCACCTCCACATGTTTGTCAGTGGCTACGAGAGGAGCCCGTACCATATCGAGTGGATACGATTCGAGGACAACGTCCCTTATCCGGAGATCGTCAAGAAGGTGCCCCACGTTGCATTCCAGGTCGATGACCTGGAGCGTGAGCTCCGGGGAAAGAACGTCATCATTGAGCCAAACAGCCCCAGCCAGGGAGTGACCGTCGCATTCATCGAAGATGATGGTGCGCCAGTAGAACTCATCCACATCGAACCCGAGGGCGCCACGTGACGTGGGATCCGGTCAACGGCCACCTGCACCGCTGGACGGTGTCGTGGATGTTGAAGAAGGTGCGCCGGATCACCCACTGCACAACATGCCATCTCATGAAGAGGCGTCAATCAGGTCATTCCTCGTTGTCGAGGCTCCCCCTCTCTCTCTCTGACACGCCGGCTCCACAGGAGGGAGGTGTCGGCCGGGGATTCTCCGGTCCCGGGGCCGTGGAGTCGCCCTCCACCGGGCGATTGGACCAGGGGTGTACAATGGGGGGTCGGATTGAACGAGACAGGAGTTGTTGTCATGGAGGGCCGGACGGTAAGTTCGGGGGTGTCGTTGCTCAAAGAGCTCGGGGCGTTACACAAGACGTTGCAGCGGGATCATCCGGCGCTTGGGCGGGTGGCGGTGGCCATCCATGATCCCGACAACCAACGCCTCCGGACATTCATACACAGCACGGAAGGGACCAACCCCCTCCCCCTCTACGAGGTTCGACAAGAGACGGTGCCCTCCCTGACGGACCTGGCCGAGAGCGGGGCTTCCCGCGTGCTTCATGACATCCGGACACTGCCCAAGCCCCACGGGGAGCACACGCGCCGCCTCCTGGAAGCGGGTTACCTTTCCAGCCTGACGATACCGCTGACGGATGGCGGACGGACCCTGGGCTTCCTCTTCCTGGACGCCACCGAGCCTGGCTTCTTCACCCATGGACGGGTCAGTTCTCTCTCCCTGCCCACCCAGACGGCCTCTCTCCTTGTGCGGCACCATCTCGCAGTGGTCCGCATGCTGCGGTCGGCGGTGGACATGATGCGGGAGCTGAGCCGTGCCCGGGACTGGGAGACGGGAAACCACGTCCGGCGCATGGCCCGCTACGCCCGACTCGTTGCGGCCAGGCTGGGAAGCGCCTGGGGGCTGGACGACGAGACCGTCGAGTTCCTCTACCTCTTCGCGCCGCTTCACGACGTCGGCAAGGTGGCCGTTCCGGACCGGATCCTCCTCAAGCAAGGACCCCTGGATCCTTCGGAGGTTCGCACCATGCGCACCCACCCCCAGGCGGGTGCCCACATCATCGACACTCTCCTGAAGGATGCCGAGCTGGTGGACCTTCCCCACGTGGCCATGCTCCGGAACATCGTGCGGCACCACCACGAGGCCGTGGACGGCTCCGGCTACCCCGACGGGCTTTCCGGTGAGAAGATCCCCCAGGAAGCACGGATAACCACCGTGGCGGATGTGTTCGACGCCCTGACGACGCGCCGTCCCTACAAGGATCCGTGGAGCGCCGACGAGGCCTTCGATTACCTCTCCAGCCGGTCCGGCACGGTCTTCGACGCCGACTGCGCGGAGGCGCTCATCTCCTGCCGGCAGGAGGTTGAGGAGGCCATGGCGCGCTTCCAGGACGAGGAGCTCCTGCCCGTCAGCGAGGAAATCCTGCCCGGAACGCCCGCGAATCTTCCGAACTGACGGGTCGAGTCTCGCCTTCCGCGCCGGGGTCGCGGTTGGCCCCGATCACTCACCGGAAGTCGTCGCAAAGGGCAGGAGGTGGTGTGCGTCCCGCCGTTCTCGCGTGGGACACGCACCCAGCCTGGGGGCCAGCCGAGACGGGAGGCTCGGGGCCGCGAAGCGGGCGGCGTGGGCCATGAGCCAGTGCAAGCACGCCTGCGCTGACGCATCTCGCGAGAGCCCCGCCGTGCACGGCGCCTCCCCCCTTTCGCGACAAACCCTCATGAACAATCCAGGCTAAAATGTGGCATGAGCACCGGTGCGGTGGATCTTCCGGCGGAGAGATTCAGGTGACACAGGAACATCGTTCCCTGGCCGAGGTGCACGAGTCCGTGGAGGTGCCCCGGGGCGGTCCCGGGTGGAAGCGCTGGTGGGCCGTCGCCGGGCCGGCGCTGCTGGTGGCCGTGGGCTACATGGATCCCGGGAACTGGGCCACGGACCTTGCCGGCGGCAGCCGGTACAACTACTCCCTCATCTGGGTCCTCCTGATGTCCAACATGATGGCCATCCTTCTCCAGAGCCTCTGCGCCCGCCTGGGCATCGTCAGCCGGCGGGACCTGGCCCAGGCCTGCCGCGAGACCTACTCCCCGGTGGTCAACATCCCGCTGTACATCCTCGCGGAGGTGGCCATCACGGCCACCGACCTGGCGGAGGTCATCGGTTCGGCCATCGCCTTCAACCTGCTCTTCGGCATCCCCCTGCTGTGGGGGGTCGTCATCACGACCTTCGACGTCATCCTGCTGCTGATGCTCTCCAGCTTCGGCATTCGCAAGCTGGAGGCCCTGGTCCTCTCCTTCGTCGGAACCATCGGCATCGCCTTCCTCATCGAGGTCATCCTGGCCCGGCCCGACTGGCAGGGCCTGGTCCACGGCTTCGTTCCCTCCCTCCCGGACTCCGGAGCCCTCTACATCGCCATCGGAATCCTCGGGGCCACGGTCATGCCCCACAACCTCTACCTGCACTCCTCTCTGGTCCAGACCCGCCGCTTCGGGCGATCCCCACGGGAGCTGCGTCAGGCCCTTCGCCTCAACAACCTGGACTCGGCCGTCGCCCTCAACCTGGCCTTCCTGGTCAACGCCGCCATCCTGGTCATGGCGGCCGCCGTCTTCTACCGGACGGGTCACAACGAGGTGGCCGAGATCCAGGACGCCCACCGGCTGCTGGAACCGATCCTCGGCGCCGCCATTGCGCCCATCGCCTTCGCCGTGGCACTGCTGGCCTCGGGCCAGAGCTCGACCATCACCGGAACCCTGGCGGGCCAGATCGTCATGGAGGGCTACCTCAACTTCCGGATCCGGCCCTGGCTCCGCCGCATGATCACCCGCCTCCTGGCCGTGGTCCCCGCCGTGGGAGCCATCCTCTTCTTCGGCGAGCATTCAACGGGGCCGCTGCTGGTGCTGAGCCAGGTCGTGCTCTCCCTGCAGCTTCCCTTCGCCGTCATTCCCTTGATCCACTTCGTCTCCGACCGGCAACGGATGGGCGACCTGGCCATCGGCCGGTGGGTGCGCTCCTTTGCCTGGATCGTCGCCACCGTCATCGTCGGCCTCAACGTCCAGCTCGTCATCATGGAGGTCCGCTCCTGGATCGCCGGCACGCGGGGCAGCACCTGGCTGATCTGGCTGCTCGTGGCACCCCTGGCCGTCCTCTCCGCTACACTGTTGGTGTACGTGACCTTCAAGCCCCTGATCGACCGTCTCCGGGCCGTGCGCCGTGCCGGCGCACCGGCCGGCGTCCATGCGACGCCCGAGGCTCCCTCCATCACCATCGAGCCTTCCCGGGAGTACCGCAACATCGCGGTCGCCCTGGACTTCAGCGGTTCGGAGGAACGCCTCCTCAACCAGGCCGCCCGCCTGGCACAGCACGCCGAGTGCGTTATCCACCTCTTCCACGTTGTGGAGAGCCCGGTGGCCCGGGCCATGGGGAAGAGCGCCGCGGACCTGGAGATCGTGGCGGACTCCCGGCGACTCCAGACGCTGGTGGAAGCCCTGGAGACTGCCGGCTACGCCGCAGGCTGGGAGCTCGGCGTCGGCGACCCGGTCCCCGAGCTGGCCCGGATGGTCGGCGAGGCCGGGGCCGACCTGGTCATCCTCGGCGCCCACGGCCACCGCGGCCTCTCCGACCTGGTGCACGGCACGACGGCCGACGCCCTCCGTCACCGGGTCGAGGCCACGGTTCTCATCGTACCCATCAGGCCACCATCGCGCTCGAAGGGGTAGCGACCGCCCGGGCAAGAGATTCTGTCACACGCGTGTAAAAATCCCTCACCCCCACAAGAATTTTGTTTCCCCATTCAGTTTTCTGTGGTATTCACTGGGCATCAACATCGGATTCGTCCCAAAGGAAGGTCACCGGCATGGTGCCGCACCCAGTTGGCGGGGCGATCCCGAAGGTTTTCGATCCGGAAGGAGGAGAGGTATGAGAGTCGTCGTCATGATCATGACCCTGCTGGCAGCACTGCCGGCAATGGCCACAACGGGGGTCGCCTTCGTGCACGGTACCGGGCACCAGACCGACGCCTACCACGACTACTGGAAGCCGGAGATGGTGGATTCCGTCCGCCAGGGTCTGCCGGACTCCAGCAAGTTCGTGGTGATCAACTGCGATTTTGAGCAGTACATGTGGAAGGCCGAAGCGGCGGGTTGTCTCGCCGGGCAACTCTACAACTTCATCGTCTCCAACAACATCGACGACCTGGTCGTTATCACCCACTCCAACGGCGGCAACGTCATGCGCTGGATCCTCTCCAACCCGACCTGGGACAGCCGCTACCCGACCATCATCAACTCCATCCGCTGGGTGAACGCCCTGGCGCCATCGAGTCTGGGCACTCCCCTGGCCAACGCCGTCATCAGCGGCACGATCTTCGAGCAGGCCGTTGGCTGGCTCCTGGGCTACGCCAGCGACGCCGTCCGCATGCAGCAGACCAGCTGGATGGCGTATTACAACGCCAACTGGCTCTACGGCACCTCGGGCCGGCCCTCCCTGCCCGTCGGCTTCTGGGACGTGGTGGGAACCGATGTGGAGACCGCCATATGGGATCCCGACAGCTACTGCGGCGGTTACACCCTCAACCTCGGCCTGGAGGTCACCCAGGCCTGGCTCGATGATTGTTCCGATGGTTTCCTCGAGTGCACCAGCCAGGCGGGAGCCGGATCTCTGTGGTTCTACGACACCTGGTACACCAACGGTGACGAGCCCTTGAGCCATAACCAGAGCCGCCGCAAGTGTTTCGGGCTCGACCTCATCTTGCGGAACGATCTGTAGGAAGGAGCAGAAGGTGAAGATCAGGCAACTCTCCATCGTGTTCCTCACGGCCATGGCCCTGGCAACGGCCGGGTCCGCCGCCACACAAACCACACTGGTACGACCGGCCGCCGGTGACCTGGTTCCCGCGCGCCTCGTTTCCGTCGCCAGCCTGCCCCAACTCGTCGAGCCGAGCCGGGATCCCGTCCAGTTCTCCTGGGCGATTCCCGCGGACCGGCAGATCGATCTCGCCCCGGCGCCCCACACCGAGCGGAGCCGCGGCTACACCCTGCGCGTGACGGCCGGGGATCTCCAGCGGGGCGTCTCCATCGACACGGTCACTCCGGGCGCCGTGGTCCGGATCAATCCGGTTCGCACCGCCTCCACCGACGATCTGGTCGTCCTGGACCCGTCACGGCTCGAGATCCGCAGGGCCGGCGAGCGGCCCACCGCCGGCGCCATCCAGACCCTGGCCACGGCCGAGCAGCTGGCCCAGGCCGACGTCCCCTTCCCGGAGGGCAGCTCGGCCTTCCGGATCGATCCCTCCCTGGGCGCCGGCCGGTTCACCCTGCGCGCCCCGGACCTGAAGGTCCCCGGCGAGGCGCCCTACGTGGTCGCCGTCGTCGAGCCGAAATCACCGGTGGTCCTCGCCATCACCGCCGCCATCTCCGCCGTACAGCCCGAATCCCCCTTCCGGGTCAGCATCCGCATGGCCGACGGTGAGGCGGTGCTCGAGGACACCCGGGCCACGGCCATGCTCGTGGCGCCCGACGGCAGCACCCGCCCCGTTTCCCTGAGCCCGGCGAGCGATGGGCTCTCTGCCACGATCACCATCCATCGCGCCGACAGCACGGCCCAGGGCATGTGGGAGCTTCACGTCAGCGCCACCTCCTCCGTGGGGGATCTCACGGCCCGTCGCGACGGCAAGACCGCCTTCGCCGTCTCCCTGCCCACGGCACGCTTCGACGGCCGGGCCCGGGTGGATGCCGCCGACACGGCCCACAGCGGCCTGCGGATCATCCTCGGCGTGGAAGCGGCCGCTTCCGGACGCTACGAGGCTCGCGGCATCCTGTACGGCACTGGCCAGGACGGTACGCTTCGCCCCATGGCCGTCGGGCAGTCCGCCGCCTGGCTGGAGCCCGGAAACGGCCAGCTGGAACTCAGCTTCGATCCCAAGATCTTCGCGAGCTCGCCCCTCCACGAACCCTTCGAGATCCGCGACCTTCAGCTGCTGGACCAGGGACGCATGGGCGTTCTCCAGCGCCAGGCCCGCGGCCTCGTTCTGGACGAGCGCGTCGGCGCCCGCAAGGGTGAAGGCACCATCGACTGACCGAGCTTCACGACTTCTCGACTCAACAGCCCGCCGTGACGGCGGGCTGTTTCTTCATGGCGCTTCCGGGAAACCGACTTACCGCTCCCCCATCATGGCCTCGATCTCCTCGACCGATGTGGGCAGCTCGGCCGAAAGGTTCTCGGCGCCCTCCTCCGTCACCAGGAAGTCATCCTCGATGCGGACGCCCAGGGCCTCGCCGGGGATGTAGATGCCGGGCTCGTTGGTGATGACCATGCCCGGCGCCAGGGTCGGCGCCTCGCCACCGGAGTCGTGGGGATCTAGGCCGAGGAAATGCCCGATGCCGTGGATGAAGTACCGCCCAAGGGTGTTGCCCTCGGCATCGCGGAGCGGAGACCCCTCGATGACGTCGTAGGCGATGTCCCGGAGCTCTCCGAGGGTGGTGCCGGGCCGGATGGCCTCGGCCACGGCGTCGTGGGCCGCCAGAACGAGGTCGTAGACGGCCCGTTGCCGCTCGCTGAACTTCCCGTTGACCGGATAGGTCCGGGTCAGGTCGCCGCAGTAATAGCCGTAACGCGCCCCGATGTCCACCACCACGAGATCGCCGTCGCTCATGGTGCCGGCGTTCTGGTCGTAGTGGAGCACCGTGGAGGCGAAGCCCGAGCCGATGATGGAGGGGAAGGCCAACCCCTCGGCGCCCGCCTCGGCGAAGGCCTGGAAAACGATCCCCTCGATGGCGCGTTCGGTGACCCCCGGCGCGATCCTCCGGGCGGCCGCCCGCTGGCCGTCCATGGTGGCGGCAATGGCCTTTCGCATGAGGGCGATCTCCCCGTCGTCCTTTCGAAGGCGGAGCTCGGCCAGATGCTCCGACACATCCCGGACCGCGAAGCTCGTCAGCCGGTCGCGCAGGCGCGCCACGTAGCGGTGGGTCGGCGGGAGCTCGGAGTCCGTGTCCACCGCGGGGAAGACGGTCCAGAGCACCGCGTCTGGCTCCGAGAGCCATCCCTGGAGCCGTCCCTCGAAGCCCGGGACGGGCCGGCGCCGGGCCTTGATCTCCGTCTCGCCGGGCTCCACGGCCAGGACGTTTTCGAAACCCAGGGCCTCGGCCGTCTCCTCACCGGGCCCCCACTTGGGGCCCGTCCATCGCTCCAGGGCCTCGTTCCGGGCCGGGAGGAACAGGGCCTCCCACTCCTCCGCCGGCCGAAGCACCAGGATGGCGTTGGGAAGCTCGACGCCGGTCAGGTAGAAGAAGTTCGTCTCCTGGCGGAAGGTGCCCACGTCGCCATACCCGCGGTCGTCTCCCGCACCCCACAGGACGACCGTGCCACCGCCCACCCGCTCCGCCAGACGCCGCCGGCGCTCCCTGTACACTTCGGGCGGCTGGACCTCCGCCGCGTACCGACTTCCGAGAAAAGCCCGATCTTCCATGACCACCTCCCGCCGGGATTGTACAGGGGAAACGCCCCGGGACGTTCCGCACGACGGCCGGTGCAGGCCGCAATTCGCCCCCAGACCTCCTTGCCGCCGCCACGGTCCGGGATCCCGAAGTGGAGGGTTCGCCGTACCTGCCGACGATCTTCGCGTTCCACAGACCGAGGACGTTCTCGTAGTTGGCGAGGATCTCCTTCCTGGAGAAGGTCGTGTCGCGCCTGCCGTCCTTCCGGATCTCGTAGCCGACCCTGTCCATGACCCCGCTCACCCCACGGTCGTGGCGCTTCGCAGCATGGGGAGGCGTGAAATGGACGATCATGGACTCCTCGGGACAGCTGTATCGCCAAAAAACCGTCACGGTTTTTTGATATCTATTTCGGAGATTCGCAAAATTTGGATGAATCTCGTTTCGAACTGTCGGAACCGGAGTACAATCCCCGCGGGAGGTGGCATGAGCGAACCCGTACTGATCGGAAACGGCCAGGGCTTCTGGGGGGACAGCCCCGACACGCCGTGGGAGATGGTGACCCGCGGGCCCCTGGATTACCTGACACTGGACTACCTGGCCGAAGTGACCATGTCCATCATGATGCGCCAGAAGTTGCGCGACCCCAACAGGGGCTACGCGACGGACTTCCTGGACTTCCTGGAACGGGCCCTCCCCATCCTCATGGACCGCGGGATCAAGGTCGTCACCAACGCCGGAGGCCTCAACCCCCTGGCCCTGAGGACACGCATTGGTGAGATCGCCGAACGGGTGGGCGTCTTCGGCCTCAAGGTCGGGGTCATCGAGGGGGACGACATCCTGGAACGCCTCCCGGAGATCGCCGAGGCCGGCCACCCCCTCAAACACATGGACACGGGCCGCCCGCTGGAGGAGCTCCGGCGAAAGGTCCTCTCGGCCAACGCCTACCTAGGCGCGCAACCCGTCGCCAAGGCACTGGGCATGGGAGCCCAGATCGTCGTGGCCGGGCGGCTGACCGACACCTCCCTGACCCTGGGTCCCCTGATGCACGAGTTCGGCTGGAAGCCCCGTCAGTGGGACCTCCTGGCCTCGGGAATCATCGCCGGCCACATCATCGAGTGCGGCGCTCAGGCCACGGGCGGCAACTTCACCCGCTGGTGGGAGGTCCCCAACCTCTGGGACATCGGCTACCCCATCGTCGAGTGCTACGCCGACGGGACCTTCGTCGTCACCAAGCACCCCGGAACGGGCGGTCTGGTGACGGTGGATACCGTGGCCGAGCAGCTCCTCTACGAGATGGGAACGCCCGACGAGTACATCACTCCGGATGTCGTTGCCGACTTCACGACCGTCCAGCTGGAGCAGGATGGCGAGGATCGCGTTCGCGTCAGCGGCATCAAGGGCCGGAAGGACACGCCCTTCTACAAGGTCTCCATGACCTACCACGGCGGGTACAAGGCCGTGGGACACCTGACGATCTCTGGCCCACGGGCCATCGACAAGGCCAGGATCTGCTCGGAGATCGTCTGGCGCCGCCTGGCCCGAGCCGGGCTGACGGTCCCCGTGGAGGACCGGCTCGTCGAGTTCGTCGGGGCCGACGCCTGCATGCCGGGCATCGCCGAGGCGGGGTGCTCCCCGCCGGAGGTCGTCCTTCGCCTGGGCATGCGCAGCGCCGACCGGCGCAAGGTGGCGCGCTTCGGCATGGAGCTGGCGCCGCTGATCACGTCGGGCCCTCCCGGCATCACCGGCTTCGCCGGCGGCCGGCCCAAGCCCCAGGAGATCGTCGCCTACTGGCCCGCCCTCCTGGACAAGCGGGTGGTCGATCCCCAGGTGCGCGTGACGGTCGAGGAGGTCTGAACCCGGCCCATGTACTGTCCAAACCCCAACTGCCCGGACCGTCAGGAGACCGGCGTCGCGGGCGAGTACCGAGAGGGCACGGTGCGTTGCCCCTACTGCAATGCGCTGCTCGAGCCCGGGGAGGCTCCACGGGAAGAGCCGGGGGCGGGCAACGAAAGCGGGAGGGACCGCGCGGGCCACGGAACCCACGAGGTCACTGTCTTCCTCGCTCATGACCCCACCGAAGCCGCCATGATCGCCGGCCTCCTGGAGGAGAACGACATCCCCTGCTTCCAACGGGTGGAGGGCCTCCACGGTGAGCCGGCCCTTTTCTCGGCCCGCTGGGCGCCGGTCCCCGGCCAGAAGTACGAGATCCGGGTCTCCTCGGCCGCAGAGGAAGCCGCACGCCGGCTCCTGGAGGAGACCTTCGGCCCCGAGGTCAGCCTCCATGAACCTTCTCCAGCGGCGTCTTCTGCCCCCTTCGAGCCCTCCCTGAACCACGAGGAGCTTCCATCCCCGGACAAACGGGCTCTCCCCATGGCCCGCCTCCTCCTCACCCTCATCCTCCTGGCCGCAGCCATCGCCGCCATCCTCCAGCTTCTGCGCTGACCTGGCCGTTTCTCCACCATTCCAACCCTTGGGGCTCTGTCGACGGATGGGTAGAACCGAGGGATATGGGCGATGCGGTTCGTCTTCCCCGCCGCCTCCCCTTCTTCACCCCTCCCCACGGGCGGGCCAGGGGCTCTCTCGCTTCACGGTCAATGTCTCACGCTGAACCTTGTCCCGCAACGGGCAACCGGCCCGGATCATTCACGATCCATCGGCTGCATCACGGGCAAAAACCGTGCGCTCTCCCGCGCGTATCGTATCTTTATGGAAGGAGAGACCATGGCTCGATCCAACGAGAACCGCCGGTCATGGGGTGCACCGGGCCTGGTGGCCTACGGGATGCTCGTACTGGCCACGGCCATGGCCGCCTTCTGGGGGACGGCGGAGTTCTTCCACGAGGGATGGTTCGTTCCGTACGGGAAGTACCTGGTGTTCTACATGCTCCCCATGGCCCTCCTCATGGGCCTGACCCTGCTGGCCCTGGCCCGGCCCACGGTGGGGGGAGGGCTGATCGTGGCGGGAGCCGGGGCGTTCACCATCTGGAGGTACCTCCGCCTGCGGGCCATCCACGCCCCGATCGTGCCGTCCCTGTGGATCATGGGCCTCGTCCTGGTCATACCGGGGGCTCTGCTCCTGTGGGAAGCTCACCGGCAGCGGGCACGGCGTGGAGAGGGTGACGCGGGCACGGCCGGCCCCTGGCCCCGGCGGCGGCGCGTGCTGGCCCTGGCGCTGCCGCTGGCCATCGTCCTGGCCGTCGGCGCGCCCTCGCTCGTCCGAAACCTCCGGCGGATCCCGCTCCGGGACCATGGGCCGGTGACGATCCGCGGGGGCAACCTGACGCTGACCTTCGCCGGGGAGGGCCCGGGCTGGCTGTACTCCAACCGCCACCCCATCGTGTTCGAGGGGAAGAGCTACTCCGGCCTCTCGTGGAACGAGATCGCGCTCTTCGGCAAGGAGCCCGTGGGTTTTGAGGGCAAGCGCTACGGTTCCGGTTACGACGGCACGGCGTCGTCCGTCCGGAACGCCACCGCTGAGGAATTCGAGAGCTTCAACATGTTCCGCTACATCGATCCCGGCGGCACCCGCCTGACCCGCACCGTGCACGATGCCTGGCGCCTTCCAACGGCCTCGGAGCTCGTCGCCGTCCTGACCCGCCACGGCACCAACGCCGGGGGCCGGTTCGACCCCGACACGTCCACGGCCCGCTACGCCACGACACCGGACAAGGAAGCGCCCCTCTGGGACCCCGCCATGGAGGTCATCTACTACTGGACCGCCACCAGTGCCGATCCGGACCATGCCCTCGACGTCAGCTACTCCGGACGGGTCCGTCCCGTCCTCAAGGCGAGCCGCCAGGACTACCGCGGCTTCCGGGCCGTCATGAACCGTTGACCCGGCCTGTTCGTTTTCCGCGGGAACCTCAGCCGAGGGCCGGGGGATGGCCGGTGATCACCATGGTGAGAATCACCGTGAGGATGGCGGCGACCATGCCACCGACGTTGAAAGCGACGTGGGCCACGACGGGCGGCAGCAGGCTGTCAAAACGTTCGCGCAGGTCCGCGGCGAGCAGGCCGAGCAACGTCGTGGCCAAGACGGTGATGGCCACCGTCCACCCATCGACTCCACGAACCAGCAGCGAGAGGTGGAGCATTCCGAAGAGGATCCCCGAGGCGAGAACGGGCACCGAGAATGCCTTTCGGAAGACCGTCACCCTCCTCTCGGCACTGAATGCGAGGGCGCTCTGAAACCAGCCGCGGACGAAAATCTCCTCAGCGATACTGGAGTAGAACCAAACCCACAGCACGATGCCGCCGAACCCCAGCTGTCGGAGGAAGGTCATCCCCCTGGCCGGTGTGGCCCGAATCAGCACCGTGGTGATTCCACCGATCAGGGCGCCGATGAGTATCGATCGCCACACCCAACCCTTGCCGACCGGCCGCTGGAATCCGGCCGCCCGGAATCCGCTCCCGCTGACGGCGATGGCTGCGATCGCAAAGATGATCATGCCCGTCTTGGGGACGAACTGCGTTTCCCACGCTCTGGTGGCGATGCCCGGATCACCGGTCACCGTGCCGATCAACCACGGCAGAGCCGCCAGTGCCGCGAAGACCACCAGTGCCAGCGCAAACAACACGAACACCCTCGATCGCGAGCTCATTTGTTCTCTCCTTCACCGTCGGGTTGGGGCGCGTTATCCATCAGGGACACGATTTCCTGCTGGCCGGGGACCTCACCGTCGATGAAGAACCGGTGCTCGGCAAGCACCTCGGCCATTCGCTGTGGATCGCCGTTGCATTCGAGCAGCCGCACCACCGTGTTCTCACACAGTCGTCCGGCGTGGTGCAGACAGGACAGAAACCGGCTGCGGCTCCAGACCGCCTGGAAGACCTGCGTGAGGTCCGCGGACAGAAGGGCGGCAAGGTATTCGCGTCCGTCCCCGACCAGGTTGAGCTGCTCACTCTGCCACAGGGCGAGCGTACGGTGGCCCTGGGGGACCACAGCGACCCGTGCACCGGCGATCTCTACAGGAGCATAGGCCTCCACCACGACCTCGATACCGCGTTCCATGGTTGCTCTGAGGTCCGGGAGCAACCGTTCCAGGGCCCGCGGGAATGCGTCGACCACGGCGATCTTCCGGCAGCCACGGAGGATCTTCCGCGCTCGTTCGAACACGAGGGATACCGTCTCGATGCGGTAGACGTTCTCGTCCACGTGTCGTTGTCCCAGGGAGGCCAGGCTGGCCGTCGCCTTCCGGGAGCACTCCCTGAGCATCTGCTCCTGGCGCTCCACAACATCTTCGAGCGGCACCGCCCGGCATCGCCGGGCCGCGCCGTCCTCCACGAACACCGCACCCTTCTCCGACAGCTTGGCGACCGCCTTGTACACGTTCGCCGTGGGCTTTCCGATCATCTTGGCGATGCCGTAGGCAGTGGTGGGAGGGTTGGTGCAGAGGCAGGCGTAAACCAGGGCCTCCGTCTCGGTGAACCCGAAACAGCGCAACGCATCGAGGGCATCCTGTGGAATCTCTCTCATCACGCGTAGTAGCTTACACTACTACTACCGTCACATCAACGAGGCATGTGCCTCACAACGGTGGCCCATGGATCCCGTCGGAATCGACAACCAAGGGTCGAAGGATCCTGGAACGTTGAACGGGCGAAGGCCTCCACATCGGGCGGCGTTCCCGGGCGATATCCGGTGCGCCGCCCTGGCCGTACATTCTCCGGGAACATCCCATCACCACCCGGCCCTCCGGATGAGGCCCCTCTCCTTCACCGGGCCGTGCCCTTCCCCGTTTCCGGTCACGAAAAAACGGCGGGCCGAAGCCCGCCGTATCGTTCACATCTGTGACAGGGCTAGGGAAGCTCGGCGAGCCAGCTGCCATCCTCGAACCACTTGGCTTCCAGGGCATCGAGGACACCAACGGCCTGGAGCGTTCCCACGTAGTTGGTCACCATGTTGACCATGAGAAAGTCGCCGGCCGGTAGGGCGATACCGATGGGCTCGATGGTCAGCGGCTTTTGGGATGCGATCAGCCCCTTGTCCTTGTAGCGGAGCTCGCTGATGGCGCAGATGGGATAGTCGGCCACCATGGCGTCGATCTTGCCCTCCACCAGCATCTTGACGCCGGCATCGTAGTCGGCGACCTTGATGAGCTTGACGTGGGGCATGGCATCCTCGACAAACTGCTGGCTCGTGGAGCCCTCGAGCGCAGCGATGCGCAGGCTGGCCTTGTCGAGCTTCTCGGCCTCGTTGATGGCCGCCAGGGCGTCCGAGGAGGTCAGGACGGCCTTACCGGATACGATGTAGGGACCAACGAAGGCCGCCTTGAGGTTGCGCTCGGGAGACATGGTGACGCCGGACATGACCATGTCGACCTTGCCCTGCTCGAGGGCCGGGAGCAGCTGGGCGAAGGGCATCTTGACGAACTCGACCTTGACACCCATGGCGTTTCCCAGAAGGTTGGCCAGGTCGATGTCGTACCCGATGAGCTCCCCCGACTTGGCGACGACGTTGAAGGGCGGCTGGGTGCCGGTGACACCAACCCGCACCTCACCGTTCGCGACGATGCGGCTGAGGACCGGTGCGTTCTCGGCCGCCGTGGCAGGCGCCACGAGGCCCAGAACGATCAGTGCGATGGCTACGATTCCGATGACGATTCTCTTCATTTCTCCACCTTCCTTGTTTGGTTCCGGGGTTGATCCCCGAAATGAGAAACCGTCCAGCTCCCGACGGTATTCCCGATGAACATGTGGCCTTTTTCGCGCTCAGAATACCATGGTCCACAGGTTCTCGTGCCCATACGAGTACAAGGGGTTCACCCTCTCCTTCTTGACGCCACCGCCACGGCCAAGCATGATGACTCGGTGAACTTTTCGAAGGGCTCAACACAATGCCAACGTTTGGACAGGCGTCGATTCCGGATGGCAATGCTCCCCATCCGGATGCGCAAGGCGACCTCTCCGCACCGTCACTCCGCACGATCGCATGTGGGGCTGGTGATGATGGTCCTCCTGGCGATACCTCTGTGCGGCTTCGGCGGTAACAAGACCGACACGATCATCTTCGACAACGGAGACCGCATCACCTGCGAGATCAGGATCCTCCAGCAGGGACGGCTGACGGTCAAGACCAACTACTCCCGGGCGATGGAGCTGGACTGGCGGGCCGTGCAACGCATCACCAGCCCACAGTACTTCAAGGTCACGCTGGAAGACGGGCGGAGGGTTTTCGGCACGTTGGTGGACGGCGGCGAAGACGGGATCCTCGCCGTCAAGCTCCTTGAATCTGTGCAGCACTACCCCCTACTCGAGGTCACGGGTCTCGCCCCCATCGAGCAGGGGTTCTTCCGGAAGCTCAGCGGATCCGTCAACGTCGGCGTCACCGCCCTCAAGGCCAACACCGAACGGACCCTGAACGTCGGAACCAAGACCACCTACCGGTCGGAGAAATGGTACGCCAACGCGGCATTTGACTGGTACACCTCCACCCGTGACGAATCGCCTGACACGAGCCAGGGTAGTCTGGGCGCCTCGGCGTTCCGCCTTTACGGACGCCACTGGGCCGCTGTCTCCTCCGCGAGCTTCGCCCGGAACGACGAGCTCGACCTCCTGCTCCGCATGAGTCTCTCGGGGGGTGCCGGCTACCGGATCCTCGAGACCAACAGCAAGTTCTTCATCGCCATGGCCGGATTCAACGCCACGCAGGAGAAATACGGAACCTCCACCGGCAGCTCTTTCAACCTCGAAGGCCTTCTCTCGGTCTCGTACAATACGTTCACCTTCCGGCAGCCCCAGGTGACCTTCAACGTCGATTTCACCGTCTACCCCAGCTTCACCACGTCCGGACGGTACCGCGCGGCGCTGAACAGCAACCTCAACTACGAGGTGATCTCAGACTTCTTCGTCGGCTTCAGCGCCACGTTCAGCTTCGACAGCAAGCCGCCCTCCACCGTCGGCTCCAAGTCGGACTGGACCCTGACGACGACCATCGGATACAAGTTCCATCAGTGAACATCCCGTAGGGAACGGACGGCGAACCCAATAAGGCTCGCCGTCCTGACCCTCGGGTGGGGGCTCTCAGACCGCCGCAGCGCTCGTTTCGGGAACGGCGGCGGCCTTCTTCCGGAGGAAGTCGTCGATACCGTTGGCGGCCTTCTTCCCGGCGCCCATGGCCAGGATGACCGTCGCCGCGCCCGTGACGATGTCCCCGCCGGCGAAGACGCCGGGGATCGAGGTCATCATGGTCTCCTCGTCGGCCACGATATTGCCCCAGCGGTTGAGCTCGAGACCGGGCGTCGTCTGGGTTACCAGGGGGTTGGGCCCCTGTCCGATGGCCATGATGACCTCGTCGACCTCGATCTCGTACTCGCTCCCCTCAATGGGTACCGGGCGGCGCCGGCCGGAGGCATCGGGCTCGCCGAGCTCCATCTTGATGACGCGGACGCCCGTCACGAGTCCGTCCTCGTTCCCGAGGATCTCCACCGGCGACGTCAGCCAGCGGAAGTCGATCCCCTCCTCCTCGGCGTGCTCGAGCTCCTCGATCCGGGCGGGCGACTCGGCCCTGGTGCGGCGATAGAGGCAGATGACGTGCTCGGACCCTAGGCGCATGGCGGTCCTGAGGCAGTCCATGGCCACATTGCCGGAGCCGACGACGGCGACGCGCCGGCCCACCTGCACGGGGGTGTCGTACTCCGGGAAGTTGTACCCCTTCATCAGGTTGACCCGCGTCAGGAACTCGTTGGCCGAGAGGACGCCGATGTAGTTCTCGCCGGGGATTCCCATGAAGTACGGGAGGCCGGCGCCGGTGCCGATGAACACGGCGTCGTAACCCCACTCTTCCATCAGCTCCCGGACCGTGGCGATCTTTCCGATGACGAAGTTGCAACGGATCTCGACCCCCATTTTCTGGAGGTTGTCGATCTCGTACTGGACGATGCTCTTGGGCAAACGAAACTCGGGAATGCCGTAGACCAGCACGCCGCCGGGCTTGTGCAGGGCCTCGAAGATGGTCACGTCGTGACCCATGCGTGCCAGCTCGGCGGCGCAGGCCAGCCCGGCGGGACCGGAGCCAACGATGGCAACCTTGAACCCGGTCTTCTCGGCGGGCGCCGGCATGGAAACCTTGCCGCCGGAGAGTTCGACGTCGGCCACGAATCGCTCCAGGCGCCCGATGGCCACGGGCTTGTGCTTGTTCCCGACGACGCAGACCTGCTCACACTGGTCCTCCTGGGGGCAAACCCGCCCACAGATGGCCGGCAGCGTGTTGGTCTGCTTGATGATCTGCAGGGCCTCGTCGAAGCGGCCCTCCCGCACCTTGACGATGAAGGCCGGGATGTCGATGCCGACGGGACAGCCGTCGACGCAGTGCGGCTTCTTGCACTCCAGGCAACGCTGGGCTTCCTCCATGGCCATCTCGGGCGTGTAGCCGAGGGCCACCTCGTTGAAGTTGGACCTGCGCTCCACGGGGTCCTGGGCGGGCATGGGGTGCCGCGGGATCTTGAGCCGTTCCGCCGGTTTGAGCTTCTCCGCCATCAGCTTACCTCCGCTCTTTCCATGGCATGGCAGCGGTGCTGCTCTTCGAAACGGCGCCGGGCTTCCGCCTCCTGCTCCAGGAAGGTCCGCTGCCGCTTCATGAGAAGATCGAAATCCACCTTGTGGCCGTCAAACTCCGGCCCGTCGACGCAGACAAACTTCGTCTCGTTGCCGAGTGCGACCCGGCATCCTCCGCACATGCCCGTACCGTCGATCATGATGGAGTTCAACGACACGATCGTCGGTATCTCGTGGGGCCGCGTCATCTCGGCGACGAACTTCATCATGATGGCCGGTCCGATGGCGATGACCATATCGGGCTTGCCACGTTCCTCGATCAGATCCGCGAGCGCATGCGTCACCAGCCCTTTGCGTCCGAACGAGCCGTCGTCGGTGGTGTAGATCATCTCGTCGGAGACGCCCTCCATCTCGGAGCGCATGATCACCAGCTCCTTGGTTCTCCCACCGAGGATGGAGATGATGTGGTTGCCCGCATTCTTCATGGCCTTGGCAATCGGGTAGAGGGGTGCGATACCGGCCCCGCCCCCGATACAGACACAGGTGCCGACCTTCTCCACGTGGGTCGGCGTCCCCAGGGGGCCCGCCACCTGAATCTCCGCACCTGGCTCCAGGAGCTCCATCTCCATGGTCGTCTTGCCAACGGCCTGGACGACCAGTGTGATGGTCCCGGCCTCGGCATCGGAATCGGCGATGGTCAGTGGAATCCGTTCCCCGTGGTCATGGATCAGCACCATGACGAACTGTCCGGCCCTGTGCTTGCGTGCAATGGGACCACAGTCCAACACGTACTTCGTGAACTGAGGAGCGATCGTTTCCTTGGAAATCAGGGTGGCCACCCGCGTCCTCCTTTCCGCCGGAGCCCCGGGGGCTCCACGGTTTCCGAGGAACTCTAACCTGTCAGATCGAAACTTGCAACATCTCGTTTATTTTTGAGAACTTATCTTGATTTCGTATATGAGGAGATGGTTATAAATTGACCTTTGACAGAAACTCTCCCCTCTCGTAGACTGGGGCCACCTGTCATGGGTGGGGCAATGGATTGTGTGCCCCGGAATCACATTCGAGTTGTCATGACGGCGGTCATTGTCGCTTTCATTCTCGCCACGATCCTCATCGCTACGGCGTCGAGGCGATGGCGTCACAACTCGATCCCCTGGGCGACCGTCGTGTTTTTCGTTGCCGCTGTCTACGGCTTCCCCATGTGGGTCGTCGTCGTGACGGCGATCCTCAGCCTGGCCATCGAGAGCTGGTACCGGCCCGAACACCTTGTGGAGTCCCTCGTACCCATGGCCATCGCCACCGTGGGAGCAGCCCAGGCCTTCCCCGGTCTTCCCCAGTGCTTCTTCCGTCTGACGGTCATGTATGCTGCGGCCCTCCTCCTCGTCCTTCCTCTGGCGCGCTTTGGCCTTCCCAGGAGCTCTCAACGGAACATCGGCATCTGGGCCGAGTTGGCCTCGGCCATGCTGCTGCTGGGGGCCTCGGTGCTGATCATCACCGGCCTGGCCCTGGAGCTGCCCTTCCTCGTCGCTCTCGGCCTGGCGGGGCCCATGGCCTTGCCCGCCCTGTTCCACGAGGATCTCCGTCAGCAGGAACGCTCCGTCCATTTCGACGCCATGCACAGGATGTTGGAGATCCTCTCATCGGCATCCGACGAAGACGGTTCCTGTTCGTGCGAAGGCATCGCCGCGAGGTTTCACCGCTACCTCCAACCAATCCTCGACCACGAGCTGACCGTGGTGGCCATCAACCCCGCTTTCGCCCCCCCCTCCTGTACCGTGGCGGCCATCCCCATGGAGCCCGATCAGCTCCCCCGCATTCGTGAGCGCAGCCGCTATCTCTTCCTCTCCGGCCGCGTCAACACCCTGACGGAGGCCAGGGCCGTCCGGGAGAGCGACCCGATTCACCTCCAACCCGGTTTCGATCATCAGTTCTCGATACCTGTGTGGAAGAACCACCATGTCTACGCGCTGGTGGCCTTCCTGGGACACCGTCCGGTCGTGGCCGAGTCCGAGGCCCCCCTCCTCTCGGCCGCCGTCGTCGGCCTGATGCACCAGTCGCTCAATACCATGGAGGATCGCCAGAGATTGGGCTTCCTGGAGAAACAGGCCGAGCAGCAGGGGAAAAGACTCCGCCACCTCCTCGAGCTCAACCAGCTGATATCCGCCTCCCCGGACCTCCACGACCTCAGCCAGAACCTCGTGCGCGCCGTGTCCATCGCCTTCGGGTTCACCTGGGTCGGGTTCATGCTCCGGGATCAACGGCGGCGGGACGTTCGCCTGCTCTCCTGGGCCGGCGAAGGCTCGGACTGGAAGTGGCCGGACGACGTTTCTCCCGTCATCAGCTCGGACACCCTCGATCTGGCCCTGGACATGGGATCGACGGTGGCAAGCTTCCACGTGGTCCCCATGGACCGCTGGCCGCACCCCTTGCCCCAGGCGCCCGGCGTCCACCACCTCCTGGCGATCCCCCTGCGGCATCTCGATCGTGTTCTCGGGTACCTCCTGATCCTTCCTCATCCGGTCCAGCCCATGCCCGACCCCGAAGACCTCCGGGCCCTGGAGATTCTCGTCGAGCAGATCGTGCCCTTCGTCCTCTCCGGGCTCCAGATCGAGCTGATAAGCCGCAAGACGCTGGTCGACCCGCTGACGGGCATCGCCAACCGCAGATCCCTGGACAGCTTCATCCACCGCGCCTTGGAGAACGCCGCCGAGTCCGGCGAGGCCGTCTCCTTCGCCATGCTCGACGTCGACGACTTCAAGCTGGTCAACGACCGCTACGGCCATGGCGTCGGGGATCGCGTGCTCAAGGAGATCGCCGCCATCCTCGCCAGGAACATCCGGACCAAGGATTTCGTGGCACGCTACGGAGGGGAGGAGTTCTCCATCGTGCTGCCGGGCCTCCCCTCCCACCGCGCCCTCGAGGTGCTCGACCGTATTCGGATTTCCCTGTCCGAAACACCCCTGGCCGTGGATCTCGTCGATCCCGCACCGGTGGTCACCGTCAGCATCGGAGTCGCCTCCTTTCCCGAACACGGCTCCACGGCAACGGTTCTCATGGAGACGGCCGACGTGTCACTCTACCGGGCCAAGCGGGCGGGAAAGAACCGGGTCGTCGGCGCCTGGGAGGTCGGAGCCGAGGACGTCTTCGGACAGGAAGAACCCTTCATCATCGGACCTGCGTGAAGCCACGCCACCCCTCCCGTGATGACGGTCCGTGTACCATGGCACCGTGAGCCCAGACCCCTCCCCCGGTGTCCTGCTGGCCAACCTGGGAACGCCAGACGCTCCCACGACGGGGGCGGTTCGGCGGTACCTGCGGCAGTTCCTCCTCGATCGTCGGGTCGTCGACGCACCCCGGATCCCCTGGTGGCTCCTCCTTCACGTTTTCATCCTGCCCCGGCGCTCTCCGCGGGTCGCCTCGCTCTACCGGAGCATCTGGACCGACGAGGGCTCGCCCCTCCTCGCCATCACGCACCGGCAGGCCACACTCCTCCAGGAGAAGCTCGAGCAGCGGATTCACGGCCCCGTGACGGTCGTCTCCGCAATGCGGTACGGCAAGCCGTCCATGGCCCAGGGCCTCCGCCGTCTTCGGGACGCCCACTGCTCTCCCATCGTCGTTCTGCCACTCTTCCCCCAGTACTCCGGATCCACCATCGGGTCGGCCTTCGACGCCGTGGCCGAGGAGCTCTCCACCTGGAGGCATGTCCCCGAGTTCCGCTTCGTCTCCGGCTACCACACCGACGACGGCTACCTGGGGGCCCTGGAGGCTTCCATTCGTCAACACTGGGAGGAACACGGCCGGTTCGAGCGGCTCCTGATCTCCTTCCACGGGATCCCCCAGCGTTACGCCGACGCAGGGGATCCCTACGCGATCCAGTGTGCTGAAACCGCCCGTCTCCTCGCGGAAAGGCTGGAGCTCGAGGATGGAGAGTGGGCCCTCGCCTATCAGTCACGATTCGGCCGGGAGCCGTGGATCGGTCCCGCCGTGGATCGGACCCTGACGGCCTGGGGCCGGGAGGGTCTCCGTTCCGTCGCCGTCGTCTCCCCGGGCTTCGCCGCCGATTGCCTGGAAACCCTCCACGAGATCGCCCGGGAGGCCCGGGCCCTGTTCCAACGCGCCGGTGGCGGTTCTTTCCATTACATCCCCGCCCTCAACGATCGCACCGATCACGTGGAGGCCCTGGCCGGCCTGGTCCAGGCTGCACTCTGACCCGTTCTTCACTCGGCGGCCGGCAGCTCACTTTCCTCCTGCGCCACCTGGGCCAGGGAGAAGCTCGGGTCGAACTGGCTCAGGAAGGCCGGTCCCAGCATCCTGTAGGTCACCCAGACCGGAAGGAGGATGACCGTGCCGACGTACGGCAGAGCCACGAGGATCAGCCTCAGGCAACAGGTCATCAAGCCGGCGATCACGATGGTCAGCACGACGCCGATGCCCAGCACGAACACCCACAGGACGAAGAGGATGAACTGAACCGGATAGGTGCGGAGCCATGGCAGGAAGAAGCGCCACGCTTCAAGGACACCGAGATGGAACCGGTACATCATGGGAACGACGAAGTTCTCCGTCCACAGGGCCACGCAGGCCAGGATCAGAGCGGTGGCGAGGATAAGAACGACCCCGACCGATGCAAGGACGATCCCCACGAACGAGAGCCGGTCCCCTGCCGCAAAGAGCACGGCCCCCCCGACGAAGGCCCCCGTCAGCACCGCTGCGATGAGCACGGAGGCCACCCCGAACCCCAGACGCCAGAGAAAGAGCGAGTCGCCCAGCTCTCCGAGACGTTTCCACGGCTCGACGATCTCCGCACGGTTTCGCACCACGTTATCCAGGAAGACGAATTTCGCCCGGGAGCTGATCCAGAGCAATCCCAGCAGCAGTGCAACGGCCACCAGCACCCCCAGGAGGATCAAGGTCCCGGCCACGGGATGGGCGAAGAAACGGTCCAGGACCGAACGGAAGGCACCCCCCGCGGCCTGGGTCACGTCCTTCAGATCGCCGACCCCCTTGTCCAGTCCGACGACGCCCCGCTTGTTGTAGCCACCCCCCTGGAAGAGATAGGCCAGCCATGCAGAGAACCCGAGCACCAGCCACTTGCCAAGGTCGAAGGGGTGAAACAGCTCCTCCTTGGCCCAGCGCCATGAGTACTGAAGTGGTTCCATGTATCCGACGTTCATGCTCTCCTCCCCTGTCCCCAAGGCTCGGATGGGATGTTCCCCATCACCCAGTACAACGACAAACCCCTCGAAAGGTTCTACGCCGCACCTCTGCCCAGCCCCCCCACTCCCCTGCCCAGGCTACAATCCTCCCATGACCTCCACCGAGCTTCCAGGATCACGACGCTGGCTCGTTCTGGCCTCGGCCGTCGTCAGCTTCTTCGCCGTCGGCGTGACGTTCTTTGCCGTACCACCGTTGATTCCCCAGCTCGTCGAGCGCTACGGGCTGAGCAACCTCCGGGTGGGCCTCCTCATGGGTTCCATCGCCATGCCGGCCATCGTGCTCTCCATCCCCCTGGGATCGGCCGTCGACCGGTGGAGCGCCCGGAAATCGGGCGTTGCCGGCCTGCTCCTCATGGGTGTGGCTGCCGTCCTCTTTGCCGTCGCACCATCATACGGCATCCTGCTTCTGGCCCGTCTGCTCTTCGGCATCGGCGGCCTGGTCATGAACCTCCTCCTGGCCCGCATGATCAGCAGCGCCTTCGCCGGCCGGGAGCTTTCCCTGGCCATGGGTATCTTCAACGCGGTCTACCCGGCCAGCATGATCGTCATCTTCACCCTCCACCCTCGGATGCTGGCCGCCCTTGGCTGGCGTGGTGAGCTCCTGGCCTTTGCGGCCTTGGCCCTGGTGGCCATCCCGCTCCACCTGGCCGCCGTCCCGGCGGTCCCGGGGTCGGCAGAGCCGGCAGAGCGGAGCCGCCCGGCGAGCCTGCGTCCAACCCTCCCACTCGTTTCCCTGGGGATCTCCTGGATGTTCTTCTTCGGCGCCTTCGCCTCGGTCTTCACCTTCGCTCCCCAGTGGGCCGGCGGCGGCAGCCGGGGCCTCCTGGTGGTCACCGCCATCACCTGGGCCTCGTTGATCCTCAACCCGCTGGTCGGTCTGGCCATCGACCGGACGGGCCACCCGGCCGTCTGGAGCGGCGGGGGTCAACTCCTCTTCGCCGCAGTCCTGACGGCCATGGCCCTCGTCCCCTTCTCACCCCTGGCCGCGATGCTCCTGGTGGGACTGACGGCCGCCACCGTTCCCACCGCCGTCTACTCCCTGCCGGCCCGCCTGGTTCCCGGTGAGTCCGTCGGCTTTGCCTTCGGATTCATCACGGCCTTCTCCAACCTGGGAACGGTCCTCGGCCCCGCCGCCGCCGGCGCCTTGCGCGATCGCTGCCAGGGGTGGGCGCCCGTCTGGTTGAGCCTGGCCGCCATGGCCCTGGCCGGTACCGTCGCCATGCTTCCCGTCCGGCCCCGGCGGCCGTGGGGAACCCCGGAACCCGACTGAAGGCCAGGGCCGACCACGGAAGGGGAAAGGGGAAGAGCCACCGCTCCCACGGCTTTGAGCGAATGCACGGGCAGACTCCCCGAAAGGGCGCCGGCCGAAGCAGAAACCCCGTGCGGTCCGCAGCCTACAGGAAATCCAGCCGCGGCATGCGGGGGATCAGTTTCAGGTCGTATGCCTTCTTCAGGAAGAGCTCGACGGCGCGCCGGCCCCGCTCCCCGTAGGAGACGGTCAATTCGTTGACGTACATGCCGACGAAGCGATCGGCCTTCTCCCGATCCAGCCCCCGTCCATACTCCAGGGCGTAGTCCAGCGCTTCCTGCCGGTGGTTCAGGGAGTACTCGATGGACTCCCGGAGGAGCGCCGCCACCCTGATCATGGTCTCCTCGCCCAGGTCCCGCCGGATGACATTTCCCCCCAGGGGCAATGGCAGACCATCCGTCTGTCCGGCCCACCACTCGCCCAGGTCGACGATCTTGAAGAAGCCCTCCTCCTGCCATGTCAGCTGTCCCTCGTGGATCACGACGCCGGCGTCCACCTGACCGGCCGCGATGGCCGGCATGATGGCGTCGAAGGGCAGCACCGTCGTGTGGAGCTGTGGGTTCCACATCTTGAGGGCCAGGGCCGCCGAGGTCAGCGTGCCGGGAATGGCGACGGTGACCTTGTCCAGCCGATCCGCTGCCATGGGTTCCTTGCCGACCAGGACGGGGCCGTAGCCATCGCCCATGGAGGCCCCGGAGTCCAGGAGGGCATAGCGATCGTCCAGGTGGGGGTAGGCATGGATGGAGATGGCCGTCACCTCGTAGGTGCCCTGGAACGCCTCCCGGTTGAGGGTCTCGATGTCGGAGAGCACATGCTCGAAACGCAGACCCCCCGTATCGATCAACCCCTTTGCCAGGGCGTAGAACATGAAGGCATCGTCGGAATCCGGCGAGTGGGCGACTTGAATCCGTGTCATGAAGATCTCCCTCCCCCAGACGGGGACGCCGATTCTACACCGGCAGGGTCGGGTATTCTCGTTCCATGAAACCGAGAGACCGCCTGGCTCCCCTGGGCGCCGCTGTGGCCGCTGGAGCGCTCGGCGCCGTGGGCACGATCGTCCGGCGGCCCTGGCACGACGAGCTCTACACCCTGGAGCTTGCGCGGCGTCCGGTCTCGGCCATCGTCCAGGCCCTTCACCTGGATTCCGGTCCACCGGGGTACTACCTGGTGTGCCACCTCCTCTACCTGGGCGGCGCCGACTCCGTCCGGGCCCTGAGGCTGCTCTCCGTCGTCGCGGTCATGGCCGCCGCCGCTCTCCTGGTCGCCTCCTCCCATGAGCCCCGGGTCAGGTGGGCCGCCGCTGCTCTGGTCGGCCTTCACCCCCTGGTACTGGCGGCCGCCGCCGACGCCCGCCCCTACGCCTTGATGGCCGCCCTGGCCGCCGGCGTCCTCTTCGTGCTGAGCCGGGAGCCCTCCCCTGCCAACACGGCGGCGCTGGCCCTGCTGCTGGGGACAGCCTGCTGGATCCACTCCCTGGGACTGATCCTCACGGCGGCCGTCTTCGCGACGGCGCTCCTTCTTCCCGAGAAGCCCAGGAAGCGCGCCCTGTCCGGCACCCTGGCGGCGTTGCTTCTCCAGCTTCCCTGGTTGCCCGTCATGCTGGGGCAGCCGGCCGCCTCCCTCCGGTGGATGGCCAAGGGATGGAACGCCCTTCCCGTCTGGTGGCGCCCCCTTCTGCCCCTGACCCAGCCGGGCCCGGCGGCGCCGCGGACACCGTTCCTCGACCTGGTCTCCCCGCCGCTGGTGCTGGCCATCGCCGGGACCTGCCTCTGGCTCGGCCTCGCCGCCCTCGGCCTGACCGCCAACCGGGCCGTACGAGTCGCCGCCGGGGTTTGGCTCGCGACGGGGGCCTTGCTCGTCCTGGGCACCACGGTGCTGCGGCCCATCTACGCCCCCGACCAGGCGGACAAGATCCTCGTGGTGTTCGGCGTCTTCGTCGTGGCGGCCGCCGCCAACCGGAGCCGCACGGTACTGGCGGCGGCCCTCGCCCTTGCACCCGTCTCTTACACACCTCTCCGCGCCCACGAGCCCCCTGAGCAAATCGCATGCCGTCGTATGTGTGAAAACAAAACACAGACGTGTCCACGATTAAACACATAATGAACATAGTGTAACA
>CAZXNA010000039.1:0-26121 GCA_964641295.1 uncultured Thermoanaerobaculia bacterium
CGAGGCATCGTGTTGATGGGTGCCATGCGGGGTAGGTTGCTTCGCCGTGCGGACCGCGGGAAGGTGGAAGAGGCCGGTCGGGTTGGGCCCTGTCTGATGCTGAACGGTGTCACCCGTTACGAATTCGACCCTTCCCATCCCGGCAAGCTCCGGATCAACAGTAGTGAATCCGAGTTGATCCACCCCTCCCGAAGGGAACACGGAAAGGTCACCATCAATCTCGGCATGCGGGAACGATCCACGTCTCAGCTCCTCGAGATCGTCCGGCGCGCGAGGCGGAGGCAAACCGGGGAGACGGACGCTCCCTCTGCTGGAGGGAAGGAACTGAGCCTTCGGGATCTCTACTACGCACGGGTCGAGCTTCAGAAACGTCTGGCCATCCCGGCCGCGTCGCTGGTGTTCGGCCTCATTGCCCTGCCCCTTGGCATCGGCTCCCGATCGTCGCGGCGTGGACGAGGGTTCCTGCTCTCCATCGGGATCATCGTTCTCTACTACGTCATCCTCAACAACGGCGAGTTCCTGGCCCGCCAGGGCAAGGTTCCCTCCTTCGCCGGCGTCTGGGCGGCCAACCTCGTCATTGGGGTGACCGCCCTTGTCTTGCTTCGGCGAAACGGCCGCTGGCTCCGGGAAAGGCGCCGGGATGGCGGTTTCATCGCCAGGGTGGCCCAGGCCCTCGCCGGGCGGATCAAGGCCGCTCGCCCGGGCTTGGCCGGAGGAGGTCTCGCCGAGGGCGGGACCCCGCTGACCGGGTCCATTCCCCTGGCCCTCCAGACCCAGAGGACAGCCGTCCGCTTCCCCGCCCTTCTCGACCGGTACCTGACGACACGCTTTCTTGGACCCCTGGCGTTCGTCCTGGTCAGCGTGTCCGTTCTGTACATCATCGTCGACCTGGCGGACAAGATCGACGAGATGGCGAAACACACCGCCACGGCGTGGGTATTCGTTGAGTACTACTGGAACATCATTCCCCAGGTCGTTCTGGACGTCACGCCCCTTGGAATGTTGATCGCCGTGCTCCTCCTGTTCTCGATCCTGGAGAAGAACCTGGAGCTGACCGCGCTCAAGGCCGGCGGCATCTCCCTCTACCGGGTGATCGTTCCCATCCTCCTGCTCACCTTTGCGGCTTCGGGAGCCATCGCCGTCTTCCAGGAATCCGTCGTACCCCGTGCAAACCGGAACGCCAAACGGCTTCTGGACACGATCAAGGGCCGGAAGACCCCCCGAACGATCACGGCAGCCGATCGGCAGTGGGTCTTCTCCAGGGACGGAACGGCTCTCTTCAACTACCTGCGCTTCGATCCGGACAGCCAGACCCTGATCCGTTTCTCCATGTACCGGTTCGACCCCTCGGGCAAGCTGTGCTTCCAGCTCTATGCGGAACGGGCGATGTACAGGGATGGTGCATGGGAGATCGATTCCGGCTGGTTCCGTCAGATCCATCCCAACGGGCGGGACGAGTTTCACAAGGTCACCTCCCCCATGGCCCTCCAGGTTTCCGAACCCCCGGGGTACTTTTCCGGGGAGCACCACTCGCCGGCGGAGATGTCCTACATGGAGCTCCGGCGCCACATCGCCGATCTGGCCGCCTCCGGCTACCACTCCGCTCGTCTGGAGGTTCGCCTCAACCAGAAGTTGACCTATCCCCTATCCGTCGTGATCATGATTCTCCTGGGTCTTCCCTTCGGCCTCAACCGCTCCAGCGGCCGTCGATCCACGGCCATGCAGGGCATCGCCATCGGGCTGGCCCTCGGGATCGGGTACTTCCTTCTGATCGCGCTCTTCGGCAAGATGGGTGAGGCCAGCCTCCTGCCACCCGCCATCGGCGCCTGGGCGCCCGCCGTCCTGGCCGCCCTCTTCGGCATCAACCGCCTGACGACTCTGAAGACCTGACAACGGCCTTCCCGGGCTCAAGGCGCGACCTCATTGAATGCTGGAACGGCGTCAGCCCGAGCTCACCGTTCGTCAGACGAGGTCCCGAAGGATGGTGAACAATGCGTGTCAGGCGCCAGCGAGGGCGTGGAACCTCCGCCTGAGGGGGTGGAGCTCAACACCGCGGTGGGCGGGATGGTGGCGGTTTGCCAGGAGCACGTGGACGCGACGGCTCAGGGGATCGGCCCAGACGGAAGTCCCTGTGAAGCCCGTGTGACCGAATGCCCCGGCCGGCAGGGCCCTGCCAGCCGAGCAGCCCGGCGTCTCCGCCAGCTGCCATCCCAGTCCCCTGCTCTGCTCCAGCCCCACCGTGCGAGGGCGGGTGGCCAGAGCCGCCTCCTCTTCCCAAAGGACCTTTCCTCCCCCCGGCAGGTACTCGGCCGTCAGCACGGCCACGGCCCGGGCCGTTCCCCACAGTCCGGCGTTCCCAGCCACCCCGCCGAGAAAGCGCGCGTTCCCATCATCGGGGAGCCCCTCTCCCGGGGGCGGGAGGTGCCGCACGAGCTCTCCCAGCTCCATGCTCCGGAGCAGGTCCTCCTCGATGCGGGCATCGGCTGCTCCTCCCGCCAGTGGAAGGGAAGCTGGATCGGGCCGGTAACGTAACTCACCTTCGAGGCCCAGGGGCCGGGCAACCAGCTGGCGGAAGGCGTCCTCTAGGGAGCGTTCCAGGACCCGCTCCAGGATCCAGCCGAGGAGGATATAACCGGGGCAGGAGTAGATCACCTGTCCACCGGCCGGACCGACGGACTGGGTTTCCAGGAGGGCTTCCATGACCTTCCCCCTCCGGCCCCGCGCCAGCGCGTAGAGCGGCAGCCAGGCCGGCAGGCCAGAGGTGTGGGTCAGCAGCTGGGACATGGTGAGACCGCCGCACGGGCTCCCGGCCGCCTCGTCGAGAACCTCCGCGACGGTGTTCTCCAGCGCCAGGAGGCCCTCCCGGCGGGCCAGCAGGAAGAGGGTCCCCGTCACCAGCGGCTTGGTCAGGGAGGCGAGATCATACAGAAGGTCTTCCGTTACCGGGCTGGGTGCCGGCAGAACCCTCGCCAATCCCACCGTCACGCAGGATTGCCCAGCCGGCGTCCCCACCAGGGCGACGGCGCCGGGCGTCACGCCCGCCGCCACGGCACCCTGGAGCAACCGCCGAATGGCCTGCAAGTTCAGGCGCCTCCTTCCGGTCACAGGTGGTCCGGCCGTGCGACGGGGTTGAGGGGCGTCGGGCGGTTTTCGTCGTCCAGATTGACGTAGACGATCTCGGCCGTCGTAACCTCCGCCACCTCGTTGCGATCCCAGCCGCGGGCGGCCCGGACGACCACGCGGACGGTCACCGAGGTCGTGCCGACCCTGATCAGCGAGGTGTGAAACGAGACCAGATCACCGACGTACACAGGTTCCCGAAAGACAACTTCCTTCATGGCAACCGTGGCAATCCGCTGGTCCATGCCGTGGAGCTTGGCTTCCTCGGCGCCCGCCTGGTCGATGTACGACAGGATGACCCCGCCGAAGATCGTCCCCGCGGGGTTGGTATCTCTGGGCATCATCAGGACGCGGATGGCCGGTTCCTGGATTCGCGGCGTCATGGAAAGCTCCTTCGTTCTTCGGTCCTTGCGTCAAGTATACGGCCATGAAGCGCCATGGCCCCGCCTTACCTGACTATACTCCCCCGTATGGCCATGTCTCGCTGGATTCCCGAGGAGCTCCGCGCCCGGCCGGCGCGCCCAATCGAGCTGCACTACCTGGCCGTGGCGCCCGGGGTTCCGGCCAACGCCGCCGCAGTGCTCGAGGAGGCGGCCCTCGCCGCCGGCCTGATCCTCCTCTCCACCTCGGGGCAGACATGGTCCCTCGGCCTTCCGTGGAGAACCTCGGTCTACGGACTGATCGGCCGTGACGTTGTCGAGACGGTTTCGGTGGAACTGGAGGCCGACCGCGGGCGTGGCGTCGGCGTCCGACTCCGCTGTCTCCCCACGGCGACCCACAACGCCCACGCGGCCGGCTTGGGAGGGGTCCTGGCCTTCGCCGTCGCCGGCTGGCTGCTGGGCGGGCTGCTGACGGGAATCCCCGTCGGGCTGACGGCGCTGGCCGGCGGGTGGCTGTGGGTGACCTTCACCCGACAGCTCGCCCTCCAATCCCTGGAGCGCCGGCTCCGCCACGTGGCCGACCTTCTCGGCTCCGCCGTCTGGCCCGGCGTTCCGGCGCAGCTCCTTCCTCCGCCGCAACGCCTGGCCGGAGGAAGCAGGCAGTGAAGCGTGGGATGTGAGGAGGATCAACCGGATCGTTCCTCTCCCACTCATTCACGGCGATGAAACGTGCGGGACGGGGGAAAAGTTACGCCCAGTGCCTCAATCGGCAGGCTCGGTGTTGGGAACGAGCTCCTCGGGGTCCGGGAGGTCCTCGGCCTTTTCCAGGCCGAAGTGGACGAGAAACTCCTTGGTGGTCCGGTAAAGGAATGGCTTGCCGACCACCTGCTTCCGACCCGCCACGCGGATCAGCTTCCGATCCAGGAGGGTCCGCAGCACGCCCGCCGAGTTGGTCCCCCGAACGAAGTTGATCTCCGGCAATGTGACGGGCTGCCGGAAGGCGACGATGGACAGGACCTCGAGGGCGGCCTGGGAGAGCCGTTGCCGTGAGACGTTCCCATGGTAGGCCTTGAGGTAGGGCTCCAGCTGTGGAGGCGTCGCACAGCGCCAGCCCCCGGCCACCCGCTCGACCCGGAGGCCCCGTTGGGGCGATTCCGTTTCCTGCCGCAGCTTCTCCAGTATGGCTTCGATCCGCTCGGCGGTGACGTCCCTCTCCCCCACCGCCTCCTCCACCTGGTCCACGCGAACCGGCGTTCGCGCCGTTATCAGAATCGCCTCAATAATCGCCTGCAACGTCTCATCTTTCAATGGTGTTCTGCTCCGCAAAAAAGTTGTTCCGGGTTCAGCCGTCGTTCCCCCGGCCGCAGGTAGATCTCGGCGAAGGGACGGCGCTGTTCCGCATGGATCCCGCCGAGACGGGCCAGCTCCAGGGTCGCCACGACGGCAGTCACCACCTCCTCGGGATCCCGGCTGGAATGGAGGTGACGCAGGAGCGGAACCGAGCCCTGCTCGAGAACGTGCCCGTAGAGTTCCCGCATGGTCCGCTCCACCGTGAAGCGAAGAGGCGGGACCCGCAGGGGCGGCGGGTGGGCCGCCGCAAAACGCTCCATGGCTTCCATGTAGGCCTGGCAGATGGCGTTGAGGTCCACGTCCTCCCAGTCCAGCTCGACCTCCTCCTCACCGCCAAGATCCAGGCTCACGGAAGCCGGCCACATGCCGCGCCGGACCACGTGGATCTCCGAGAGGATGCCCGCCAGCTCCTTGACTCTCCGGTACTCCAGGAGGCGCTCCACGAGCTCTGCCCGCGGATCCTCGCCGGATTCCTCCACCCGGGGAAGGAGCATTCGGGACTTGAGCTGAAGGAGCCAGGCGGCCATCCACAGGAACTCACCGGCGATCTCCAGATCCAACTCCGCCATGGCCGCCAGGTACACGTGGTACTGGTCGCAGATCCTGGCGATGGGGATATCGTAGATGGAGAGCTCGTCCTTCTGGATCAGGTGCAGCAGAAGATCCAACGGGCCGCTGAAGGCCGGCAGCTCGAGGGCAGGACCGGCAGCCCCGCCCTCCGGGGCTTCGCGCTCCGGACCGCTCATTGAACCACCAGCCGGAGGACGAAGATCATGACCGGCCGGAAGACCACATCAAACGCTCCGAGCCAAAGGAGACCCAGCACGATGAGAAAGCCGAAGCGGCCCAGCTGCCGGTAGGAGGCCGCGGCGGCTGGCGGCAGGAACCCCTCGAGGATCCCGGCCCCGTCCAGCGGCGGGATCGGTACCAGGTTGAACACGCCCAGGATGACATTGATGATCAGGGACGAGGTCAGGAGGGCCACCACCAGACCCAGCATCCCTCCCCCGAAAAGGGCTCCGGAGGAGAGGTTGTCGATGACCAGCCGGGGAACGGCGGGCTCCATGGTCCGCAGCAGCCGCAAGGCGATCAGGGAAGCCACGGCCAGGATGAGGTTGGCCGCAGGCCCGGCGACCGAGACCCGGACCATGGCCCTACGGGGATCGCGGAGATTGAGGGGATTGACCGGCACGGGCCTCGCCCAGCCAAAGACGGGAAGGCCACTGATGGCCAGCATGGCCGGCACCATCAGGGAACCGATGGGGTCCACGTGCTTGAGGGGGTTGAGGGTGATCCGGCCCAGATCGCGGGCCGTCGTGTCGCCCCATCGCTCGGCGACCCATCCGTGGGCGGACTCGTGGGCCGAAACCGCGATCAGCAGCACCGCGATCTCCATCACGACCCCCAGGAGGCGTTCCACCACCGGCATGGGCGCATGGTACACGATCCGAGGCCCGAGAGGCGGAACGAAACCGGGACGCCAAGAGGAAGCAGGCCACGGTTTAACCCGCATTCCCCCGGAGCATGCGGAGTGGAGGACGGCTTCGTTGGGCGGGCGAGGCCGGTCTGTCCGTGGCTTGCCTTTGCGGCGCGACGGCAGAAGATGGTCTACGCGGGATCGGTATCGACCATGACTTCGGTGCTCTCGCCGAAATGCTCCCGCAACCTTTCGATCAACGTCTCCGCCAGCTCGTGGGAGCGTTCGAAGCTGACCTGCCGGTCCAGCTTCAGGCGAAGCTCGATGAAGAGGGTCTTCCCAGCCTTCCTGGTACGAAGCCTGCGGAAGCCGCGAACCTCCGATCCCAGCTCCCGCACGATGGCCGCCACGTCGGCTTCCAGCTCCTTTGGAAGACCACGGTCCAGCAGTTCATCGGCGCCCTCCCGCAGGATGTCGACGGACTCCCAGACGATGTAAACGGAGATGATCAGGGAGCCCGCGGCGTCCCACCAGTGTTGTCCTGTGAGCCGGACCGCCATCAGGGCGGTGATGGCGGTGCCGTTGGTGAAAACGTCCGTCAGATAGTGAAAGGCGTCCGCCTTGAGTGCGACCGATTTGTAACGCGCCGCTTCGTACCTCAGGTAGAGCCCGAGGATCAGCGAGATCAGCAGGGAGGCCGCGGCGACAATGAGCCCCGGCGTCGTCGCCTGGATCTTGCTTCCGGCGATCAGCTCCCAGATGGAACGTCCCAGCAGGATCAGCCCACCGGTGGCGATGATCGTCGCCTGGATGACGCCGGAAAGCGCCTCGGCCTTACCATGTCCGAAGGGATGCTCCTCGTCCGGCGGCTTGCTGGCCATGCCGAGGAAGAAGACGTTGAGGCCGGAGCAGGCCACGTCCAGCAGGTTGTCCGCCGCCGCGGCAAGGATCGAGAGGGATCCCGTCAGCACGCCGACGGCCAGCTTGGAAACGGCGAGCACCACCGCGGTGACGACGGCGATGATCGCCGGGCGGCGGGAGGCGGGCGCGCTCACGGCTGGCGGTCTCCCCTTACGGGGCCCCGAACCATCTCGTCCCAGAGGGCGGGCCCCTCGAGCTTCATCCCCTCGGCCACCAACACAATCCCCAGTGAGGCGCTCCGGACGTGGGCCGGCCGGATCGTTACCACCAGCTCCTCGAAGCGGCCGCCGACCATGGAAACGGCGCCGGCCAGCCCCTCTCCCACGCCATTCCCGGCCCGTCCCGCGCCCACCCGGTACTGGATCTCCGGCCGCAACGAGGCCAGCACGCGGGAGCGGAAGGCCGCCAGGGGCTCACCCAGGCGTGAGACCGCACCGAGGGCACTGGAGCGGTAGAACCGCAGCTCGAGGAGCCCGAGACCCGCCTCCAGGAGCACCCCGGCGTCCTCCGGCAGCCCGGGTCCTTCCGCCAGGGGCTCGAAGGGGTGGGCCGCCACGTCCACCACCCGCCAGGGCTCTCCTGCGCGGGCCAGGGCCTCCGTCGTCATCAGGTGCAGATGCCCCCGAACCGTCTCCTCCCACGCGGCCACCTCCAGCCAGAGGGAGGCGTGGAGGTGCGGGACGAAATCTCCGGAGGCCTCTCCCGGTCCCGGGAGGAGACGGCACGGCGGCTCGGTCTTCCATCGCATGACCCCATGCTACACTCGCCGCGCCCCGAGCGGTGGGGGTCGCCCCTGGCCGCAACCGGGGCCATCGCGTACGTACGGAGGATCTTCCATGGAAACCTGGGACGGGCAGATGGGACTGTTCGACGAGAATCCCGCGCGGGAAGTGCCTCGCGATCAGCTGGTTGTGGTCTTCGACCTGGAGACCCAACGCTCTTTCGACGACGTCGGGGGACGCAGTCAGATGCACAAGCTGGGGGTGTCCGTCGGCGTCGCCTACCGCTACGACACCGGCGAGTTCATCAGCTACACCGAGGAGAACATCCGGGACCTGATCGCGCTCCTCCAGCGGGCCGATCTGGTGGTCGGGTACAACATCAAGGGATTCGACTACGAGGTCCTGCGCGGCTACGAAGACCTGGACTACGACTCCCTCCCCACCATGGATCTCATGTACGACCTCCAGGATCGGCTGGGGTTCCGCCCCAAGCTGGAAAGCGTCGCCTCGGCGACCCTGGGAGTGGGAAAGTCGGCCGACGGCCTCCAGGCCCTCGAGTGGTGGCGGCGCGGCGAGATCGACAAGATCGAACGCTACTGCCGCGACGACGTTCGTGTTACACGGGACCTCTACGACTTCGGCAAGCGGAACCGGTTCGTCCTGGTCTCCCGCTTTGGCGGCAAACCACGTCGCGTGGAGGTCGATTGGTAGTAGAGGCCGACGGTGACGCTCCCCTGGGCCGGCTCTCCCGCCGCCCCTGGGTCCTGACGGGCGCCAACGGCCTCCTGATCTCCTCCATCGCCCACCTTCTCGCCCGGAACGGCTACCCGCTCCTGCTCCACCTGCACCGGCGCTCGGACCGTCTCGGAGACCTTCTCGAGCTTCACCCGGGCCTGAAAGCTGATCTGGGCTCCGTGGAGGGACGCCATCTCCTCGTCTCCCAGGCCGTTCGCCTGGCGCCCCTGGGCGGACTCATCCTTGGCGCCTCCCGCTTCCAGGCCACCCCGTCCGGCGAGACCCCGGCCACCGGCGCCATCCTCGCCCTGGACCTGGAGGCTCCCGTGGAGCTGGCCCTCCTCCTGGCTCCCCACATGGCGCCGGGCGGCCGGATCGTCCTCTTCTCCGACGCGGGCACCTCCCTGGGATGGCCCTCCTACCCCACCTATCTGGCCGCCAAGGGCGGCATCGAAGCCGCCACCCGCTCCCTGGCCCGGCGTCTCGGCCCGGACCTCGTCGTCCTGTCCGTCGCTCCCGGCGCCCTGGAGGGGGCCCCTCCCCCACCCGATCCCATCATCGAGCACCGTACTGCCCTGGGTCGCCTCGGCACAGTCGCCGAGACCGCCGAGGCCATCCTCCGCTTCGCGGCCCTGCCGCCCACCGTCTGCCATGGCCAGACCCTCCTCGTCGACGGCGGACGGCGGCTCTTCCCCTGACCCGCATCCTTCACCACCGGTACGCTGCGGGGCCGGATGCAGGGCGCCTCCCACCCTTCGAAACGACGCCTGATCAGTGGGGCGGGCTGAAGGGTGCAAGAAGTGAGGAGCAAGGTGCGTAGGGAAAGAGAAAGACGGTAAAGGGTGAGGAGACCCTTCCTCCTCACCCCCTCCAAATCCCTGTGAACCGGTGTCAATCCATGGCTCTTCGGTCGGGGCCGGGTCAGAGCGCAGCGGCCTCGGCGGCAAGGGCTCTGGCGATGACCATCTTCTGGACCTCGGAGGTGCCCTCGTAGATGGTGGTCACCCGGGCTTCCCGGTAGAGGCGCTCCACGGTGTACTCGCGGGAAAAACCGTAACCGCCGTGGATCTGAACGGCCCACGCGACGATGCGGTTGACCATCTCCGTGGCGTAGAGCTTGGCCCGGGCCGACTCACGGGAGTGACGGCCCGGCTGCTCGCTGGCCCAGGCGGCGTGGTAGAGAAGCTGCCGGGCCGCGGCCAGCTCCGTGTCCATCTCGGCCAGACGGAAGGCGATGGCCTGGTGCTCCATCAGGGAACGGCCGAACTGTTGGCGATCACGCGCGTAGCGGAGGGATTCCTCCATGGCGGCCTGGGCGATGCCGATGGCCTGGGCCGCGATCCCCAGACGGGAATGATCGAGGGTTGCCAGGGCGATCTTGAACCCCTGGCCGCGCTCACCGAGCATGGCGTCCAGCGGAACCTCGGCACCCTCGAGGGAGACCATGCAGGTCTTGGAAGACCGCAGGCCCATCTTCTCCTCGGGCCGGTTGACGACGACACCGGGCTGATCCGCATCGAGGATGAAGGCGGAAATCCCGCGCGCGCCCATGGAGGGATCCTCCGTGGCCAGACAGACGAAGTACCGCCCGACGCCGGCGTTGGTGATCCACGCCTTGGAGCCGTCGAGGACGTAGCGGTCGCCCTCCCGACGGAATCGCGTCTTGAGGCTGGCGGCGTCGGAGCCCGCCGAGGGCTCGGTCAACATGAACCCTCCGATGACCTCTCCCGAAGCCAGGGGCCGCAGGTAGCGTTCCTTTTGCTCGCCGGTGCCGAATGTCAGGATGGGCCAGCAGCAGACGGAATTGGTGACGGACATGGTCACCGCTACGGAAGCGTCCACGCGGGCGAGCTCCTCCACCGCCAGGAGATAGGAAAGGACATCCATGCCGGCGCCGCCGTACTCCTCGGGCACCATCATGCCCAGCAAACCCAACTCGCCCATGTCGGCGATGATGTCCATGGGGAACTCCGCCGCGGCATCCCGCTCGGCAGCCCCGGGCCGGATCCGGTCCTCGGCAAAGGAACGCACCATGTCCCGAACCATCTCCTGCTGTTCGTTCAGTGAGAAATCCATCGTTCCGCCTCCATCCGTCGTTCTTCAATCATCGTCACTTCCGCCGATGAAACGGGGCCGTCGCCGTTCGAGGAAGGCGGCCGCTCCCTCCCGCGGATCGCCTCCGGCGAAGAGCAGACGGAACGTCGCGGCCTCCAGGGCCAGGGCGTTTGCACCGGCTGCTCCGCTGCGGAGAAGGTCGCGGGCGGCCGTCAACGCCGACAGGGACCCGTCCAGGGGAAGGGGAAGCTCCTCCCCACCCTCGACCACTGCGTGGACGAGGCCCAGTTCCACCGCCTCTTCGGCCGCCATGGGCCCTTCTCCAAGGAGGACCCGCCGCAACGCGCGGGAGCCGGCCCGGCCGGCGGCCAGGATCAGGGCCGGCGAAGGCGTCGTCCCGCCGCCGGGAAACTCGAGAGATGCCCCCTCTTGAAGGAACACGAGGTCGGCGCACAGGGCGAGCCCGAGGGCCGGCTCACCCAGCCCACCTCCCTCCACATGGGCGACCGTGACCGCCCGGCTTCCCGTCCAGACCTCCAGGGCCCGCCGGGGGATCTCCCTCGTTCCGCTCGTCCCCCCTCGAAAACGCACAACCACGACGCCTGGCCGGCCGAGGACCGCAGCGAGACCGCGGAGGTCCTCCCCCACGTCCCCCTCCCAACTCCAGTGCGTCACCTTCACCGGCACAGTTTACAGCGGCCAGCCGGCCTCGAGATCGGGCAGGGAGACGACGCAGCGTCCACCCATTTCCTTTGCACCGTAGAGGCAGCGGTCGGCCAGCTCCAGGAGCTCCTGCCGGCCCGACATGCCCGGCCTCGAAACGGCGACGCCGCAGCTGACCGTGGGCCAGGCTCCACCTTCGGATCTCTCCTCGTCGCTGCCGGCCTTCTCGAGCCTGCGGCAGATCTCCTCGGCCAGGGAGACGGCCCCTTCCAACGAAGTCCCGGGAAGAAGGACGGCGAACTCGTCGCCACCGATCCGGGCCGCCAGGTCGCTGGCCCGCTCGGTGACACCGTTGAGAATGTCACCGAGGCTCCTCAGGTAGGCGTCCCCTGCAGGGTGACCGTAGCTGTCGTTCCAGGCCTTGAAACCGTCGATATCCACCAGGACGAGGGCCAGCGGTTCCCCACTTCGCTGGGCCCGTCGCCACTCGGCACTCAGGGCCTCGTCGAAGGCCCTGCGGTTGGCCAGACCCGTCAGGGGATCCTCCCGCGCCAGCTCCTCGAGCCGGGAGTTGGCCTCGGCAAGCTCCTGCGTTCGAAGCTCCACGAGGGAGGCCAGCCGGCGTTCCCTGGCCCGGACGGCGCGCATCCTGAGATTGACAGCACCCCAGATCAGCCCGGCCACCAGAAGCAGCAGAATGACCTGGGCCCACCAGGTTTGCCACGGTGCTGGCTGGACCTCGAAGGGGAATTCGACCGGGCCGGAGATGTTGCCGGCGTAGTCCCGGCCCCACACCCGGAAGCTGTAGGCGCCGGGCGGCAGGTTCCGGTACTCCATTCCTCCCTCGACCTTCCACCGGGATGGCGTCGCGTCGAAGCCGGCCAGTTCGGTCCGGTACCGGGTGTCCCATCCACGGAACAGACTGAGGAGCGTCGCCTCGAAGCGGATGTGCTTGTTGTCGAAGGCCAGGCGGCAGCCGGGTTGCAGGAGCTTGGGGCTCGGACCCTCCAGATGGGCCGCCAGGTCCAGCTTCTTGGGAACGCGATCGGGCCGGGCGAGCGCAGGATCGAGGAGTGCACAGCCGTCGGCGGTCCCCACGAGGATTCTCCCCGATGCCTCCACGATGCCGGCTCCGCGGCTACCCTGGTTGGATGGAAGCCCGTCTTCCGCCGTGAAGATGGTCGCCTCGAACGCCGCCGGGCCCTTGGGTTCGGCCTCTGTTGGAGTCAGTCGGGTGACTCCCCGGTTCGTGAGGATGTAAACCCGGCGTTGGCGGTCCTCGCCGATCCAGTAGACGACGTCGTTGGAGAGGATCGCCGGGTTCGCCGCACGAAGGGAGAACAGGTGGCGCGGTGAACCGGAGATGTCGAGGACGGCGACCCCGGCTCCATCGGTTCCCACCCACAGACGTTGCCCCGATGGCGTGTCCCGGACCATCAGGCATTGAACCTGGCCCCGGTAGAGCCCGGCCTCCCTGTCGAAGATCCTCCAGCCGTCCCGGCCGAGGCGCGCCAGACGTCCCCCGATCCCCGCCCAGAGAACCATCTCGCCACCCGGGCCAACGGCCGGTAACAGAACACTGACCGATTGCGACTGTAGCTCCGGCCATGGGGGGATCCGCCGGACGGTTCCACGCCGGAGGGTGTACAGGCCCTGTCGGGTACCGATCCATATGGTCCGCACTCCGGCCTCGTCGCGGACCTCGGCCAGTGCCTGGATCATGTCGCAGCCGATGGCGCAGGTTCCCCGGGAGAAGATACGGATCCTTCCACCTCGGATCTCCGCAAGACCGGCGGTCCTCATCCCGGCCCATACGGTGCCGTCGCTTCCCGTCAGGAGGCACTGAACGGTGGCGTTGCGAAGGGCAGGGGTGTCCTTCCAGGCACCGGCGCTCCAGTGGTGCAGGCCCGCCCCATCGGTTCCCACCCAGTACTCGGGGCAACCCGAAGGGGAGAGCGAACGTGCCACGGAGAGAACAGGGACGATGCGTCCCACCGGTCCGGGCCACGCGCGTTGCCACTTGCCCTCCATCAGACGCACGAGACCACCATTTCGCATCCCGATCCACACGGCCTCTGCGCCCTGCTCCGCCGTCGTGGTCAGGAGGGAGTACGCGGCGTTCGAGGGGAAGCCGTCGTCCACCCCCAACATCCGCACCCGGCCGTCCACGATTCGCGCCACGCCGCCACCGTCGGTTCCGGCCCAGATGGTGATGGAACCCTGCGGATTCCTCGATGCCGCCAGACTCGTCAGGAAACGGCTTCCCAGCCCGTCCTTCCGGGTCAGACGGGACCACGTGCCATCCTCGAAGCGGTACAGTCCGGAGCCGTAGCTTCCGGCCCAGAGCACTTCGCGTCCCGTCCCTTCGTCTCGTGTCACCAGGAAGCTGTTGACCGAATCACGCGGAAAACCCGCCTCCTGTTCGAAGCGGGAGCTTCCCGGCAGCAGCCGCGCCACGCCCTTGTCGGTCCCCACCCAGATGGTGACCTCTCCATCGGGCGACGTCGTCCGGCCCAGGCCCCAGACCTCGTTGCTGGGCAACCCCTGGGCCGTCGTCAGCCAAATCCAGCTCCTCCCATCGAACCGGGCAACGCCGCCCCTGTGGGTTCCCACCCAGAGAACGGCCGTGCCGTCGCTGGAACGGGTCTCCAGCAGGGCGTTCACCCGGCCGTATCCCGCCCCAACGAACTGGCCGCGGTACCACGTCCAGCTTTCTCCATACAGGCGGTAGAGGCCGTTGGAACGGGTGCCGAGCCAGACGCTGCCATCGGAGGCCCCGAGCACGCAGCGGATGAAGTCGTCCTCCAGCGCCCGCTCCGGGAGGGGGACAGGGCGCCACACGCGGCCGTCGTAATAGGCAGCTCCATCCTGCGTCGCCGCCCAGAGGTACCCTCTGGTATCGAGAGCCAGGGACTGGATCGTGTCCTGGGGAAGGCCGTCGGTATCCCGAAAGACTCGTATGGAAAAGCTCCCACCCGGCACAAGAGCCCGGCAGGAAGCTTCCGCATCCCCTGCGCCTGCATCGCCCGGCCATAGCAAGATAACCAGGGTCAAAGCGCAGACGGATCGCCACCCCATCCAAAATCCAGACATTCCTCATCTCTCCTTGGACCTGCCCCAAGCACCTCGTCCTTCGAGAAATGCATGCGGACGTCACACTTTACAGGAACCATTCTTCCAAAAGCAAGGAGTTCCCTGCTCCCAGGGACACAGTACACTCCAGGCCATGAACCGTTGGCTTGCGACCCTGGGACTTCTGGGCGTGACCATGGTCTGGGGCTGGACCTTCGTCGTCGTCCGCGAGGCCATTGCCGCGTACAGCGTCATGGGCTTCCTGGCCATCCGCTTTGCCATCGCCGCCGCTGCCGTCCTCATGGTGGCCCGCAGCCGACTGAACCGCGCGGCGCTGGGAGCCGGCCCCGGGATCGGCCTGGTCCTGGCCGCCGGGTACCTCCTCCAGACCTGGGGCCTGAAGCTGACGACGGCCACCAACTCGGGACTGATCACGGGTCTCTTCGTCGTCATCGGGCCCCTGGCCGACCGGCTCCTCTACAGGGCCGCGCTGCGGCGGGAGGCCCTGGCCGCCGTCCTCCTCAGCCTGGCCGGAATGGTCCTGCTGACCGGGCGGGCCCCCGCGGGACTGGCCCTCGGCGATATCCTGACCCTCGGGTGCGCCGTCGCTTTCGGCGTGCACATCGCCATGCTCTCCCACACCTCACCCCGCTTCGATCCCATGGCCCTGACGGCCGCGCAGATGCTCTCGGTTGCCGCCGTTTTCCTGTTTCTGTGGCCACTCAGCGGCCCCATCACTCCCCCGCCCCGACAGGTCTGGTTCGCCCTGGCACTGACGGGCCTGGTGGCGTCCGCCCTCGCCTACTTCATCCAGACCTTCGCCCAGCGCCACCTCTCCACGGCCCGCACGGCTGTCATCCTGACCATGGAGCCCGTCTTCGCCGGCATGTTCGGCTACCTCCTGGCCGGAGAACGTCTGGGGCCCCTCCAGTGGGTCGGCGCCATCCTCATCCTCGGTGCCCTCGTCCTCAGCGAGGTCCTCCCGGCCCTCCGGCCGGCCCCCACGAGATGATCCGGCATTGGGTCATTGAAGAGAGCGGTGGAGAGGGAAACCATCGGGCGGGCGATGCCGGGCTCCAGGCCGGCATCAATCGCCCAACGACCCCCCGCCTTCACCCCTCAACCCCTCACTTCTTCACCGGAGGCCACTTGGGCACCCGGCACGGCGTCCACGGCGCTCCGGCCGCCTCCAGGCGGTCCTCGATGGCTGGAATCTCGACCTCCACGAGCTCCCGGAAGGCGGCCAGCTGCTCGCTCAGACCGGACTCTGCGTACTCCACCGCCTTTCGCTGGGTCTCCGTGGGCGGCTCGGAGCTGTTCCACAGGCTCTCCACCACGCGATCCACCCGCTGAACCACGGACGGCACCGTCGGGGCCCACCGCTTGCTCCGCGTGCGATCGCCCCGGAGAGCCGTCAGGATGTCCTCGAGCTCCTCCTGGAACCCCCGCACCTTCGCCACCAGCGCGGGGCCGGCCCCGGGCGCCAACAGGAGGGCCTTCCGGATCTTCTCAAGGCGGACCCTGGTGTCCTGCGCGGCCTCGAGAAGTCCGTGGGCCGCACCCTGGAGGCGCGCCACCCTGTTGCGATAGAGTGCCACGGCCTCCCGATCCGCCGGGGATGGCTCGTGAAGAGCCCGCACAGTGAAGGTGACGGGCTCGGTCAGTTCCCGGAGGGTTCCCTCGCTCAGGGTGCCGAGGGTCACGCTGTAGCTCCCGGGCTCCACCAGGGGACCGGCATCCGGCTCGTCCCACGGCGCCCGTTCCTTCTTCTTCAAGGAGACGGGCGTGGAGGGCGGGAAGCGGAGATCCCAGGCCACCCGGTGAAAACCCTTGCTCCGCGGCCCGGTCAACCGCCGGACCACGGCCCCGTTGGCATCCCGCACCGTCAGGACGACGGCCGGCTCCTCCTCCCGGTCCTCGGCCCGGAGCTCGTCCCATGAGGGTTTGGGCGGCGTCTGCCCCTTCTCCTCGGCGGCCTTCTCCCTCTCCCGCCGCAGCTCGGCCCGGGTCTTGAGGCCGTCCTTCAACCAGTAGGTGAAGAGGGCGCCGAAGGGCGGGTTGGGCGCCGCGTAAAAGGCGTCGCCGGCGAAGCCCTTGCCGTGGATTCCCAGGGGCCGGCGCGGAACGTAGAGCAGCGCATCCCGAACGGGGAAGAGCGCCTGCTCCCGCTGGAGCAGCTCGGGCGTCACCCGGCGCAGGGGCGTGTAATCGTCGAGAACGTAGAAGCCGCGGCCGAAGGTCGCAAGAACCAGGTCGTTCTTCTCCTTCTGGATGGCGATATCCCGGACCGCGATGGTGGGAAGTCCGCCCTTGAGCTGAACCCAGCGCTGTCCCCCGTCGAGGCTGCACCACAACCCCAGCTCCGTCCCGGCGAAGAGGAGACGGGCGTCCACGGGGTCCTCGGCCAGGGCGTGGACGTAGTTGGGCGCCGGGATGTCTCCGGTCAGGGAGCTCCAGGTGCGGCCACGATCGGTACTCTTCAGGATGTAGGGCGTGAAATCCCCCATCTTGTGGTTGTCGAAGGCGGCGTAAACCGTACCGGCGTCATGGCTCGACGCCACCAGGGCCGAAACGTAGCTGCGGTCGGGAACGCCCGGGAAAGACTCGACCGTCCGCCATGCTTCCCCGCCGTTCTCGCTGATCTGAATCAGCCCGTCGTCGGTTCCAGCGTAGAGCAGGCCCTCCACCAGGGGCGACTCGGCCAGGGAGACCACGTTGCCGTAGGGCGAGGTCGAGGCGTTCTTGGCCACGGCGTCGACGCCCCAGATCCGTCCCATGACCGGGAGCTCGTACCGGTCGAGGCCGCGGGTCAGGTCCGGACTGACGGCTTTCCAGCTGTTGCCACGGTCGTCGGAGCGGTAGATCTTCTGGGCGGCAAAGTAGAGGCGCGTGTGGGAGTGCGGGCTGATGATCAGCGGCGAGTCCCAGTTCCAGCGGAGTGGCGGTTCTCCGGGCGCGGGCTGGGGCTGGATGTCCACCATCTCCCCCGTCTTCCGATCGTAGCGGACCAGACCGCCGTACTGGGTCTCGCTGTACACCGTGTCCGGATCTTGAGGATCGATGGCCGGGCGGAAACCGTCGCCGAACACCGTGACAAACCAGTCGGTGTTGACGATCCCCGTGTCGTTGATGGTCGCCGAGGGCCCGCCAAGGGTCGCGTTGTCCTGGGTGCCCCCGTAGACAAAGTAGAAGGGTTCCGTCGTGTCAACGGCCACCCGGTAGAACTGGGTCACGGGCAGGTTGCCGGCGAAACGCCAGGTGGCGCCCCGGTCGTAGCTCTCGTAGAATCCGCCGTCGCACCCGGCCCGCAGGTGCCGTGAATCCTCGGGATCGATCCACAGGGCGTGGTTGTCAACGTGCTTGTGTCCCTCCGGGACCTTCTTCCAGGTGGCGCCCCCATCCTCGGAAACGTGCAGGAAGGTGTCCATGGAGTAGACCCGCCCGCTGTCGTTGGGGTCGACGACCAGCTCGTTGTAGTACTGGGGACTCCCACTGAGGTACGGGGAGCGCTTGACCCAGGTCTCCCCCCGGTCCGTGGAGCGGAACACCCCGCCCTTGTCCTGGGCCGCCTCGACGATGGCGTAGAGGATGTCCGGATCGGAAGGCGCCATGGCCAGGCCGATCCGCCCCAGGTCCACGTCCTTGGGCAGCCCGTTGGTGATCTTGCGCCAGCTCCTGCCGCCGTCCGTCGTCTTGTAGATGGCGGACTCGGGACCGCCGTCGATCAGCGTCCAGACGTGACGCCGGCGCTGGTAGGCCGCCGCCACCACCACGTCGGGATCCCGGGGATCCATCACCAGGTCCGTCACGCCCGTCCGGGGGCTGATGTCCAGCACCTTCTTCCAGGTGACGCCCCCGTCCACGGTCTTGTAGAGGCCGCGGTCTCCCCCATCGCGCCACAGGGGACCCTGGGCGGCCACCCAGACCACGTTGGAGTCCCGGGGATCGATGACGATCTTGGCGATGTGCTCCGACCGTTTCAGGCCCATGTTCTTCCAGTGGGCGCCCCCGTCGTCGCTGCGGTAGACCCCGTCACCGAAGGAAACGCTTCGTTGGGAGTTGTTCTCCCCCGTCCCCACCCAGACCACCGAGGGGTTCCTGGGATCGACGGTGATACATCCGATGGAGTAGGACCCCTGGGAGTCGAAGACGGGCTCGAAGGTGGTACCCCCGTTGGTCGTCTTCCAGACGCCGCCGGAAGCCGCCGCGATCCAGAATTCGGCGGGGCGCTCTGGGTTGACGGCGATGTCGGCGATCCGGCCCGAGGTCAGGGCGGGACCGATGCCCCGGAACTCCAGACCGGTGTAGGTGCTGGAACTGACGATGGGGTCCTTCCCCTCGTCCGGAGCCTTTGTTGACACCGCTTTTCCCGTTGACCCGGCCGCCGAGACACCGGAAAGAACGACGGAAAGCATCACGCAGAAGACCACCTTGAAGCTACGAGTCACGACATACCCCCAGTCGCCCATCAGGGCAGACCTCAATCATACCGCCGCCGCCATTCCCGCCATCGCGAGCAGCCGGCTGCCCACCGGGCAGCGGAGCGCGAACGCTGCTTACGGCTGGCGCACCCCATCCTCGGGCAGGGCGTACTGCTTTCCGCGTTCCCTGACCACGCGGCGCAGCCACTCCTCCGGGTACCCGACCTCCTTCGGCCGCCCCTTGTCGTCCTGGACGTAGCCGTCGTTGTACCGGGTCATCAGTTCCTCCCCCAGTCGCCGCCAGCGCCGCACGGTCTCCTCGGCGTGGGAAACCGAGTAGTCCGTCAGGTAGCGGACGGCAAGCTCCCGATCGCTCTTCAGCAGATCGACGGCCGTCCGCTCCACGGCCGGTTGCAGCGCCAGTGCCAGGCCCTCCAGTTCCGACTGGACCTTCTGGATATCCCGGATCATGTACGAGTACTTGAGGTTGGCGATGTTGGCGACAAAGTTGAACACCCACCAGGCGGAGTCCAGGGAGAACCGGTCCATCCGCCCCACCGTGTACGACTCGGGCAGCCGGTCGATGCTGCAATACAGGGGCACGTAACAGGTGGTGTAGGTATCGTCCATGCCGTACCACAGGACGCCGCCGACCGGGTCCGGCAGATCCTTCCGTGACTGGGAGACGAAGGAGAATCCCGTCTGCTGGGTCGAGATGGGCCGCTCCCAGGCGTACTGGCGGCCGTCGACCTTCCAGCCGATGGGGCGCCAGCGGTTCGGGGAGCCGAAGGGCCCCGCATCGACGCCGGTGGTCATGTCGTAGGGTGTCCCCTCGTAGTGATCCCGCATCAGCGCCATGACATCGGCCGTCCCCAGCTTGGTGTCGGGGCGGACCCAGAGGGGGTAGGGCTCGCCGCCGCCAAGCCCCCGGCTGAACTCCGGCGACAGATGGAGGGAGGGCGCCGCCCTCCGGAAGACGCTCCAGACCCGCGAATCCGAGTAGCGGATGTGCTGGGGCGTCGGCGGATCGTAGGCCTCGTTGAAGCGGAACGGCTCGCCGGATTCCGGATCCCAGTAACCGTGCTTCACGGCAAAGGAGACGACGTTGTCCGAGTGGAGACAGGTGTCCGGGTCGTCCATGGGGAACTCGCCGATGCGTGACCGGTTGGCATGGCAGGAGATGAAGCCGTCGGGGATCCGCCGGGCCACCCAGATGGCGCCGTGACCGCCCTTTCCGGGACCGATCATCTCCAGGATCCAGGCCTCCTCGGGATCGGCGATGGAGAAGCTCTCCCCCGTCGAAGCGTAACCGTACCGGTCGACCAGCCCCGTGATGACCTCGATGGCCTCCCGTGCCGTGGCGGCGCGCTGCAACGCAAGGCCCATGAGGGTCCAGTAGTGGAGCAGCCCGTCGGGGTTCTGGAGCTCCTCGCGGCCTTCGAAGGTCGTTTCGCCGATGGCAACCTGGTGCTCGTTGATCAGCCCGACCACGGCGTAGGTGTGCCGGACCTGGGGGATGGTCCCGCGGACCTTTCCACCCCACCCCTTGATCTCGATCACCTCGCCGGCCTCGTGGTCCGCGGCAGGCCGGTACCGGAGGTGTGGAAGGAACTCCCCGTCGCAGGAGTAGGTGATCATGGTCGACCCGTTGCTCGACGCCCCCCGGGTTACCAGGACGCTGGTACAGGCCATCACAATCCCGGTCACGAAGAAGGTCATGGCCAGGGCCACGACCAGCACACTCTTCCAACGCATTGCTTCCACCTCCCGCATTCCAGGCCAGAGCTCTTCCGATTCTCCGCCGGGGGTTGTCCCTCGATCCAGCCGGCCGCGGCACCCCTGGGGTACGGCCGGCGTCACCGTTCGCTGATTCTACGCGAGCACGGCCCCGCGGGTTGCATGGGACGAGCCTTCCCCCTGTCATCTCGATCAAGAAACAAACCGGTGGGGTGGAGGGCCGGGCCGGGAGACTCGGGTCCTCCACTGTGCTGGCCCTTTTCTCACTGGCGATGAGATGGGTGCTGGGTGAAGGAACTCCCTCGCGTTGACCGGGAGAGGCTTCCGCGGGAGGGAAAACAGCACGAGGTGCGCAGGGAGGAGCCTCCCCACCCGCGCACCCCGGGGGACGGTGGAGCCGGGCCCGGCGGCCCGCCCCCATCCTCTCAAATGTTGATGCTCACCCGAACCGGTTCTTTCCAGCCCTTGGCCCTGACCTCGAAAACCAGGCTCCCACCCGTGAACCCCTCCGGTTTCTTGAAGTAGAGGATGTCCGCGGTGAAGAAGCGCTGGCTGAGCTGAACCGTGCTGGTGACCACCAGGGAGCCCTGGTACAGCCCTGGATAGAAGTGTGACGGAACGGCCTGGACGCCCCGCACCCCAAGGATCCGCATGGGGGTCACCTGATCGAGCCACCGGTAGTCCAGCTCGAGCTTGGGGTATCCCTCCCGGATCTCCTGGACCGTCGCCGCAGGGATTTCCTGCCCGGCCGGGCCGATCAGCCGGAAGGACTCCCGTGTCAGGTTGATGTTGTTTCTGGAGTTGTTCATCACGCCGACGACCAGGGGTATGTAGCTTTCCCCCGTCCTCTTCCTCGCCAGCTCCACGTTGACGTAGACCCACCCGTCCTCCGTTTTCGTCGTGAAGATCTTGTCCGACTGACCTGCCACCGTGACACCTGCAGAGGCCAGGCCGAGAACCAGCAAGGCGACCATTACTCTCTGAAACCCTTTCATGGAACCCTCCTTTCGCACCCCACTCCCCTTCCACGGGAGAATATGGGGCAATACCCGTGCCACGTCGAGCCAACTCCACGGGGGTTCCACCCGTCTTTGCCTCCGGGGCAGTACAAACCGCCCCCTGCGATCCTCTCTCTGTACCGTCTTCCACATGCCGCGAGCAGGTGCCCGCCGCAGCCCACTCCGTTCCACTCCGCCGGCTCCGGGGGCGGCGGCCCGGACGGCGGGGCGTTCAACGGAATTACAGAGGGATTTCCCGTGTTCACCAATACCAAGAGCAATACATTGCTCCGGGTGATGGAGGCGGACCCCGCAAGGAACGAACAGGCGGATCGCGGAGGGATCATCGGCATCGGCTCCGGGAACCACGCCTGGATGGCGTCCGTGCCGCCGTGATGACTCCTGGTTGACCACTCGGTGATCAGGACATACGTTGATTGGGGGGGCACCTGCTCTGACACGCCCAGTCATGGAGGGAGCTGGCATGAAGCAGGTAGCAGACGCCTTCCTCGAGGCACTGCTTGCGGTGGATCGGTGGAGAGCGCGTGAAATCCTGGAAAGGGAGCAAAGCCGCTCCTCGATCCAGGAAGCCGTCGAGGAGGTCGTCGTTCCGGCTCTGGACGCCATCGGCGCGGGGTGGGAGACGGGAGCCGTGTCCCTCTCCCAGGTGTACCTGGCCGGCAAGATCTGCGAGGAGCTGGTGGAGTCCGCCCTGGACGAGGAGATCGACCAAACGAAGGGTTCACCGGAGGTCGCTATCGGTGTGCTCGACGACTATCACTTCCTTGGAAAGCGCATCGTGACCTCGGCGGTCCGCTCGGCGGGGATCCCGGTCCAGGACTACGGTCACGTGGGGGTCGAGGAGGCCGTCGAACGGACACTCACCGAGGGTGTCCGGATCCTTCTTCTCTCCACCTTGATGTTGCCCTCGGCGCTCCAGATCCGGGAGGTGACCCACAGGATCCACGAACGCGATGGCCGTGTCCGCATCGTGGTCGGCGGAGCCCCCTTCCGTTTCGACAGCCAGCTGTGGCGGGAGGTTGGGGCGGACGCCATGGGCGCCTCTTCGGCGAACGCGGTGACCATCGTGCGGCGCTTTCAAAAGGAGGCGTCGTGAGCCACGCTGCCATGACCTCCATGGAGGGAGTGCTCACGGCCCTTGAACACCAGGAGCCGGACCCGCTCCTCGACCTGGCTTTGCACGGGGCCCGGAACCCGGGGCTCGGCATCCGCCAGCACCTTCTCTCGGACAATCATGGGACGATCCCGCTGCAGGCGCCCGGCCCGGCGCTGATCGCCTTCTTCGAACCCGTCCGCCGGCTCGCCAGATACCCACTGGCCAACGGGGAAGGATGATGAAGCCGAGGGTTCACCTGATCGTTTGCGACCATTTCGCTGCCGAGGCCAGGGTCATTCTGGGGCGGCCGGGCTTCGAGAAGATGTCCCTCGGCGTGTTCCCGAGCCTGGGCGACCGGGTGCCCGCCTCCTGGACCACCCTCCTCCCCGTCCTCGCCGAGGCTCCCGAGGGGGCGGCCATCCACATCCTGGGAGGCGCCTGCCTGAAGCAACTCGGACCCCCTCCCCGGAACGCCAATCCGTGCCACGTTCACGGTTTCGACCAGTCCTTCCACATTGTGGCGCCCCCCGCGTTCGTGGACGGCTGCATCGCGTCACGGGAGTTCCTCACGACCCCCGGCTGGTTGCAGGGATGGCGCCACATTCTCGATCAGTGGGGCCTGGACCGCCGCTCCGCCCGCGAAATGTTCCAAGAGTCCAGCGTCCGGATCCGTCTGCTGGACACCGGGGTGCTCGACGACGCCGCGACACGCCTGGACGAGTTCGCTGACTTCACCGGCCTGCCCGGGGAGCGGACACCGATCGGTCTGGAGCACATGGAGCTCCGGCTACGATCAACTGCGGTCCAGGCTGCGCTGGATGCGGCGGAGGTTGAACTGCGGTCCGAGCGACACGAACGGGCGGACCTGGCCGTCCTCCTCGACACCCTGCAGGTGCTCGGCGATGTGCTCACGGAAGAGGAGCTCGTCGAGAAGCTGCGAACCCTCATGACCATGTTGTTCGGCGGTTCCACCGTGTGCTACCTGCCCGTTCACAACGGCGAGCCGTCTGAAACCGCCCGGGATGATCCCTGCGGCCAGCTCCTGCCTCGCTACCGGGAACAGATCCAACGGCTCCTCGAGGGCGGGCTGCCCTTCCTGGAGGTGCCCTCCGGGTTTTTGCTTCGGCTCGAGCACAACGGCTCGGCCGTGGGACTGCTCCTGGTGGAGAACCTGGCTTTCCCCGAGTACCGGCAGCGATACCTGGCGCTCGCCCACCCCATGGCCGGCACCTTCGGCCTCGCCCTCACCCACGCCCGCCTCTACGACCAGCTCCGCCTGGAACGCGAGGAGATCGGGCAGGGACTTCGCGGGCCCGTCTGGTCCAAAGGAGATTTCCCCACCATGTGCTCCGGGTGCAAGAAGATTCTCGACGACCGCATCTGGCGTCCGGTGGATGAGTACCTCCTCGAGCGGTCCGGGTTTACCTTCAGCCATGGTCTCTGTCCTGAGTGCATGAAGAAGTACTACCCCCGCTTCCGGCAAGATCTCCAAATGGAGACCGAAAACGATGGCGAAGAGTGATGCCCTGGATTCCCTTCCGGGAGCGAACCGGCGCCCGAGATCGTCCCATCGAATCGCGAACATCCATGCCTCAGGGGATGCACCGCTTCGGACGGCACCATGGGGAACACATGACCGGGACACGGACAGACCACACAAGGTGTAGACGAACCGGAAGGGCCGCGAGCCGGATCGCGGCCGTGGCCGGCCTGCTCGTCGCGCTCGCCGGCACAGTTCCCGCCGGCGGCCTCGAGCACCGCCGGAGCCCTTCCCGTTGGACCAATCCTGCCGTGTCTTCCCACGGTCTCCAGTCAGCTCGAGGGCCGGAGGTCCCCGGGATCCTCCTGCCGGGAGCCACCGTGGCCGCCCTGGGTCTTGCCGTCATCCTCCTGTCCCTCATGCTGGTGGCCGCGCGCCGCCGGCGGGCACACCTGGAGGCCGCCATCCAGGAACGTTTGCTGGAACGCGACCGGCTGGCCGCACTTCTTGCCCGCGTCAACGAGGGCCAGTCCCTCCCGGAGGTTCTGGACTTCCTCTACGACGCTTTCCAGGGTCTGGTGCCCTGCGACCGGATCGGATACGCCACCATCGAGGACGACATGGTGCGGGCCGCGTGGGCACGGACCCGTTTCGAGCCCATTCAGCTGGGAGCCGGGACCGAGGCGCCCCTCAAGGATACGAGCCTGGAGCGGCTGGCCCGCGAGGGCGGAATGCGGATCATCGCCGACCTTCAGGAGCACCTGAGGAGACGGCCGGAGTCGGAGCCCACACGGCTCCTGGTTCAGGAGGGCATGAGGTCGAGCCTCTCGGTGCCCCTTCACGCCTTCGGCAAACCGGTGGGTTTCCTGTTCTTCAATTCGGCCCAGGCCAACGCCTACACGCAGGATCATGCGCAGCTGCTCCAGACCGTGGCCGCCCAGCTTTCGGTGATCATCGAGAAGTCCCGCCTGATGATGGAGCTCGAGGAGGCCAACGCCGTCCTGGGGCAACAGGCGACGACGGATCCCCTGACCGGCCTCGCCAACCGCCGTGCCCTCAAGCGATACCTGGAGCTCGAGTGGCTCCGGATGCGCCGCTCCCGGCAGCCCCTGGCCCTCCTGTTCCTCGACCTGGATCATTTCAAGGCCTACAACGACCGGTACGGCCATACCGAAGGCGACGCCTGTTTGCTCCGGATCTCCGGGGTCCTGGCGGAAAGCGCCCAGCGCCCCGGGGATTTCGCTGCACGATGGGGCGGCGAGGAATTCGTCCTCGTCCTGTCCGGGACCTCGCTGGACGACGCCCTGGCGATTGCCGAGCGCCTCCGGAAACGGATCGAGGCGGTGGGCACTCCACACGAGGCCTCACCGGTCGCCCCCCACGTCACCGTCAGCATCGGCGTCGCCGCGCTGACCCCCGCACCCGATGCCACGGTCGAGGAGCTTTTCAAGGCCGCCGACGAGGCCCTCTACCGGGCCAAGAAAACCGGTCGAAACAGGGTGGAGACGCCCGGCGAAGGCTGACGTCCCGTCCAATGGCCCCCGCGGTCTCCCACCGCCCCCTTCCCATGGAGAACCTGGCCCGTCGCTTCAGCCGGCGAGCGCCGCCCTGACGGCGTCGGCCGCCCTCTCCAGCCGCTCCGGCTGCGTCGCCTTGCCGCGGAACAGCCGGCCCCGCCCGCCCCCCTTGCCACCGAGGGCGGAGGCGGCCACGGGGCCCAGGCCCTCCACGGGCACAGGAACGCCTTCGGCCAGGGCCAAGGCACAGGCGCCGCCCGGGGCCGCGCGGAGGTAGGTGCTCCCGCCCGGTCCCCCGGCCAGGGCCCCGGCGCCGGCCCAGACCGTCCCGCCGTCGTCGCGCCGGCCCCCCCCCCCCGACCCCCCCTCCCACACCCGCCCCCCGCCACGCACGCCCCACCACCCACCCCGCCCCG
>CAZXNA010000040.1:0-25727 GCA_964641295.1 uncultured Thermoanaerobaculia bacterium
AGAGGGCGAAACCCGCAACGTGCTGGTGGAGTCGGCGCGGATCGCCCGTGGTGCCATCAGGGACATCGCCCAGGTATCGGCCGAAGAGCTCGATGCTCTGATCCTGCCCGGTGGCTTCGGGGCCGCCAAGAACCTGTGCGACTTTGCCGTCAAGGGCGCCGAGTGTGAGGTCCATCCCGAGGTCGCCCGCCTGGTGCAGGAGGTTCACTCCCAGGGCAAGCCGGTGGCGGCCGTTTGCATCGCGCCGGCCCTGGTGGCCAGGGTCCTGGGCGAGGAGTCCCCAGAGCTGACCATCGGCACCGACGCCGAGACGGCGGGCGCCCTGGAGTCCATGGGGGCGAAGCACGTGTCCTGCCCCGTGCGGGAGGTCGTCGTGGACCGGGAGCGGAAGCTGATCACGACGCCGGCCTACATGCTGGCCCAGAACATGTCCGAGGCGGCCGAGGGCATCGAGAAGACCGTGCAGACGCTGCTCTCCATGGCCTGAACAGGAACATCGCCGGGCTCCTTCCACCCCTGACGGTGGGGCGGAAGGAGGGGCGCATGTCGCCGCAGGAATCAGCGCGTCTTGATGACGACGGTCTTGGCGAGGATGTCGTGGAGCCCTCGCTTGCGATCGGTGAAGGCGATCATGAGGAAGCCGATGTAGAGAACGAAGCTGCTGGCAATGTACCCAAGCATCCGAAGCATGGCGGTGCCGTAGCCTATGGGCTCGACGCCGTCTTCCCGGATGATCTTGAGGTGGAGCATCTTCTTCCCGGGGGTGGCGCCGTCCTTGGCCCAGAAATGGAGCAGGTACCAGATGCCGAAGGCTATGGCGATCAGATTACCCAGGGCCAGGACAAGGCCGCCCATGCCGGCCCCCTTCCTGAGTAAGCCGTTGGCGATGAACGTGGTCGGTATCACAATGATGGCCTGGACAATGAAGATGATGACGGCGTCGATCAGGTAGGCGAGAAGCCGTGGCAGGAACCCTGCGTATTCCCCGCTGGCCGGCCCGGCGGCCTGCTCGGGAGAATAGGCCGGGGGAGGCGCGGCATGGGGCGCCGCCTCGGGCGCCGCCTCGGGCGCCGGGGCTGCGGGAGCAGGAGGCGGAGCGACGGCCATTGGTGGCGGGCCTGGCGGTGGGGAAGAGCTCGGAGTTGGAGGTGGTGCCTGCACGGCGGCCGCGGGAGGGGCTACCGGGGGCGGCATCTGAGGTGCAGACGGCGCCTCGGCCGGCGCCGGAGCCGGAACGACCGGCGGTGGGCTGGGGATTGCGTTGGCACCTGGTGCCGGTGGCGGCATCTGGGGTGCCACGGGCGCCTGATGATGCTCGGAAACGTCGACACGGACAGTGGCCTGAGGCACCTCCTCGGGCGCCTCGAAGTGGAGTTCGGCTCGTCCCAGAAGGATGCTGTCACCATCGTGCAGTGGCTCCTCGGTGATGCGCCGTTTGTTGATGAATGTACCGTTGGCACTCCCAAGATCCCGGAGGATGGTCCCCACGGCCGTTCGGACAATGACGGCATGGTGCCTCGAAACGGAGGGTTCGTTGATGGTGAGGTCGTTGTCGCGGGATCTGCCGATGGTCAGCTCTCCCTCGGCAATCTCGATGGTGTTCGGCGTGCCCTCGGTAACGGCGCCCCGTGTCACGATCAGTCGAGCCATGCTGCCTCCCTCCGTCCGGCGTCCCTGATCCACCGAATATCCGCGGATCTCGAACTCCCCGTGGAGACCACGAGGTCTCCGTGCCAGGGGCCTTCGACGGTTGCCGGTTCAAGAACATCGAAAATATATCACACGCCGCGTGCGGCGATACGAGGCGTTCCCCAACCTTCGTGGGCTGGGGGCTTCTCCTGCCGGCGCGGCTGGGGGCGGGCGCTGGTGTGACGCTGTTGCTCTCGGTCCCGGTGCGCGGTTTGTGGGGTTGCTCCGATATACTGGGAACGAACTTTCCGGGAGGATCCGAGACGGATGATGGCGATCTGGAGTGCTCCAAGATCTGGAGGGCGCGTATGAACGACGCCCAGGCGGTGGCGCAGGCGCTCAACACCTGGTCCCTGGTGGTCCAGGTGGCGGTCGTCACCGTCATGGCGCTGGTGTTTTTCGAATTGTGGCTCTCCTCCCGGCGGGAGGTGGTCCTCAGCTGGGATCTGGCCTGGCTTCTCGATCTCGGGGCGCTTCTTTCGGTCCTGGCCGTGGCCAGCTGGAACGCCGCCCTGTCCCCCATAGCTGGACTTGCCTTCTATCTCGTGTATGCGGCCTCCAAGATCGGCTTCGCGGCGCTGCTCGTGCTCGGTCTCGAGCAGTTCCACCGAAGGCGCCGGGCCATTGGGGAGAACGCCTGGCGGGGGGTGGCCGTTCTCCTTGTCGTCCTCTTCGCCGTGGTCCTCGTGACCAGGCCCCCGACGGTCGCCATCCAGGCGACGGTCTACGTGATCGTCGCTCTGCTGATGGCCTACGGGGGGTTGTCGAGCTTGTTTCAGCGCGGCGAGCGAGGGACGCCCCTTCTCCCCGCCGCGTTTCTGATCCACGGTGCCGTCTTCTTCCACCACGGCCTGGCGCTCCTGCCGTTCTTCCGGGGCCGCAATGTCCCGAAGTACATGAGCCATATCTCCTTCATCGATGCCGGAGTCGAGCTCTTCCTCGGCGTGGTCCTCCTCCTCGCCCTGGGCAATTCGGCGGTGGAGGAGATGGCCCGGACCAATGCGCGCCTCGAAGCGGCCCAACGGTGGCTGCGGGACCTGGTCGACGCCGATCCGTTGACGGGCCTGTACAACCGCCGCAGGCTGCGGCGGTTCATCGCGGGAGTGGCCGGTTCGGGAGGCGTCCTGATCTACATGGACGTGGACCGGTTCAAGAGCATCAACGACCGGTGGGGGCACGGAGCGGGCGACGCATGTCTCCGCCGGGTCGCCGACGGATTGCGGGAGGTGTTCCGGACGGAAGACGGGATGTTCCGCATGGGCGGGGACGAGTTCCTCGTCGTGGCCCCTGGCCTCGATCCGGAGGGGGCGCGGGAGCGAATCATCCGGCTCCGCGAAATCCTCGGTCGAACGGTTGAAGGACAGCCCGCCGTTTCGGTTTCGGTGGGGATCGCCAGGTTCGGAGAGGAGATGCCCGTGGACCGGGCACTGGCTTCAGCGGATCATGCCATGTACCGGGAAAAGGAGAAGCACGACCGCTGATCCGGTGGGCACGAGGGGGGGGGCGCCGGACGCTGCCAGCCGTCGTCATCATCCCAGGACGGACAGGGCCAGCTCGGGGTTGTCCGTGGTGACGGACGGCAGGCCGAGACGGGCCATCTGGAGGAGGCGCGCCCGACGGTTGACGGTCCAGGGATGCAGCTCCCGGCCCGCTGGAAGGAGCCGCTCCACGAGGACGTGGTGGGGGGAAAGGCTCCACGTCCCGGGGAGGGATGCGGAGTCCAGGCCGGATGTCTCACGGGTTTCCCGCTGCGGCCGCCGAGGCGCCTGCCATTGGGATGTCTCTCCCGGAAGTGGCTCACGCGACATGTCTCGTGCACGCCCCAAGTCCGCCCCGGTCAAGACGCCACTCCGACGGACGTCTCCACGGGCCCGCGAAAAGAACCCGTGAGATACGCCCCCCGGCCGGTTGATCACCAGGGAGAAGTGGATGCCGCCGAAGGCCTCCGCCGCCGCCAGGAGGATGCGGGTTGAGGAGGAGAGGATGCGGGTCCGGTTGCCGTGGGGACCCACGGTTGCCACCAGGCTGTCCAGGAGGGGCTCCAGCCAGCGGTTGGGCAGGGGCTTGATCTCCAGGAACAGCCAGTGCCTGGAGTCCAGCTGGTCGAGAATGCGATCCAGTGGGTCGACGCCGTCTCCTGCCATTTCGGCCCAGTTCCAGTCCCGGCTGTGGCGCCCCTTGCGCCGGAGGTCGTGGTGGGCCACCCAGACGCCGTCCGCGGTGGGCCGGATGTCGATCTCAACGCCGTCGGCACCTGCGGCCAGCGCTGCACGGACACCGGCCGCCGTGTTCTCCGGGTAGCGGGCACGGAACCCACGGTGGCCGATGATCAGGGGCCGTCGAGGGGAAGAGCTCCCTTCCACCGGTCGTTGGCGGGATGGATTACCGGTTTCGCCCATGGGGCGCCTTTCCGCCGAAGGTATGCCGGTAGCTGAAGTGCAGGGCGATGTCCGTGGAGTTGTCGTACTGCACGATGTTCTCGATGAAGGCGAAACTCAGGAGACCCCGGCTGCTGACGGGGATCCGGAGGCCGGCCATCAGCAGCCACGAGGCATCGGAGAGGTCGGAGATGGTGGTCCCACTGAACACGGAGGTGGTGAAGATGCCCTGGAACACCCAGTTGAGCTTGCGGTGGGGGCTCCAGATCTCGTAAGCGGCCATGGCCGTCCAGATGTGGTTGACGTCGAAGCCGGGCAGGTTGTCGATGCCCCCGAGCCAGGTGTAGGCCAGGTTGACGTGAAGAGCGCTGGCGTGGCCCATGCTGCGGCTGGCGTAGCCCGCCAGCTGTCCGTCCCACCCTCCCGAGCCCCCGAAGTTCCGGACGTTGCCCGTCGGCGCCTTGACGCCTGCGGAGATGGCCCCCATCCAGCCGTGCCAGTATCCCCTGCTTCGCAGCTTGAGCTCGAGGCTCGTATCGCCCAGGACGTTGTTGGCCGGAGCGCCGTCGCGGAAGAACTCCCGGTCACCGAAGCGCATGAAGACCTGGAAGCGGTTCTGGGGGAAGAACTCCCGGTTGGCGTTTCCCAGGTCGAAGAAGTTGTGGAACGACTCGATGGCGGGATCGGCGAACCCGCCGCCCCGGGAGTGGATGGAAGTGTCCAGGGTCAGCTGGAGGGTGTCGGTCAGGCCGTATTGGAAACGGAGTCCCCAGCGGGCGAGCTCACCGTCGAAGAAGTAGAGGTCCCGGCCAGGGTAGGCGGCAGTGATCAGACCGATCTCCTCCGGCGTCAGCTCGCTGCGGCCCAGTGGACGGTTCGCCCCGACCCAGTTCTGGATCTCGGGCGACATGATGAAGGTGTTGGACCAGCTGAAGGAGAAGATCGCCTGGAGGGCGCCCCGTTGAACGGTCCCGGCCCCCTCCGGGGTCAGTCCGAGAAAGAGCTGGTCGAAGGGGAGTTGGTTGCGTACGGCCACCGGGCCGAGCTCCTGGGCCACAGCCCCCGGCCCCGCTGCTTGAAGAAGCAGCAGGAGGACGGTCATCAGCGCGGAAGGTTTCAGGGTTGACATGGCACCTCCCATATTCCTTCTCAGGATAACCGCAAAAGAGGGTTCCCCGTACCGTCGCCGGGACGGGGAACCAGGAAAGAAACGAGAAGGAGGAAGACTTCTGTGTCACGACGCCTCCGCCGCTGCGCCGCGTGCCCTGCGGAACCGGCCCTTGACGGCCGTCATGGCGTCCTCGAGGAGGGAGAACAGGATCGGCACGTAGACCATGGTCAGGAAGGTCGCGACGATCAGGCCGCCCACGGCCACCATGGCCAGCGGCGAGAGACGCTCCAGGCCCACCGACCATTCCATGGCGATGGGGATCATGCCCACGACGGTGGAGGTGGCGGTCATGAGGATGGGCCGCATGCGGACCCCCACCGCCTCCACCAGCGCGTCGTCCAGGTCGGCACCGCGTTCGTGCGCCGTACGGGCGAAGTCCAGCAGCAGGATGGAGTTGTTCACCACGATGCCGCCCAGCAGAATGAGCCCCATCATGGCCGGCATGCAGGCGTGGCGATCGGCGATGAGCAGCATCCATGCGGCGCCGATGACGCCCAGGGGGATGACGGACATGATGGTGATGGGGTGCAGCCAGGAGCGGAACGTGGGGACCAGGGAGAAGAACAGCAGCAGCAGGCTCAGGGAGAGCGCGTTGCCCAGGCGGCCGAAGGACTCGTTCATCTGGGAGATCTCCCCCTGGTGGGAGATGGAGTAACCGGGAGGCAGCTCGAGGCCCTCGAGGGCGGCGAGGACGTCCTCCTGCAGGTGGGAGATGGCCCGGGTCCGCCGGAATGCCGTGACGTCCAGGGTCCGTTCGAGGCCCTCATGGGTGATGACCTGGGCGGTTGGGTGCTTCCGGACGGCGCCCAGCTGGGCCAGAGGGACGATCCCGCGCGGTGTCTGGATGGGGAAGGTCTCCAGCTCCGCCAGGTGGGCCCGCTGGCCGGCCGGGAGCTGGACCCAGATGGTCTGGCCGTCCTGGTTGGGCACGCGGAGGATGGAGGCGGGCAGGCCGCCCACGGCGGCGCCGAGCTGTGTCGTCACCGCCCGGGGCGAGATCCCGTAGCTCGCCAGCTGGCCCGGGTCGAGCTCCAGGACAGCCTCCTGGGCGTCGAGCCGCCACGACCGGCCGATGGAGGTCGCGCCGCGCAGCGTCTCCACGAGGCGCCGCTCCACGTCGCGGCCGATGGAGTCCAACATTTCCAGGTCCGGCCCGGAGATCATGACGTCCACCGGGGCCTTGATGGTGGACAGGGGAGTGGCGCCGTAGTCGTAGACATCCACATGATGAAGGCCGGGCAGCTTTTGGAACTGCTCACGCAGGTCGTCCTCGATCTGCCAGATGGTCTTGTCGCGGTGGAACCGGTCCACGAAGTTGATGGTGATGGCCCCCTGGCGCGGGGTCCGTCCCGAGCCGAAGGAGATGACGTCCGGCTCGGAGCCGATCATCGCCAGTGACGACGTCACCTCCGGGAATCGGCCGATGATGGCCTCCATCTTGTCCAACAGCTCCTCGGTGGCCGCCAGGGAGCTGCCCGCGTCGGCCTCGAAGGCCACCTTGACGATGCCGGTGTCCATGGGCGGCATGAGGTCCCGGCCGGCGAGCGGCATCTGGCGGGCCGCGATGACGAACATCACCGCTCCGGCCAGCAGGAACAGCGCCCGGTGTCCCAGGGCCAGCCGGGTGGCGCCCTGATAGAAATTGCGCAGCCAGCCGAGCACGGCGTCCGCGACTCGGGCCGTGAGACGCTCGGGCAGGGTCCTCCGCCCGCCGTTCTCCCGCCGGAGGATCAACGGCGCCAGGAGCGGGATGATGGTCACCGAGACCACGAAGGACGACAACAGGGCGATGATGAGGGTCAGGGAAAGCGGCCTCATGACCCGCTGGACATAGCCGCCCACGAAGACGATGGGGGACAGGGCCAGCACCGTGGTGGCGGTGCCGGCGAAGTCCGCCAGCAGGATCTCCTTGGTGCCGCCGATGACGGCTTCCCTGACGGGCTTGCCCAGCTCGTCTAGGTGCCGCTGGATGTTCTCCACCACCACGATGGAGTCGTCCACGAGCATTCCCACCGCCAGCGTGATGGCGGTGAGCGTCACGATGTTGAGCTCCATGCCGCCGAGCCACATGATGCCGAAGGTCAGGAGGAAGGTCATGGGCAGCGAGACGCCCACCAGGGCCAGGCTGCGGCCGCTGGCGAGGAAGAGGAACAGCACCGTCACCGTCATCAGGATGGAGCTCTTGAGCGCGTCCCGCATGTTGGAGACCGAGAGCGTGATGAGCTCCTCCTGGGAGTCGGGAACGGAGAACGCCACCGACGGAAACTGACGTTCCAGCTCGGGCAGCAGCCCCTTCACCGCCTCGATGGTCTCGAGCACGTTGCCCTCGCGCTGGCGCTGGATGTTCACGGCGATGGCTGGCTCGCCGTTGCCGTGGAAGGCGCTCCTGGGCTCGGTGGTGCTGCGCCGGACCTCGGCCACGTCGCCCACCCGGATGACGCCCGGTCCCCGGTCGGTGAGCACGACCCGCGCCACGTCGGCGGCGCTTCCAAGCGCTCCGCGCCGTTTGAGGACGATCTGGGAGCCCCCGCCGATCACGAGCCCCGCCGGCTGGTTGGCGTTGGCAGCAGCCAGCGCCGCCGCCACGTCTGCGACACTGAGGCGGTACCGCTCCAGCTCGTCCCGGTCGGGGGTGACCAGGATGACAGGCTCGTGACCGCCGAACACCTCCACGTTGGCCACCTCGGGAAGCTGTAGGAGGCGGTCACGGATCTGGTTCTCGGCCATCTGGCGCACCATGGAGAGGTCCAGGTGGGAGCCCTCCTTCGGCTGGAGCGCCAGAGTCATCACCGCCGGTGTGGCCGATGACACCTGGAACAGAATCGGTGCCTTGGTCCCCGGGGGGAAGCGTGATTTGACCTTCTCGAGCGCATTGGCCACGTCGGTGGTGGCGCTGGAGAGGTCCCTGGTGTAACGGAACTCCACCGTCACCGCGGAGACCTCGTCCCGGCTCGTGGAACGGACCGCCCGGACCTGGTCAATCCCCGAGAGCTCCCGCTCGATGGGTCGTGTCAGGTCGCTCTCCACGTCCGCCGCCGAGGCGCCGGGAAGCACCGTCACCACCGCCACCTGGGGGCGTTCGGTATCCGGGAAAAGCTTGAACGGGAGACGGTTGTAGCCGATGGCCCCGAGGGCCGCCGCCAGGATCAGCAGCGCCGATACCAGGTGAGGCCGCTTCAAATAGCTGTCCACGAAGCTCATTCTGCAGCCTCCCGGCCTTGGCGTGTCGCGACCTCAACGGTCATTCCCCGGGCGAATGTCATCAGGCGCGAGGGCTGGGCCACGACCACCTGATCACCCTCGGCGAGGTCGCCGTCAACCACCGCCTCGTCCACGGAGCGCGCCAGGACCTGCACCTGCACCGGCCGTACCGTTCCGGTGCGCTTTGCTCCTTCCGGTGACCCGGCCGAACGGCTCCCGGAAGGCTCCACCAGAAACACCCACGTTCCGCGCTCGCCCTCCAGCAGGGCCTCCACAGGCACCACGAGGCCTTCGGCCTGGCGAAGCGCCACATCGACACCCACCGTGGCGCCGGGCACGAAGGTCCCGGGCGCTTCGGCGAGGTCGACCTCGAAGGCCGCGAGGCCGGAGGACCCCGTGGCGGGTACGATGCGCGAGACCACCGCGCTGACCGTCACCCCGGTGGCGCTCAGGGTCACTGGGTCACCCACGGCCAGCACGGAGAGATCCTCCACGGGCAGCCCGGCCCGGACCCGGCGCCCCCCGTCCCGAGCCACTGCAAGGACCGGCTTCCCCGGCACGGCCAGGTCTCCCGGATCGGCCAGCCGGGCCGTTACCTTCCCGTCGAAGGGGGCTTTGAGGAGGGCGTAGCCCCGACGGGTGCGTGCCTGGTCGTGCCGTTTTCGGGCCATCTTGAGCTCGGCACGGGCCCCCTCGAGCCGGGCGCGCGCTGCCCGCTCGGCTGCCCGGGAGCGCTCCCACTGCTCGTCCGAGATGGCCTTGGCCTCATGCAGCACGCGATCCCGCTCGGTGGCGTCCCGCTGGGCCTCCCATGCTGCCTCGGCAGCAGCCACCGCCTCGCCCGCGGCGGAAAGGCCGGCCCCGACCTGGGCCACGGCATCCTCGAGCTCCCGGGCATCGAGCACGGCCAGGACCTGTCCCGCACGCACCACATCGCCCTCGCGGACCCGCACCTCCAGGAGCCGCGCCATGATCCTGGGGGCCACCTGGGCCTCCTCGTCGGCGACGACGGTCCCGGTGACATGCCGCACACTGCCCACGCGGCCGGTCCGGACGGGGGCTACCACCACCCCCGGAACCGGCTGCCGCACCAGAGGTGCCGAGTCCTTCTGGTGAACCCGTTTCATCCGGACGGCCAGCAGGCCTCCGGCGATCAGGACAACCACCATGATCCAACCGAGTTTCTTCATTTCAGGGCCTCCCTCTCGACGATGCTGTTGATGCGTTCAGCTGCGGTGATGATGCCGCCCCTGGCCTTTGCCAACGAGGCCTCGGAGGCCTCCTTGCGCGCCTGGGCGCGGAGGAGGTCTTCGATGGTGCCGGCGCCCGAGTCGTAGCGGATCTGCTCGATGCGGGCGGCCTCGGTACCGGCTGCGACGCGCGCCCTGGCGGCCTTGAGCTCGGCCTGTGCCGAGCGATACCTGGCCATGGCTTCCTCGAGGAGGGCCTGGATCTTCAGCTGGGTCTCGACCAGCGACTGCTCGGCAGCGCTCCGGCGCTCCTTGGCGGCGGCCAGCTCCTCGAACCGGGAGGTGCCGTGGAGGATGGGAACGACGATGTTGACGGAGACGCGCCAGGTATCCAGGGGGTCATCCAGCGAAGGAGCTGTGTTCTGGTCGAAGCTCCCGCTGGCGACAATCCTTGGCATGAAGCTGGCGGTGGCCACCTTGACGCCGCTGTCCTGTTGTTGGGCGGCCAGCTGTGCCCGCCGGACGGCCGAGCTTTCCAGCGCCGCCATGCGGAGCTCCTCGGGTGTCAGGGTGGCGCCGGGCGTGTGTTCGGGGAGGGGATCGACGGAGATCCCCAGGGAGGGATCCTTGCCCATCAGGGCCAGGAGCAGGGCGCCGACCCTGGTGCGGTCGGCCCGGACCGATTCCCGCTGTGCCCTGGCGTCCTCCAGCTGTTCGACGACCTTGAGCCGGTCGAGCTCGGGTCGCTTGCCCAGCTGGACCATCAGGTCGAGCCGTTTTCTGGTTTTCTCCAGGGACTGGATCAGCTCGCCCAGGGAGCGGTCGACCTCGTCCAGGGTCTGGGCCGCCGTGTAGAGGGATGTGGCGTTGAAGCGGAGCTGCCAGCGCGTCCCCTCCAGGAGGGCCTGGACCTTCTCGCCCTCGAACCTGGCGATCTTGATGTTGTTGGAGAGCTGGCCGCCCAGGTACAGGGGGATGGAGTAGGTCAGCCCGTAGTGGCGCTGGTTGCGGTCCCACGGAAGGGCGTCGAACCCACCCTCGGTGAAGAGCTCCTCGGACATGGGACGGACGATCCAGCTGTCGTTGTAGCGGGTGTAGTTGAAGTAGGCGTCCAGGTTGCCCCAGCGTTTCCTGGAGGCCGCGCTGGCCGATTTCCCCGTCGCTGCGTTCCTGTGGCCCAGGGCCTTGAGGGCCGGATTGCCCTCCATGACCCCGGCGATGGCCTGGTCCAGGGTCAGGTGGACCGGACCGGTCTCGGCGGGTGGCACGGCGTTTCCCGCCTGGTCTGTCGGCGCCTTCGCCGCAGTGGCCGTGGGTGTGGACGCGGGCACGAGCTGGCTCTCCTGCGCCTGGGCCATGGGCCCGGCACACAGCAAGGCCGTCACCAGCAGGCCAAGGAATCGTCGTGTCATGCGGTCCTCCCTTCGGTCGTGCTCAGTAAGTGCAGCAGGAGCGGCAAGAGTTGGCTTTCGAAACGATCTTCGGCACGGGCGTCCGGCAGCAGACGGTGGCGAATGGCCATGGCTGCCGGCGCTCCGAGGAGCAGAAGGGCCAGACAGTCGGCCTCCGTTCCCCCCTGGATCTCGCCGCTGGTCTGGCCTTCGCGCAGCAGATCCTCGAGAACCGACAGGTAGCCGTGGAAGATGGATCGCATCCGGTCCAGCAATGCCGGGTCGTCCGATGTCGAGGCCTCGGCCAGGAGCAGGATGGGCAGGCTGTTCTGCTCGCGCACGAGGCGGAGGTGCCGCTGGACGATCTTCTCGAGCCGCTTGAGGGCCGGCAGACCGCTCTCGGCGGCGATCTGACGCGCGGGCGCCACGAGCATCTCCTCGAGGCGGTCCATCAGGCCGATGACCAGGGCCTGCTTGGTGGGGAAGTGACGGTAGAGCGCCGGTTCCGAAAATCCGACGCGTTCGGCGATCTTCTTGGTCGTCAGGCTGGAAAGTCCCCCCTCCCGCACCAGCTCCAGGGCGCGGTCCAGGATCTCCGCCTGACGGGGGCTTTCCGGACCTGGGTGGTGGTTCTCCATCCTCATGGCCTCCCCGCGATTCCGGACCGGGCTTGAGCGATTCTCGTGTGATGGCTCGAGCGTTCCACGATGATGATCTCCTCATATCAGCGATGTTAGTGAACATTCACTAACAGGCGGAATAATGAGGGCACCACCTGGAGTTTGTCAACCCCCGGCATGGAGGATTGGGCTTGGAGGTGAACCGGGAGGTTGGCCGGGATCGGTGTTGACATGGGGTTATTCTGAGCATATGCTCGTAACTGTTATGGGACGACCGCCCGTACCGCGCCGCATCGGGTGCCGTTTCGCCGGAAAGGGGTTCCGGCCCCTGGGAAGACCCGTGCGGGATCTGCCGGTGGTGGTCCTTCGCCTTGACGAGATGGAGGCGCTTCGGCTCGCCGACGTGGAAGGGCTCTACCAGCAGGAGGCGGCGGCTCGCATGGGAGTCTCCCGGGCGACCTTTGGGCGGATCCTCGCGTCCGGAAGGTCCAAGGCGGCCCGGGCCATCCTCGAGGGGGCGATTCTCCTGGTCGGAGGGGAGGCCGTACCCCAGGGGTTTTTGGGAAGCGCCACCTGCCCGCGGCACGGGGAGGCCGGAGGTCAGGGACGGCGTTGCACCTGTGGCACCGGCGGGCGATGGGCGTCCCGTGAAGAAAGATCTGGAGGATGAAGATGAAGAAGATCGCGATTCCGGTGTTGGGCGGGCGGTTCAGCAGCCATTTCGGCGGGGCCCAGGGCTTCGCCGTCTTCACGGTGGACGAGGGTGAGGGACGGGTGCTCCAACGGGAGGATTTTCCGGCTCCACCCCACTCCATGGGCGCCTTTCCATCGTGGTTGGCGTCCCAGGGCGTTGACACCATCATCGCCGCGGGCATGGGACCGCGGGCGGTCGCCATGCTGCAGGCCTCGGGCGTCGAGGTGATACTGGGTGCCTCGGGGGAGGACCCCGAAGCCATGGTGCGTGCCTGGCTGGAGGGTACCCTGACGGCCACGGGCGAGAGTTGCCACGAGCATGGCCACCATCACGGTGCGGGAACCGGCCACGACCATGGGCCGGGCGGCGGCCACGGCCACGGGGGGTGTCACTGAGCCGGGCGTCTCGTGATGGGATGAGCGTTGGAGGGCGTTCCTTCAGTTGAACAGGATGTCGAGGCGTTGGCGGATCCCGTGGGGTATCGTGGCGCCAGCGGCGCCGAGGTTCTCCTCCAGCTGTTCCATCGAGGTTGCGCCGACGATGGCACTGCTGACCTCGGGGTGATCGAGGATCCAGGCCAGGGCCAGCTGGGCACGGCTCAGGCCGGCCTCCTCCGCCAGCTCTTTCATGGCTTTCACCCGGCGTCGGTTCTCCTCGGTCCAGAGACGTCCCGTGAACTGGGGCAACCGGTCGAAACGGGTACCCTGGGGGATGCCCGCGTCGTACTTGCCCGTCAGCATCCCCTGACCCAGGGGGCTCCAGACGACGAGGCCCAAGCCGGTCCCCTCGGCCAGCGGGAAGAGCTCCCGTTCGATGCGCCGGTTGAGGAGGGAGTATTCGGGCTGCTCGACGGCGGGCGGGTGCCAGCCGTGGGTCCGTGCCAGCTCCATGGCCTCGGACACCATCTCCGCCGGCCACTCGGAGGTGCCCCAGTAGAGAACCTTGCCCCGGTCGACCAGGTCGGAGAAGGCACGGACGACCTCCTCCAACGGGACCTCGGGATCCGGCCGGTGGGCTAAGTAGAGGTCGACGTAGTCCATCTCGAGCCGGGCCAGGCTGCGATCGATGGACTCGTGGACGTGCTTCCGGGAGAGGCCCTGGTCGTTGGGATCGTCGGACATGGGGAAGAACACCTTGGAGGCGACGACGATGGTGTGACGCGGAAGCTCGCCGAGAACCTTGCCCATCCGCCGCTCGGCCTCGCCCCAGGCGTAGATGTCGGCGATGTCGAAGTAATTGACGCCGGCTTCGTGGGCCCGGAGAAGGATCCGCCGGATCAGCTGGTCGTCCTTGAGGGTTCCCCCGTAGGTCGTCCACCCGCCCAGCGCGATCTCGGAGACCTTGAGCCCATGGCACCCAAGCCGTCTGTAATTCATGGCCGGCCTTCTTCCCCGACGTCGTCGGTCGTCCACTGGAAAAGTTACCAGGTTTTCCGGCTCACTGCCCGGCCTCATGGGCCGCAGGCCGTGGTTCCCTCCACAACTCGTCGACCTCCTCGGCCATCCTGGTGCAGATGTCCGCTTCCGAGCTCACCCGGTTCCACAGGCCCTCGGCCAGCAGGGAGATCCCGGCCGTGAAGACGGCGAGGCCCGTCTTGGCCGCCGCGGTGACGGGCTTGAGCTCGACCGAGGGCTTCTTGAGGATCCCACCGATCTTGATGTAGGAGTTGGTCAGGGTGCTGGTGCTGAGCCCGATTCCACGCCGTGCCTTGGATGCGAAGTTGATGCTGAGCTCCTCCGTCCCAAGATCGATGGTTCCCGTGGCAACGGTCGTCACCTTGGTCGTCTTGAGCCCAAGGGGGTCCAGGATGACCTCTCCATCCTCGATCACACCGGCAATGACGCCGCACTCCAGCTCCGTCCTCGATTCCTTCTTCCGGAAGGGGTTGAGAGCGTCGAGGATGCTGAGAAAGAGCGAGTCCCCCAGGGAGTCCAGGATCGAAGACTCGATGCTTCCCTCGGTGAGGCTGACGTGGAAGCGGCCGTTGGCGGTGGAGGCGAGATCGTGGGGGGAGGTGCCGCTCCCGTCGAGCTCGACGCGTGCGTCGAGCCGGGGCTCGTCCTCCCTCGGCGGCTTGCCGAACAGGAGATTCGGGCTCGTACCGTCGATCTTCAGCCGGAGCGCCACGTTCAGCCGGTCGCCCCTCGGCATCAGCGACAGGGAACCGGAGATGACGCCGCCGCCGCTGATCGTGGCTTCCATGGGATCCAGGTGGAGGCCATTGTGATCCAGGCCAATGCCAACGTGGGTGTCGATCAGGTGGCTCATGGGGAGAACGAGATCGCCGATGTTGCAGTCGATCCTTCCCCTGAGGATCGTCGGCAGCTTCAGGCGGAACGGTTTCTCGGAGAATACGAACGGACTCTCCTCTTCGTTGAGCTCATTGCCGGGGGGGGCAGAGGCTCCGGCCGGTAGTGGAGCTGGCGTGGCCTCGGGTTCCTGGCCTTTCTCGATCTGAAGCCGGTCGGCGGCCAGATTGCCTTCGATGCTGAGGACGGGGCCCCGATCATCAAGATCTTGCTCGAGACGCCGGATCTTGCAGTGGAAACGGAGGCCCTCGATCTCGGGCCGCTTGCCGACCAGCTCGCCGATATTGGCGGTGTTTCCCCCCGATCCCTCGATTTCAAGGACCGTATGGTGGTAGCCGGGAGGGGCGCCCAGAAGACCATCGACGCTCCCCTTGAGCTCTCCAAGGGAGAGCTTGAGCTGTCTGAGGCGGAAGCCATCCGGGCTGTGCTCCAGATGGCCCGCGATGGTGTAGGGCCTGGAGGGCAGGGAGGGCATCTCCCCCAGCCCGAGACCCTGAAGGAAGCGTGTGACGTCGGCCGGCTCCTGGCCGTGGACGTCGAGATCCAGCGCCAGATGGAGGGGGAGGCCGCGGGGACGGAAGGCGCCACCCACCGAGATGCGACTCGTTCCCAGGGTCCCATGGATGTCTTCGAGCTCGATGGCCCCGGTCCCGATACGGAGGCCGCCGCTGATGTCAAAGGGCAGAGCCGGTAGATCCGGCAGGGAAAGGACCGGGCCGAGCTCGGAGAGCTCGGGGCCCGAGGCGTTGATCTTCAGGGCCGTGCCGTTGAATTCCGGCGGCCGGCCCAGGCGTCCGTCTGCGGACGCTACGATCTCACCAGCCCGGAGCTTCAGCCCGGAGAATCCGTAGTCCGTGCGGGTGATCTCGAGCGTTCCGGAAGCCTGGTAGGCGTGCCGGGGGAGGGAGGCCAGGCCAAGGAGGGGGCCCAGCTCCGACAGGTCCTTCCCCTGTGCCTGAAGCCGGAGCTCGACGGGGCCGGCCGCCGGCGGGCGGGCGAGGCGGATCTCGCACTTTGCGTCGTGCTCACCGACCCGGAGCTCGACCTCCCGGATCTCCAGGGAACGGGCGCCCACGTGCAGGCGCCCCCTGGCGCGGTAGGGTTCGGCGGGCAGGCCGCGGATTCCAGCGAGGGAGGCCAGGAAGGCCGGGTCACGGCCCCCCAGTGATAGCTTCACCTCGGAGCCGGCACGGTTCCCCGCGCCGGTCACGGTCCCGGAGGCCTCGATCCAGTTTCCGCCCAGCTCGATTCGGATGGTTTCCAGTCGAATCCCCTGGGAGGTGGTGGAGATCCTCCCGGTGGCTTGAAACGGCCCCGGGGGGAGGGAGGTGCCGGCCAGGGGGTCGAAGACCGCCAGCTCGGGACCGCGAGCCTCGATCTCGAATGCCGCCCCTGCCTTCCTGGCGCCCAGCCCAACGGTCCCGTCGGCCCGAAGCTCGTTCCTCCCGATTCGGGCGTCCAGGCCGGAGATCCGGACCTTGTCGCCCTCCACGGTGATCCGGCCTCTGGCGGCCAGCTTCCCGGTGGGAAGTTTGGTGTGGGCGAGTCGGCCGATCAGGGAAGCATCGGGGGCGTGGAGCTCGACCGAGGCATCGGTGCCGTCGAACGCCGGGGGGCGGCCCAGCGTGCCCCGGGCAGCAACGGAACTCTTCCCAACCTGGATGGTCAGCTCCTTGAAGCCGATGGGGAAGCCGTGGGCTTGCAGCCCTGCCTGGAGGGTGAAGGGTTCGGCCGGAAGCCCTTGGACCCCGCCCAGGGCCGCCAGGGCTCCCAGGTCCCCTCCGGAGGCCGTGATTGTCAGGTTGAGGGCCGGTGGCCGACCCGGCACGATCCGCCCGCTGGCCTTCGCCTGGATCAGGGAGGTCATGGCTTCCAGCCGGGCGTCGATGGCGGCGCCTGCCGGCCGGGTCGTCGCCTCCAGGCGGAACGCCCCCAACCTCTCCTCGGGAAGGCCGAGCAGGGCCGTCAGCTCGGCAAGCTCCGGCCCGTGGAGGGTGAGGTCGAGGGATGCTCCGGCCAGGGTCGAGAGGCTGGCCGTTCGTCCTTTCAGCTGGCCCTCCAAGGTGCCGAGACGGAAGCTGAGATCCTGGTCGAACGGCTCGTTGCCGAGGAGGCGGCCGAGGGGCCCCAGATGACCCGCCAAGCGGAGCGGCTTGCCGTCAACGGCACCCTGGAGATCAAACTGGACGAGGTTCGAGGCCTCCCTGTGGAACCGGGCCTCGGGGAGCATGAGATCGAGTGGCTTCGCGCGGGATGGTGTTTCGTAGCCCATGTGGAAGCCGTGGACCTCGGCGTGGTCCAGGAGAGGGAGCCGGGACCGTGCCTTCCCCGCACCACCGGTCTTCGGCTTGCCGCTCGCCCAGTTGCCCCGGCCCCGAGCGTCCGATTCCAGGCGCAGCTCCACACGGTCAAGACGAAGGCTGCGAACGTGGATGGGTCCCCACAAGAGAGAGCGGGTTTCCACCTCGAGCTCCAGACGGCCGATGGAGGCCAGGGGGCCCTCCGAGGCCCACGGCGCGTTGGCCAGGACGATGTCATGGGCCTCGAGATGCGACACCGTGCCGAGGCGCAGATGGTACTCGCCATTGATGGTGATCTGCCGACCAAGGGTCCTGGAGACCGCACGGGCCAAGGGGTCGCGGCTCCATGTGAGATCGGTGTTGAACAGGTACAACAGTACCGTTCCCGCCACGAGACCGAGGATGCCGAGGAGGAACAGGGTGCGCTTGAGGATCCTTCGTTTCATGTGTCTGTGGCTGCTCACCGCTGACCGGCCGGTGCGAGATCCTCCACTCGCAGGATGGACTCCAGCTTTCGCTGGACGATGTCGAAGAAGGGGTTGTGACGGAGGCGGTACAGGATGGACTGGGGAATCTGGAGCTGGCCGCTCTCCCCCTTGAGCTCGAGGGAACCCAGGGGCAGCTTGAGATCGGCGCCGGGTCCCGTCCCATCACCGTAGATGGGGTCATCCGGCGGGAAGGGGACGGCCACGTGGGAGAGAGAGTAGACGTGGGGCGGCCAGGAGAGCGCCGTTTCCACAGGGGGCAGGGTTGCCCCGCTCGGGCCGTAGACTTTCTCGACGACTTCCACGGTTTCCGGGGAGCGGTTGGTGACGAGATCGACGCGGTACGCCAGCGAGGGGTTATCGAGGTGCCATTGGGAGAGGGAGACGATGTCGCGGGAGAAGAAACGGATCAGGGAGCGTTTGCGGTTGACGTCGAAGAGGACCAGTTCGCTGCCGTCTTCGGGAAGGAGGTCGAACAGCCGCGTCTTGACGGCCGCGGCCACCACCGTGCTGTCGGTCACCGACTGGAAGGCCAGAACGGGAGGCATCCTCCCCAGGCCGCCGTTGCGTTGCAGCCGAAGCAGAAGGCGATGGACCTCCCGGGTTCCCTTCCAGCACTGGTAGCTGGCGTTGAAGGGGAAGGAGCTGTACTTGTGGGGATCGATCTCCTGGTGGACCTCCTGCCACTGGGCCTTCCGGAAGGGCGGAAGCCAGTCGATCAGCTGGATCCACCGGGCGAAACGGGCGATCCCGGGGATACCGATGGAGGGAGAGAGAAGCACCAGGTGATCGGGGATCCGGCGTTGCCCGTCCTGGAGGCGCTCCAGGGTGGCGAAGAGGGCCAGGAGGCCGCCGTTGGAGTAGCCGGCCACGTGGAAGGGGCCGTTTCCAGCCAGCTCGGCGGCCTTGACCATTCCCAGCTCCGTTGCGGCAACCCAGTCCTCCCACCGGACGCGGGTCAGGGCCGAGGGAACCGTCCCATGGCCCGGCAGACGGAGCCAGATGACGGCGAATCCGCGCCGCCGGTACAGCTCCCCGACGCTTCGGAGGCTGTAGGGGGAATCGCTGAGGCCGTGGAGGAGAAGGACGGCCCCCCGGTGCCCCTCGGGAACGACGACCCGCGTGCGGTTCCAGTTGACGGCCAGCCGGCCGGGGTCGCTGGGGCTACCCTCCACGTAGCGGTCGAAGACGCGGGATGGATCGGGGAGCTTCCGGTAGACCCTGGCGTGGAGCTCTGCGAAGAGCCGGTCCTCGAGATTCATGTAGCCGGCCAGATCCTCGGGAGCGCCGGGCGAGCCGGCCCGGAACTCTCCCCGAAGCCGGACGGTCTGGGGCGGCCCGAGGTCGGGGAAGGTCCGCGTGACCAGGCCGACGCCCAGGAGAAAGGCAACCACGGCAACCCCGCCGCCCACGGCGAACCGTTTCGCCCATCCGAGGGCGAAGACCCGCCACGGTCGGGGGGAAGCGGCCGTTCCGGTGCTCATGCCTCAGGATACCGCGTCCCTTTCGGTCTCCCTACCACACCCCGCGGCGGGGATCGTCGGGGATGTCCTCGAGCAGCACCTGGACGGCCCTGGCCAGCTGGGTGTCGATGGTCTTGGAGGTGTCCTCGGCCGGGGGCTGCCAGACGACCACGCCGGGCTCGGCGCCGTGGAGCTCCATGTTGACGCCCGAACCCGCGACGAACCAGCCGCGGCTGGGCAAGCGGACCAGCGCCCCGTCCAGGGTGTAGGTGCCTCCGGTGGAGATGACGGCGCCGAAGGTCGGACTGCCGACGAGGGGCCCACGCTTGAGGGTCTTGAAGGCGTGGGAGAAGATCTCAGCGTTGGAGTAGGAGTCCTCGTTACAGAGGGCCGCGGCTGGGCGGGTCCACGCGGCCAGGGGGAGCCTGCCCTGTGGGTAGGCCTTGACTTTCGGGTCGCCGCCGCGAGGCAGGGTGTAGGCGTGGCGCCGGACGTTGAGAACGGCCATCAGGTAGTCGGTCGTCCAGCCACCGCCGTTGGAGCGGACGTCGATGAGAAGCCCCTCCTTGCCGTGGCCTGCAGCGTAGAGGTTGCGCTCGAACTCCTCGAAGGACGGGATATCCATGCCCTGGATGTGGACGTAGCCCAGCCGCCCGCCGGAGAGCTTCTCGACCATGGCGCGACGCTGCCGGACCCACGCCTCGTAGCGGAGCTGCCGCTGACGGCGGAATTCGACCGGGACGACAACGGCCGTTCGCTCCGTTCCCTGGGCGCTTCGGATCCGGAGGGGAATCCGCTGGCCCACGGTGTCGGCGAAGAGGGCGTAGACGTTCGTGCCGGGCCGGACGGGCGTACCGTTGACACCGAGGAGGCGCTCGCCGGCCTCAAGGTGGACGGCCACCTGGGCGGCGGGGGAGTCCGGCAGGACCTCCCGCACCAGGAGTCCCGGACCTCCGGCGGAGGGTTCGAAGAGGGCGCCGACGAAGCCCGTGCGTTCCCGCTCCTGCTTCCGGGCTGCGGGGCCGCGGTTCGGGTAGTAGCCCATGTGGGAAGCGTTGAGCTCACCGAGCATGAGATTGACCAGGTCGGCGAAGTCGGCGGGGTCCATGCCGCCCTGGAGCCAGGCGCCGTACTTGGCGCGCTGGGCTTTCCAGTCGACCCCGTGGAACTGGGGATCGTAAAACCACAGGTTGAGGGCGCGCCAAGCCTCGGCGAAGACCTGCCGTTGCTGGGCAGCACGGTCGACCTCGTAGCGGGCCGTGAACGGGACCGGGTCTCCGGCCTTGCCGTCCAGGGAGACCCTCCCGATCTTCCCGGAGCCGTCCAGGTAGAAGATGGTCTGTTCGTCACCCTTCAGCTGGATCTGGCTGGGCCTCGTCTCCCCCTCGGTCAGACGTTTGAGGTCCTTGCCGTCGAAACGGACGGAGTAGAGGTCCCGCTTGCCGTCGATCTCCGCCGAGAAGAGGATCCTCTTGCCGTCCGTGCTGACCTGGGGTTCCTCCTCGTCGCCCTTGAGCCGGGTGATGCCCGCGGCCCTTCGCCAGAGGTCCTTGAAGTCGATGTGGACCTCGGGCAACTCCTGTTTCGGGGCGGCTTCCTTTCCGGAGGGTGCGCCCTTCCCCTCTTCCGTCTTGGCGCTGCTCTTCTTGCCCTTCTCCTCCTTCTTGGAGAACACCTGGAGCCACCCCTCTGGCGTCCGTTCGTCGTCCGCCCTGGTCAGCCAGACGCCCCAGATATCGAAGGTGTCGGCATGACGGTGGGAAAGCCAGAGCAGGCGCCTTCCGTCGGGGGAGAATCGCGGTGAGATGTCGTCGTCCGGGTGGCGGCTGACGTTGTAGGGCGTGCCGCCCGTGGAGGGAACGAGCCAGATCTCGGTGTTGTACTCCATGTCGGGGATGGAGTAGGCGATCCAGCGGCCGTCGGGGGACCAGTCGAACTCGGGTGTCTGCCAGTGCTCGAGGATGGTCTCCTGATCGGATCCGTCGGTCTTCATGATCACGAGGTCGCCGCGACCACGGATGAAGGCGATCCGTTTGCCGTCGGGAGAGAAACGCCCCGAGTACTCCTCGTCGGGGCTGCTGGTCAGCCGCGTGGCGGGGAACTCGAAGGATTGCAGCCAGCCCTTCTCCGGGTCGGCAGGCTTCGCCAGGTAGAGGTCGTCGTTCCCCGAGCGGTCCGAGGCGAAGAGCAGGGTCGCGCCGTCCGGCGACCACTGGATGTCCTTCTCGCGGGCGGCGGTGCGGGTGATCCTCACCGTGGGGGAGGGAGCCATGGCCTGCTCGTCCTTGGATCGGACGGCCGTGACGAAGACCTCGCCATGGACGACGAAGGCCGCCAGCTTGCCGTCGGGACTGACGGCGAGCTCGTCGGCATCCTTGTGGTCCACGTGGCGCTCGATCATGGGGAGGATGGCGTCGGCCGGGGCGGTGAATGCCAGGCGGATCGGGTCCCCTCCGTCGGGGCGTACGGTCCAGAGCCCGTCCTCGAACTCGTAAGCGATCAGGGAACCGTTGGCGGCCGCTCGGGGTGCCCGCACGTCCGATCCCTCATGGTGGGTCAGCTGTGTCGTTTCGCCCGTCGTGACGTCCATGAGAAAGACGTTCTTCCGGCCGCTCCTGGCCGAGAGGAAGGCGATACGGTCCGGTGCGATCCAGGAGGGCTCGTCGTCGTCCCCGTCGAAATGGGTCAACTGGCGGTACTCGCCGTCGGGCGCGCGGAGCCACAGCTCGCGGTTGGCAGCGCCGCGGTACCCCCGGCGAGTCCACTTGGTGGACCCGCGAACGAAGACCAGCGACCGGCCGTCGGGCGAGTACGCGGCGGTTTGGCCCAGGGCCGGCTGGAGGAGCTGGGGGGTGCCGCCCTGAATGGGGACGGTGTAGAGGGCGGGCATCCATCGGATCGATTCGGCCCGCCGCGAGACGAAGAGTACGGCGGAATCATCGGGGGTGAAATCCACCGGGATATCGTCCACCGAGGCGAAGCTCAGCCGGGCCGGTGGTGCGTCGCCGTCCACGGGGACGACGAAGACGTCGTAGGAGCCGAAGCGTTTGGAGGCGAAGGCCATCCACCGTCCGTCGTGGGAGAAGACGGGGTGGCGGTCGGGGGCCGGGTTGGCGGTTAGGCGACGTGCCTCGCCCCCGGCCGAGGGTGCCATCCAGATGTCGCCCTGCCAGGAGAAGGCGATTTGGGAGCCGTCGGGAGACGGCGCCGGCTGGCGGGCGAAGTGGACCTCGACGGCGCTGGCCGGCACAGCCAGGGCGGCGACGATGGCGATGAGAACGATGTTTTGGACGGTGCGGCGCATGGTGACCTCCGGGACCCCCGCAGGGGGCTTGTGGATGTACGGGGAGTCAGGGTTCCTGTTTCACGAACGGTTCTGCAGATCGGCGAAGTACTGGCGGGTCTCCCTCGCCACGACGCCCGAAAGCAGGAGCAGTCCGATCAGATTGGGAACGGCCATCAGGCCGTTGAAGATGTCCGCCACGGTCCAGACCAGTTGCAGCGGCTGCACGGCGCCGACGAAGACCACAACGCAGAAGAGGATGCGGTAGGGCAGTACCGAGCGCTCGCCCAGGAGGAACTCCAGGGATTTCTCGCCGTAGTAGCTCCAGCCGAGGATCGTCGAGTAGGCGAAGAGAATCAACCCGATGGAGACGACGGCCCTTCCCATGCCGCCGGGTAGGGCCGCGTCGAACCCGGCTGCCGTCAGGGGCGCACCGGTCAGGGCGTGACCGGCCGGTCCCACCGCGGTCCACACTCCCGACGTCAGGATGACGAAGCCGGTCAGCGAGCAGACGACGATGGTGTCGATGAAGGTCTGGGTCATGGAGACCAGGGCCTGGGTGGCCGGCACCCTGGTCTGGGCGGCGGCCGCCGCGATGCCGGCCGATCCAAGGCCGGACTCGTTGGAGAAGACGCCCCGGGCCACACCCATGCGGACGGCCTCCTTGATGGTCGCCCCGAGGAAGCCGCCCAGGGCGGCGTGTCCGGTGAAGGCCGAGCCCAGCACGAGCCCCAGCACCTCGGGGATCCGCCGCCACTCGATGACGAGGACGGCGATGGCCGCCGCCATGTAGAACACGATCATCCCGGGCACGAGGATCTCCGTCACCCTCCCGATGGACTTGATGCCGCCGAGGATGACGGCGGCCGTGGCGACGGCCAGGACGGCGCCCGTGATCCGCGTGTCGATGCCGGCGGAGGAGTGCAGCACGTCGGCGACGGAGTTGGACTGGACCATGTTGCCGATGCCGAAGGCGGCCACGGCGGCGAAGATGGCGAAGAGCCAGCCCAGGCCCGTACCCAGCGGGCCGCCGACGCCCCGGGACAGGGCGTACATGGGGCCGCCCGACTTGGTGCCCAGCTCGTCCTCGACCCGGTACTTGACCGAGACGAAGGCCTCCGTGTACTTGGTGGCCATCCCGAAGAGCCCTGTGACCCACATCCAGAAGAGAGCGCCCGGGCCACCGGCGGCGATGGCCGTTGCCACGCCGGCGATGTTCCCCGTACCCACGGTGGCGGCCAGGGCCGTCATCAGGGCCTGGAAGTGGGAGATGTCCCCCTCGGCGCCGCTCTCCTTTCGTTTGACGAAGGCCAGCCAGAGGGCGTGGACCAGCCCGTGGAGCTGGAGCCCCCGGAGGATGGCCGTCAGATAGACTCCGGTCCCGACGAGCAGCACGAGCAACGGGACACCCCAGATGACGTCACGGATGGATGTGAGAAGCGGCAGCATGGCCCCATTATAGGATTCACGGCCATGGAGCACAGCGCCCTTCCCGGAAACACGTGCTATCCTTTCCCGGCGGAAGTCGCGGCCATCCCTGTGTCAAACCACCCAGTGGACCGGACGGTTCTTCCCGGAAATCAAACGGAGGTCGAGAATGCAGATGAAGTACGTATGGGCCGCAGCCGCTCTGGTGGTTGCGATGACGGTGGGGGCCTGGGCCCAGACTCCCGATCCTAAGAAGGTGCTGCTCAACATCAATGGCGAGCCCATCTATGCCGGGACGGTCAACCTGGTCATGGCCAGCCTGAGGGCCGATGTCGCGCGGGGCGCCTCCAAGGTCCAGCCCCAGGAGCTGGCCAAACAGGCCATGGAGCGGGCCGTGGATTCCATGTTGCTCGCCCAGGAGGCCAGGCGACGTGGCGTCAAGCCCGACACGGCAAAGGTCGACCAGCAGATCCAGGATTTGGAGAAGCAGGTCGGGGGCAAGGAGAAGTTCGAGGCCATGCTGGCCCAGAGTGGCACGACGCCCGACATCTACCGGAACTCCATGATCGAGATGGACCTGATCAACGGCATGATCAAGAAGGACATCGAGCCGAACATCGAAGTGACGGACGCGGAAGTTCAGAAGTTCTACGATGACAATCCCACCTACTTCGTCAAGCCGGAGGAGGTCAAGGCACGGCACATCCTGATCAAGGTGCCCCAGAACGCCACGCCGGAGCAGAAGGCAGAGGCCAAGAAGAAGGCCGAAGCGCTCCAGAAGCGGGCCGCCAAGGGCGAGGACTTTGCCGCCCTGGCCAAGGAGAACTCCGAGGGCCCCAGCGCGAAGGACGGCGGCGAGCTCGGGTACTTCGCCCAGAAGCAGATGGTCAAGCCCTTCGCCGACGCGGCCTTCGCCCTCAAGCCCGGTGAGGTCTCGGATGTGGTGGAGACCCGTTACGGATACCACGTCATCAAGGTTGAGGACAAGAGGGCCGCTGGAAAAGTCCCCCTCAGCGAGGTCAAGGATCGGATTCGGGAATCCCTCCAGCAGCAGAAGGTCGGCGAGGCCGTCCGGGGGATCCTGTCCCAACTGCAGAAGGATGCCAAGATCAAGGGCATGGGAGAGAAGACCGCGCAGGCTCATCCTGTGACCAGGTAACGGATCTCCCAAGGCCGAAAACGAGAAGGACCCCGCCTCGGCGGGGTCCTTCATGTGCGTCGTTTTCCGGCGCTACCAGCGGTCGTTCCTGCGGGGGCGCGACTCCCTGGGGTGGGCCTCGTTGACCCGGAGCGGCCGGCCGTTGACGTCGCTGCCGTCAAGCGCCTTCTGGGCGGCCTCGGCCTCCTCGCTGGACGCCATCTCGACGAAACCGAAGCCGCGAGAACGGCCGGTCTCGCGGTCGCGAATGACCACTGCGCTCTCCACCGAGCCATACTCGGCGAAGGCCTGCTCGAGATCCTCGTCGGTCATGCTGTACGGCAGGTTCCCAACAAACAACTTCTTCTCCACTGACTCTCTCCTCTGCTCTGCAGCGGGCTCCGGACCCCAGCCGCTTTCAGCACCATGTTGAAACCGGACGTTCCGTCGCCAGCGCTGCGCAGTTCAAAGACCCGGCGCCTCCACCGCGGAGGCACCGTGGATACCCTAGCACACGGCGAAAAATGTCTCAATGAGCGAGCTCACGTCCGAATGATCGTGAAGTGACAGGTCGCGTGTTGACACGAAAATATACCATATGGCATTATAGTTATAACCACATCAATGGTTGACTGAGCGTAGGATCCGAGTTTCTATTTTTTTTCGGCCGTTTGGATTCCCCGTGGAGAAACGATGGCCGGGGAAAAGGGAGGTTTTCGTGGCAAGGAAGATCGCATTGGCAATGATCGTGATGTTCGTGGCGGCTGGAGCGCCGGGCTGGGCCCAGACGCCGGGAACCAGTGTTCCCCCGGGTGTGGATCGGCCAGGAAACGTGACGCCGGGTGAGCTGGGCCCCGTGGGTATGGATGCGTATGGCACCACGAATTACACGGCGTGGGTCATGCCTCCCAGCGGCTTTCACCCGTACAACGATGCGTTGGGTTACATATTCTGGGCAGGAGGGTACATCGGGCCCCAGACGGGGGA